>JAMHUH010000220.1:0-21612 GCA_035904925.1 Nannocystaceae bacterium
CCCGGGTGCAGCTTCTTGGCCTTGACCAGCACATCCTCGCGCACGCCGACCTTGCCGAAGTCGTGCAGCAACGCGGCATAGTTGATCTCGCGCAGCGCCTGAGCGTCGAAATGGATCGCGGCCAGCTCGCCCGAGTCGGCCCGGTCGACGACCTTGGCCAACTCGACCGTGAGGCTCGCGACCCGCTCGCTGTGCCCGCTCGTCTGCGGATCGCGGGCCTCGATCGCCTTGACGCTGGCCCGCACGAACCCGGCGAAGAGCGCCTCGATCTCGGCGTAGAGCCGGGCGTTCTCCAGCGCCACCGCGCCTTGAGCCGCGAGCGAGCGGCCGATCTGCTCGGCCGCCAAATCGAAGGGGATCACCCGGCGCTCGAAGTCGTCGGCCGTGTGCAGCGGGCTCTCGTCACGCGGATCGGCGTGAGCGTTGATCAGCTGAATCACGCCGAGCACCTCGCCCCCGGGCGGCTGCATCGCGACCGTCAACATCGAGCGGGTCTGGTAGCCCGAGCGCTGGTCGAAGCTGCGATCGTGGGTGAAGGTCCGCCCGCCCGCGCTGCTGGCCGCCGGGTCGTCGCCGTAGAGATCGGGCAGGTTGATGCAGTCGCCCGTCTTCGCGCAGTAGCCAACCACCGAGTGCTCGTTGATCGGCAAGGTGAACTCGGAAAAATTGGTCGCGATCGAGGCGTTCACGGCGAAGCGAAAACGCAGGCGTTTTTGCCCGATCGGGGCGTCGGCCGGGCCCTCGATCACGTAGATCGAGCCCGCGTCGGCGCCGACCATCCGCCGCGCCTCGCCGAGGATCAGCTCGAGCAGCTTGGCGGGATCACGCTCGGCCACCAGCGCGACGCCGACCCCGAGCAGACGATCGACCATGTCGGCGCGGTTGCGTTGGACCGCCGCCTCGGCGGCGGCGAGCAGGGCTTGATCGGCGATCCTCGTGTCGACGGGCAGGGCCAGCAGCTGGACGCGGCGGGTGCCCAGGCGATCGATCGCCGCGCTCAGACGCTCGGCCTCACCGACGATCAAGATCACGTCGAAGTCTCGCGGAAGCTCGGCCCCCGCTTCGACCATCGCAAACACTGCGCCTCGCTGCCGAACGCGGACGCTGTTGGCCGCCACATGCTCGATGTGTGCCGGCTCGAACTCGAGTTCGAGCCGCTCGAGCAAGCCGCCAAAGTCGCGGATGAGCGACACCGCGCGCAGTATAGGCTCAAGCTTCGCGGCGCGCTCGCGCCAGCGCCCAGATCTGGGTCTCGTTGGCGCCTCAGCGGCGTCGACGGCCGCGCTCGCGCAGGCTGCCGATGCGTCCGCGCGACCCGTCGTCGGCGAAGGGCGGGGGCAGCAAGGGCTCGTGAAAGCCGGTTCGGCTGGCCTGCTGCAGCTCGACCTCGGAGAGCAGCACCGCCGGCGCGATCCCTCCGACCGGCACCGATCCGCTCTCGGCATAGCAGTAGCCGTGATCGATGCCCGCCTTGCCGCCGAAGCCGACGATCTTTTGCAGGGCCGAGAGCGGCGTGCCGATCAGCTCGAGATCGCGGACCCGCCGACGCAGGCCGGTCTCGACCTCGATCAGCTCGATGTGGGCCAGCTCGCCCTTGAACACCTGGAAGTCGTAGCTGTTGGTCGCCGTCTCGCCGGCGCGGATCCGCTTGATCACGGCCGCGTGGCGACGCTGCTGCGACTTGGCCAGGGCGATCAGCTCGGCCTCGAGCGCTTCGAAAGACTTGGTCGCGCCAGGCTCACCCTCGACGACGAGGTTGCCCATCCGCGCCATCGTCCGCTCGACGCCGTCGTGCCGCCCGTGGCCGTTGGAGTGCTGGGTCTCGACCTTGCGGATGGTCTTGCGTCGCTTGCCGGCCCGCTCGGGGTCGTCCTCGGACTCGGGCTGCTGATCGGGCAGCGGGGTCCGGTTGCGCAAGAACCCGACCAAGACGCCGTCGCGGATCAGGTCGGCGCGGGCCGAGAGCACGCCCTCGTCGTCGACCCGATAGCTGCCCCAGAGCGAGCGCCCTTCGAACTCGACCATGCTGGGATCGTCGTAGACGTCGAGGCCCGCCGGCAGGACCCGCTCGCCCAGCTTGTGGGCGAAGGTCCGGGTCTCGCCGCGCGCGACGAGTCGGTTGCCCTCGAGTCGATGCCCGAGCGCCTCGTGGAACATCGTGCTCGCCGCCTGCCCGTAGAGCAGCGCGGGGCCGACGAAGGCCCCGAGGGTCTCGGCCACGCGCAGCTCGCCGAGCTCGGCCAGGACCTCGTCGAGCAGCGCCCGCATGCCCGCCGCGTCCGGCATCTCGTCGATCTCGCGACAGGGCAGCGAGCGGTTGGCCTCGACGTAGACGCCGTCGTCGGTCAGGACCCAGCCGCGGACCTCGAACTCCAGCCACAGATCGCTGGTCACGACCTGGGTGCCGGTCCCGTCGACGAACCAGCGATGGATGCGATCGGCCCGAATCGTCAGCTCGGGATCGTGGACCTCCGGGTGCTCGAGCAAGAGCTTGGACAGCTCGACCAGGTTCGCGGCCCACTGCGCCTGCGGCAAGGGTCGCTCGTCGAGCGGCTCGATGTGCACGTGGGCCGGCTCGCGGGTGAAGCTCTCGACCTCGTCGCGCAGGTACTCGGCGACCAGCGTCTTGCGATGGTCGTAGTAGTCCTCGATCGCCTCGTCGAACTTCATCTGCGTCAGCTTCCACAGCGCGCAGCGCAGCTCGATCGGGTCGAGATCGTCGGGCGCCTGCAGCCAGTCGGCGCTCTCGCGCTCGGCCGCGTCGCCGTCGAGCCCGCCGTCCATGACGTTGTCGAATTCGTGCGAACCAATACGCAGGTCGACGTGGAGATCGTTGCGGACCCGCTCGCGCTCGCGGCTGAGCGAGCCATGCGAGGCCCGCAAGAGCAGCTCACGATGCCGGCGCAGCCCGTAGGCCAAGTAGTAGGGTCGCGGACTCCCCGGGACGCGCAGGCCCTCGACCGAGCGCTGCAACTCGGCCTGCATGGCCTGAAGGATGATCTCGGGCTGTGGAATCGCTTTGGCCATGAATGCGGGGGGCGGGAGCATGGCGCGAGTGCCCGAAGCCGGCAAGCGCTCGGCTTCGGGGCTCGGCCTGGGACTCAGTCGTCGTTGCCGAGATCGTCGTCGCTCTCGTTCCGACCGCGCGGCGCCGGCCGGGACTCGCCACCACGGCCATCCTGACCGCGCCGCTCGTCCCGCCGGTCGTTGCGATCGCGCTGATCCTGATCGTAAGCGCGGACGATGTCCTGCACGAGCGGGTGGCGCATCACGTCGTTGGGCGAGAACTTGCACACCGACACGCCCGGGATCCCGCCGCAGACCCGAACCGCGTGGGGCAGCCCGCTGGTCTGGCGACCGTCGAGATCCTTCTGCGAGGGGTCGCCGGTCACGACCGTCCAGGTGCCCATGCCGATGCGAGTGAGCAGCATCTTCATCTGCTCGCGCGTGGTGTTCTGGGCTTCGTCGAGGATCACGAACGCGTCGTTGAGGGTTCGGCCCCGCATGTACGCGAGCGGGGCGATCTCGATCACGCCTTGCTCGATCATCCGCTGGACCTTGGGCCCGTCGAGCATGTCGTAGAGCCCGTCGTAGAGCGGCCGCATGTAAGGGCTGACCTTTTCTTCGAGCGTGCCGGGCAAGAAGCCGAGGTTCTCGCCGGCTTCGATCGCGGGCCGACTCAAGATGATCCGGCGGACCTGCTTGTCTTGCAGCCGACGGACCGCCATCGCGACGGCCAGGAAGGTCTTGCCGGTGCCCGCCGGACCGACGCCGAAGACCAGGTTGTTGCGCCGCATCGCGTCGACGTAGCGCTTCTGCGCGAGGCTGCGCGGCGCGATGACCTTGCCGCTCGACTTGCTGATGACCGCGTCGTCGTAGACCTTCCCGAGCTCGGCGCTGGGATCTTCGCGGAGGATCTCGACTCCACGCGCGACGTCGGTCGGCAGCATCGGTCGGCCCGCGCGAGCCATGCGGAAGTTCTGCTGCAAGAGCCGCTCGACCAAGTCGAGGTTCGCGGGCTCGCCCTGCAGCGTCACTTCGGTCCCGCGCACGTGCAGCTCGACGCCGGTCGCTCGCTCGAGCTCGGCGACCACTCGCTTCGACTCTGGCGGGGTCCCGAGCACCAATTGCAGCGCGCGCTGATCATTGAATACGAGCTTTCGACTCTCGACGGTCATGTCAATCCATCCGGTCGCGCGCTGTGGTATGGCACGAGGGCCGTGACCCTAGCATGGGCCGGCAACCCGAGCCCGTCGAAGCGTCCGTGAGCAAACCAAGCCAGCCCAGCGAGCTCGTCCTCCACCACGGCCCCGACGAGGTCGTCGATCACCACCAGCATGGCCTGCGCGACGGCCTCGCGGGCCTGCACGACCTGATGGCGCGGCTGCTCGATCCGACCCGCGGCTGCCCTTGGGATCGCGAGCAGACGCTCGAGAGCCTGCGCCCCTACTTGCTCGAAGAGGCGCACGAAGTGCTCGAGGCGATCGAGCAGGGCGACCCGGAAGAGCACCGGCGGGAGCTCGGCGACCTCTTGTTTCAGATCGTGTTTCATTCGGCGATCCGCGAGCGCGAGGGTCACTTCGATCTCGACGGCGTCGTCGAGGCGATCCGCAGCAAGATGATCCGCAGGCACCCGCACGTGTTCGGTCCCGGCGGCGCGCCGCCGCGCTACAGCGCCGCGCAGGTCGAGTCGCAGTGGGCGAGGATCAAGCAGGCCGAGCGCGACCAACGAGGCGCGACGACGCGAACCAGCTCGGCCCCCGATCCGATCGCCGGAGTCCCGCGCAGCCTGCCGGCGCTGCAGCGAGCCTGGCGGATCCAGAACAAGGCCGCGCACGTCGGCTTCGACTGGCCCGACGTCGAGGGCCCGCGCGCGAAGGTCCGCGAGGAGTGGGCCGAGCTCGAGCAAGCGATCGAGCAAGGCGACCAAGCGGCGATCGCCGAGGAGCTCGGCGACCTGATGTTCGTGTTGGTCCGGCTCGGGCAGAAGCTCGGCGTCGAGTCCGAGCTCGCGCTGCATCGAACGGTCGACAAATTTCAGCGCCGCTTCGGGCATGTCATGCAGCGCTGCCACGAGCAGCAGCTCGATCCCAACCAAGCGGGGCTCGCCAAGCTCGACGAATTCTGGGACGAGGCCAAGGCGATCGAGCGCGGACGAGCGAAGTGACGCGGACGACCGCGACATCGTGATCAGGGGGCTCGATCACCCGGCGCAGCGTCCGCTCGGGCATCTCGCCCCACGAGCTCGAACCGAAACAAATCACGTGATTCGCTGTGGCCCCGACCCGCTTCTCGGCGCACGATCAAAGCGAAGCATGAGCGTCCCGAATCGCCTCGCCCTGCAACACGGCTACCGGCACCTTGGTCCGGATCAGACCCGCATGGCCGAGACCTTCCTGCACGAGGCGACCGACATGCTGCACATGGTCCTGCTGACCCTCGATGGCCCCGAGGCCAAGGAGGCCAAGCTGGCCACGGCCCACCATCTGCTCGTCGACGCCGTCAACGCGCTCGGCCGCGCGCGCGTGTACATCCCGGGCATTCGCACCTACGCGGTCAACATCGTGACCAACAGCGAGCCCGATGCCGACCGCGAGCTCGATCGCCTGCACGAGATCGCCACCCAGCTGCTCTGGCAGAACCACGCGATCTTGCCGGCGCGTTCGCAGGCCCAGCCGCTCGCGCCCGAAGACGAAGCCCAGCTCGCCGCGGTCGTCCGCGAGCTCGCCGTCCAAGCCAAGATCGGCCAAGCGATGCGGCACAAGTGGTTGGTCGTGACCGCGCTGCTGAGCGTCCTCGCCCCGGTCGTCGGCGTCGGCCTGGTCGTGCTCGCGCTCGCCAGCGGAACGATGGCCGCGCTCGAGCTGGCCCGCGGCGCGGCGCCGCCCGTCCTGCCGGCCTGAAGGCTCAGGTGGGCAAGAAGGGGTCGGTCGTGTCCGCGACGGGCTGCTCGGGCGGGCTGGGCTCGCTCGGCTCCGGCTCGGCGCTCGGCTGTGCAGCTTCGCTCGCGCTCGAGGCCGACCCGAGCGCGGTGTCGGGGAACTCGAACACCAGCACTTGATAGCCGTTGGTGCCGGGCTGGATCGACCAGGTCGGCTCGGAGGGCCAACGCAGCTGCATGACCGCGTGGACGGTCTTGCCCTTGCGATGGATCTCGACCTCGGTGACCGGGGTCTTGAAGTAGCGGGTGATCAACTTGCGCCGGTTGTTGCGGACCTGCACGGAGGTCCGCGGCAGCTCGACGATCACCTTGTCGTCTTGGATCACGACCTTGGGCTCGACCGCGGCGCTGAGCTGGAAGAACACCCGCGAGCCGGCCTCGATCTGTTCGAAGCCCGTCCACGTCAGGACCGCCGACTGGCCCCCGACCTCGCGCGGCGCGAAGGGGGGCAGGTTGCCGCCCGCGAGGCTGACGCCCTGGTAGTAGCCGATCGGGTTGATGGTGAAGAAGGGATCCGCTTCGACTTGATGGACGTAGTTCGGCTCGCTGTTGGTCGCGGCGCGGCTGAACTTCCAGGTCCCGCCGATATCGGTCTCGGGCGTGCGCTGATCGATGACCAGCGGATCGCTCGGCGCCTCGAGTCGCTCGCCTTCGGACCCGCTCGGCGGCGGCGGTGCGCTGGTCCTGACCCCCGGTCGCATCGGCGGCTCGCCTCCGTTGGGCGGCGGTGGTGGACCGGCCCACGCCAGCGGAGCGGCGAGCGTACCGACGACGAGCAGCCCCACGCTACCCAACCAGATCTTCGAAGCACGGCCGACCATCCCGAGGATCGTAGCCAGCTCTTCGCGAGTTTTCCAAGCAATCGCCGCGCGCACGAGGTCACGACGGGCGCAGTTGTTCAGCGGGTGATCGGATCCGCGAGCGCGCGGGGATCGAGCGACGCGGCGTCCAGATCGAGCAGCCGCTCGCGCAGCGCCCCGACCAGATAGTGCGATCCACAGACCAAGAGGGTGTCCCCTGCCCCGATCCGCTCGTGCAGCGCGGCCATCAGCGCCGGGTCACTCGGCCCGAAAAATTGGCGCTCGCTTGGACGCGCGAGCGCGGCGACGTCCATCGCGCTGGCGTGCTCGGGCGGGACCAACCATAGCGGTGCGATCGAGCGGAGTCGCTCGGCCATCGCCTCGGGCTGCTTGTCGGCCAAGGTCCCGAACACGATCGCGTCGGGTTGGATGCCGAGCTGCGCGAGCGCGGTGACCAGCGCCTCGATCCCGTCGAGGTTGTGCGCGACGTCCAGCCAGACCTGGCCCGCGCCGAAACGAATCGACTCGAGCCGACCCGGCCAACGCACGCCGTCGAGCCAGCGCGCGTCGATGTCCGCGCGCTCGGGCACCAGCGCGCGCAAGCTCGCGAGCGCGAGCGCGGCGTTGTGCCGCTGATGTTCGCCGGGCAGCCCGAGCGGGGCGCGTGCGAGCGGCTCGACGCGTACGACTTCGACGCCCTGGGCCGCCGCCCTCTGGTCGATCACGACGCTGGCCTCGGGCGCTTGCACCTGCGTGAACACCCGCTGCCCCGCTCGGATCACGGCCGCCTTCTCGCCAGCGATCGCCGCCAGCGTGTCGCCGAGGTAGGCCTGATGATCGAGCGCGATCCGGGCGATCGCGACCACGTCGGCGTGCATCACCGTGGTCGCGTCGAGCCGCCCGCCGAGGCCCGCCTCGAGCACCACGGCCGAGCAACCAGCCGCGACGAACTCGACGATCGCCACGGCGGTCAGAACCTCGAAGAAGCTGAGCCGCTCGCCCAACGCTCGCTCGACGGCGTCGACGCGATCGCTGGTCCGCTGGATGGCCGCGTCGTCGAGCGCTCGACCGGCGATCTGCACCCGCTCGCCGACCCGATGCAGGTGCGGGCTGGTGTAGAGCCCGATCGGACCCGGCAACCCAGCCTGCGCGAGCCCATGAGCGAGCATCGCCGAGGTCGAGCCCTTGCCGTTGGTGCCGACGACCTGCACCACCCGAAAGGGCGGCCGCTCGCACGCCCCCGGCACGAGCTCGTCGAGCACCCGACGCAGCCCCGCGTAGCCCGGCCGAACCCCCAAGGTCCGCCGAGCGAAGAGGGCCTCACGCCAATCGGTCATGGCTGGTCAGTTGACGTCGGCGCTGACGACCGGCGAAGCGTCCTTCGTGCCGAGCAGGCGCAGCAGCGCCGCGAGTTGCTCGCGCAGCTCGAGCCGACTGACGATCCGATCGATCATGCCGTGCTCGAGCAGGAACTCGCTCCGCTGGAACCCCTCGGGCAGCTCCTGGCCGATCGTCTGCTGGATCACTCGCGGGCCCGCGAAGCCGATCAAGGCCTTGGGCTCGGCCAGGATCAGGTCGCCGAGGAACGCGAAGCTGGCCGCGACGCCACCCGTGGTCGGGTGCAGCAAGATCGAGATGTAGGGCAGCCCGGCCTCGCGCAGGCGCGCGCGAGCGGCCGAGGTCTTGGCCATCTGCATCAGCGACAAGATGCCCTCTTGCATCCGGGCGCCGCCGGAGGCCGAGAACACCAGCGCCGGAGTTCGCCGCTCGAGCGCGCGCTCGAACACCCGCGTGACCTTCTCGCCGACGACCGAGCCCATCGAGCCGCCCATGAACTCGAACGCGAAGAAGCCGAGCGAGGCGTCGAGCCCGTCGATCTGGCCCATGCCGCTGACGAAGGCGTCGGTCCGTCCGACCTTGGCGACCGCGGCGTCGATCCGCTTGCGGTAGCTCTTCTCGTCGACGAAGCCGAGCGGATCACCGGGCCCGATCTCGAGATCGAGCTCCGTCCAGCTGCCCTCGTCGACGATCGAAGTGATGCGCTCCTCGGTCGGCATGATGTGATGGTGGCCGCACACCGGACAGACGCGCAGGTTCTGAATCAGCTCGTCCGTGTAGGTAATTTCGCCGCAGGACTCACACTTGGTCCAGAGGCCCACGGGAACGGAGACCTTGCCTCCGGGTTGGGGTCGCTCGAGCGGGTCTTTCTTGCGTCGCCACCAGGCCATGTGGAGCTCTTCTCGGACCGAGGTTCAGTCGGGCTGGACCCGCGCAGGCGTGACAGGAATCGCCGATTTTATCGGCTTCGCGGGGCAGCGGGGGTATCATCCACATTGGCTTCGAGGCTGGCAAGCGGCAATGAGCAGCGCGAGTGGGCGACCGGTCGATCGCTGGGGCGAGATTGTCGCGGGCCCCTGGTCGGATGATCGCTTCGATCCCGACACGCCCGACACCGAAGACGTCCCGCAGCCGCGCGACGCCTACGACAGCGTCGGCCTCCCGCACGGCGCCTTGGCCTCGATCGCCCGCGCGCTGCAAAACATCTTCGAACGCTACAGCGGCAGCGTGACCCGGCGCGTGGTCGGAGCGGCCGACGAGTACGGCGTCGACGGTCTCTACGTCGCGATGATCGTCATGCGCGAGCGCGACGCGTGGCCGACCCTGCGCGGGGAAGATCGCCAGGCGCTCGACCTCGCGGGCCGGCTCATGAACGGCTTCGCGATGCTGCCCAGCACCGGCTACATGCAGGTCCCGCCGGCCGAGGTCGACGTGTTGATCGATCGCATCCTCGCCTCGGTCGCGAGCTGGGCGCGGACCCGCTTGGTCGCCGACCTCAAGCGCGAGTACATGGCGCTGCTCGAGGAGTACGGCGATCGCCTGCGCCCGATGCTCGATCGGGCCCCGCTCGCCGGCGACGATCCGCTCGCGCACCGCCCGGGCATCACGATCGCGCTGATGGAGCGCTTCGAGCAGTGGCTGGCCTCGGGCAGCACGCTGGCCTCGCGCCGCGCGATGCTGGCGATCCTCGAAGGCCTGTTCCGCTAGCCCGAGACCTGGTAATCCCCGCGCGTGAGCGAAGCCAAGCTTACCTATGCCAGCGCGGGGGTCGACATCGCGGCCGGCAACGAAGCCGTGCGGCGCATCAAGGCCCTGGTCGAGACCACGCGGCGGCCCGAGCAGCTCGATGGCCTCGGCGGCTTCGCCGGGCTGATGGCCCTGCCGACCGGCGTGCGCGAGCCGGTCTTGGTCGCCTGCACCGACGGGGTCGGGACCAAGCTGCTCGTCGCGATCGCGCTCGAGCGCCACGACACGGTCGGCATCGACCTGGTCGCGATGAACGTCAACGACCTGCTCTGCACCGGCGGCGCGCCGCTCTTCTTGCTCGACTACGTCGCGACCGGAAAGCTCGAGCCCGGGCAGATCGAGCAGATCGTCGCGGGCGTGGTCGCGGGCTGTCGCCAGGCCGGCTGCACCCTGCTCGGCGGCGAGACGGCCGAGCTGCCAGGCATGTACGCGCCCGGCCACTACGACCTCGCGGCCACGGCCGTCGGCGTGGTCGAGCGGCAGGCGATCTGGAGCCCCTCGCGCAGCGTCGCGGGCGACGTGGTCATCGCCCTGCCCAGCTCGGGCTTGCACAGCAACGGCTACTCGCTCGCGCGCAAGGCCTTGCTCGACCCCGAGCACGGCAACTTCGATCTCGCCGATCTCCTGCCGGGCGCGGGGCTCAGCGTCGGCGAGGCGATGCTCGAGCCGACGCGGATCTACGCGCCAGCGTTCACGGCTCTGCGCGCGCTGGCGGGCGCGCCGGTTCACGCCGCCGCGCACATCACCGGCGGCGGGCTGATCGAGAACCCGCCGCGGGCCTTCGGCGAGCAGCTGACGATCCAGCTCGACCTCGATCGGCTCGAGCTCCCGGCGATCTTCGCCGCGATCGCGGCGGTCGGGGTTCCGCGGGCCGAGCTGCTTCGCACCTTCAACTGCGGCGTCGGCATGCTGCTGATCACGGACCGCGAGCGAGTCGACGAAGTGCTCGCGGCGTGCGAGGGCGCGGGCCAGCCCGGCGTGGCGCTCGGTCAGCTCGTCGCGCGCGCGAGCGCGAGCGCCGACCAAGTCGAGATCCTCGGCGGACCCGGCTGACCGGCAGTTCGCGGCGTCGCTCGATCGAGCGCACGGGTTCGCTTCACGGCTTCACGGCATGGCGGCAACCACCAACCACTACGACCTGATCGTGCTCGGCACCGACATCGCCGGGCTGGTCGCGGCGGCGTTGGTCGCCCGTCGCGGCAAGCGAGTCTTGGTCATCCCCCAAGGTCCGGTCGAGGGCGTGTACCGGCTCAACCGTCGCGCGCTCGCGCTCGACACCGCGCCGCTGATCCACCTCGCCTGTCCGGCGTTGCGGCGCGTGTTCGAGGAGCTCGGGGTCTGGACGCAGGTCCGTCGTGAGCACCGCGCGCTCGACGAACTGACCAATTGGGTCCTGCCCGATCACCGGCTCGACAGCGAGCCCAGCCAGGCCAACTGGTCGCACGAGGTCGGCCGCGAGTGGCCCGGCGAGGCGATCGACGAGGCTTGGGAGCTGCGTCGACGCTGGAGCGCCGCGACCGACGAGCTGCTCGACGACCTGCTCGGCTCCGACAACGCGCTGGTCGCCGACGGCTTTTGGGGTCGTCGCTTCTTGTCGCGCGTGTCCGAGCAGCTGCCCGACGATCGCCTCGACGAGCTCGAGCCGCTCGCCTCCGACCACCCGATCCGCCGCGGCGCGCGAGCGATCGAGCCTTGGGTCCAGCACCTGGTCCCCGCCCAGCTCGGCAAGGCGGCCAGCTTGCGGCTCGCGGGGCTGTGGAGCCGCGGCCCGCAGGACCGCGAGGGCGGCGAGCATGCCCTGCGCCAGATGCTGCTCCAACGGATCCAGCTCAAGTCCGGCGAGGTCAAGCCCTCGCTGCGGGTCGCCGAGGTCTTGCTCAAGCGCGGCAAGGTCACTGGCCTGAGCTTGCTCGGCAAGCAAGATCGCTACGGCTGCGACCAGCTCTTGGTCGCGACCGATCCCCGTCGCCTCGTCGATGGGCCGCTGCTGCCCGAGCTGCTGCCCAAGCCGCTGCAAGTCAGCCTCGCCAACATTCAGAGCGGGGCGCTGCGCTACGTCCTGCACCTCGAGATCGAAGAGCGCGGGCTCAGCCCCGGACTCGGTGGCATGGCCCTGTGCGTGCCCGAGCACGACACGCTCGCCCGCGACGGCGCCGGCCTGACCTTCCTGCGCGTGGGCCCGGGCCTGCGCGAGAACACCCGGACGATCTCGCTGGTCCGCATGCTCGCGCCCGACGAGCCGCTCGACGACGTCCGCGAGCGGATCCTCGAGGAGCTCGATCAACGCGGGGTCCTGCCCTTCTGTCGGCCCTACCTGCTCTTCGTCCACTCGCCGCACGATGGCCGCGAGGCCAGCGACGGGCTGGGTCGGCGGCTCGACGAGTACGGCACCGACACGGCGTTGCGCCTCCCGATGGACCCGCTCTTCCGGCTCAGCGCGGGCGAGCCGAGCTTGGGCATCGGCTTGCTCCCCCACTCGTCCGGGATCAAGAACCTGCTCTTCGCGTCGCGCCTGACCTATCCGGGCCTCGGGCTCGAGGGCGAGTTCGCGGCCGGCTGGGCGGCGGCGGGGACCCTGGTCGGAGCGGGTCGCTCGGGCCTCGGACGCAATCTCTTCCTCGGCCGCGGTTAGCCGCTCGGTGAGGTGAACCCTGGGCTACCATCCGGCCCGATGGCGAGCCTCCGCGTCCTGTCCTCGACCTGTCTCGTGGCGTTGTCCCTCGCCGCCTGCAACTCGTCCAAGCCCACCAACGCGGCCCACCGGGTCGACGCCGGGGACCGGCCCGAGCGAACCTCCAAAGCGCGTCCGCCGGTCTGGGAACGCGAGGCGCCGCCGATGCCCGAGGCCTTCGCCTCCTACCCGCGCACCGAGCTCGACGCCTTGGTCGGTCATTGGCTGGTCGCCAGCGACATCCCCGGGCAACACGAGCTTTGGATCGTCGAAGAAGCCGGCCGCAAGCTGACCACGCTCGACGCCCGCGGACGCGAGCGCGTCTACGGCTTGGCCTTGCAGAGCCCGTGTAGCCTGGCGATCAGCGACGAGTTTGGTCGGACCCGATTTCACCACTTCGCCCGCATCGGCGAGCGCTTCTACAGCCACCCGACCGGCGCATCCGCGATCGCGGGCAGCGATGGATCGGCGATCGCCTGCGTCGGAACCCAGACGATCATCGTCCCTGCCGAGGGCCCCTGCGTGGCCTACAGCCAGATGCTCGGCGTCTGGAGCGAGCTCGGCCCGCCCACCAAAGCCTGCGCCCGCGAGCTGCCGGCCGCGATCGAAGGCCAACCCGTCGGCGCCGCCGAGCTGGTGATCGACGAGCGAAGGCTGCGAGCGAAGGAGGGCGTGTGGATGGACGAGCTGCTCGAGCAGTCGCTGGCCGAGCGCTTCGCCGATCGAGCGGCCGGCGAGCAGGCGCTGGCCAAGCTCGCCGCGGCCACGCCGGGCTCCGCCACCGAGACCGGCTCTGCCACCGAGACCGGCTCCGCCACCGAGACCGGCTCCGCCTCCGAGACTGGCTCCGCCTCCGAGACTGGCTCTGCCTCCGAGACCGGCTCCGCCTCCAAGACCCCTTAGGTCAGGGCGTCGGGTAGGCCACGTGGCCCAACACCGAGGCCTTGCGCGCCCCGGTCACGCCAGGCAGCGAGCTCGGCAAGCCTGCCAGGGTCCGCGCGGCGATCAACGCGACCGCGGCGGGCTCGTGATGGCTGGCCGCGAACACGCCCGTGTCGGCGCGCTCGACCGGCAGCTTGATCGCCTCTCGAACCAGGCGCATCAGCGTCGGGTTGCGAGCGCCGCCACCGGTCATGAGCACGTCGCTGACCGAGCCCTCGAGCTCGCCGATCGAACGCGCGATCGCTCGGGCCGTCACCGCCAAGACCGAGGTCAGCAGGTCGCGCTCCTCGAGCTCGCCGAAGCGCTCGCGCAGCCGCTCGGCGTAGTCACGGCCAAAGTCCTCGCGCCCGGTCGAGCGCGGCGGCAGCTTGGCGAAGAAAGGATGCGCGAACACGTGATCGAGCACCCCCTCGATCACCCGCCCGCCGCGACTGAGCACGCCGTCGCGGTCGCAGTCGAGGTCGCCACCGCTGATCTTCCGGCTCAGGTGATCGGCGATCATCATGCCGGGGCCGACGTCGTTGCCGCGGACTTGCTCGAGCGTGGCGGCGACGTGGGTGACGTTGGCGATCCCACCGACGTTGACGATCAAGCGGCCCGAGTGCTCGCGCGGCGTGAAGAACCAATGGGCGAAGGGCACGATCGGCGCCCCTTCGCCGCCATGAAACATGTCCGACGAGCGAAGATCACCGACGACCGGCTTGCCCAGCGCCTCGGCCAGGATCATCGAGCTGCCGATCTGCAAGGTGTTGGGCACGCGGTGGCCAGCCCCCGCGGCCGAGGGTGGACCGTGCCAGACCGTCTGGCCGTGCATGCCGACCACGCGCGCACGCTCCCAACCGCGCAGGCGCTCGACCGCGGCGGCGTAGAGGCGCGGCAGCTCGGCGTTGAGCTCGGAGAGCCGGGCGATCGTCATCGTGCTCGGATCGCTCAGCTCGGCCTGCAACCCGGCCTCGAAGGGCACATAGGCGTGATCGAGCACCTCGGGTTCGTGCCGCTCGTGCACGCTGTCGAGCGCGAGCAAGATCGCGTCGACCCCGTCGGCCGAGGTCCCGCTCATGATCCCGATCGCCGTCATGCCGCTCATCGCGAGCGCTCCTGCCGGGCTCGGGCCTCGCCGATCCAATGCTCGAGCTCCTCGATCGCTCGCTCGCCGCCACGCGCTCGCAGGACCAAGCTCGCCCGCTCGAGCGCGAGTGGATGCGCGTCGGCGACCGCGACTCCGACTCCGACTCGCTCGAACACCGGCGCGTCGTCGAGGCCATCGCCGATGTGCAGCACTCGCTCGGCCGCGACCTCGTGATCGGCGAGGATCTCGGCCAAGGCAGCGAGCTTGTCGCTGACCCCCAACCAGCGGGTCGAGCAGCGCAGGTGCTCCATTCGCCGCCGCGCGACCTCGGTCGCGTTGCGCGAGAGCGGGACGGTCCGCACCCCCGCGCGAGCGAGCCGTAGCAGCGCCTCCCCGTCGCGCACGCTGTAGCGCTGCACCCAACCAACGCCCTCCCCGGCCCACCAGGTGGTCGCGTCGGTCAGGGTCCCGTCGATGTCGAAGGTCACCAGCTCGATGTGCGCGAGCTGCTCGCTGGCTTCGGTCAGCATCGGCGGAGCTTAGCCGAGCGCGGGTAGAGCACGAAAAAACTCCGAACCATCGCAGCGCGCCGCGGCGACTCTGCTTTGGGAAGCGCGCTTCGGCGGCGGTGCATCGTCATGCTTGCAATCGCGCGAGTCACCTCTGTCATTGCGTACACTCGATTGATCGTCGGGCCAGCAATGACGACATCGGTGAGACGAAACCAGCGTGGCTGAAAGTCGATTCTGCGGCCCCTTCGCAGGTGAAAACCTGTACGTTGAAGCATCGGCTGAAATCCACCGCTCGTACCTGCTCGTACTGCTCGTACTGCTCGAATGATCGAATGATCGAACGATCGAACGACCGAATGCTCACCTCGCCCGACTCTTCACGGTCGGCCTCCAGGAGTCTCGTCATGCGCCCCACGTCCATCTTGGCCATCTCTACGCTCGCCTCGCTCGCCCTGCTCGCACCCTCGACCGCCAGCGCGTTCGAGCCCGACGATCCCGACGCCTATGCCAACACCGCGATGCCGCTGCTCGACGCGGTGATCGCCAGTCATCCCCACCTCGCCGAGGTGTTCGACGAGGTCCATCGCAGCGATCTGTTCATTCCCGTCGGCGGCGGCCAGACGATTCACGTGATCGAGAGCTGGTCGCTGCGCTCGCTGACTCGCTGGCCGCGACGGTCCGCGATGAGCCTCTCGGGCCCGATCACCAACGCCGATCTGCTCGACGCCGAGGTCGAGGGCTACGACATGGGTGCGCGCTTCGTCGCCCGCGGCTACTTCCACTACGCCGTCGATCCGCTCGGCTACGGCGACAGCTCGCGGCCCGCGGATGGCTCGCTGTTGACGGTCGACACCCAGATCGCGCCGATGAAGAAGGTCCTGCAATTCGCCCGAGCGCGAAGCAAGGCGAGCAAGGTCGATCTCGTGTCCGAATCGACCGGTGGCGCGGTCTCGCTGATGCTCGCGCAGTGGCCCAACCTGGTTCGATCGGTGACGGTCTCGACCATCCTCTACAAGGACATCTCGGCGTTCGGGGCGATGGTCAACGGCGATCCCAATTTCGAGGCCTACTTGAAGGCCCAGCCGGACGGCTATGTGTTCTATGGTGACTACACGCCCTACTACGTGTGGTCGCCGCCCGAGATCCAAGCATGGTTCGACGCGACCCAGCCCGATCTCTACCCGACCGGGCCCTTCTTGGCGCTGATCGACGCGATCCAAGCCGACGCCTTTCCCTACGCGGGCTACGACATCTCGAACGTGTCCGACCAGGTCGAGACCCTGGTCTTGGTCGGCAACGACTTCATCTCGACCCCCCTCGACGCGCAGATCCTCGCCAGCGAGCTCGGTGCCGACCTGGTCTACCTCGACAGCCCCTTCGCCGATCTTCCGGTGTTCCCGCCGCCGGGCCACACGCCGCGCTTGGAGACGATGGAGGTCGCCGACACCTATTGGGGCGAGGTCTTCGCGTTCATCGACCCGACCTGATTCATGGTCGATTCGCGGTCCGACCGCGACGCCGATGCGCAAAGACGAGCACCGATTCATTGCAATGGGTGCTCGTCTTTCGCGAGGACACTCGCTATCGTCGGATATCGACCCAAGGATGGGCCGATATCGACCACGGAGGTCCCATGCAGCCGCTCTACCGAATCATCGACGAGTTCGATCCGCTTCGCGTCTTGGTCCAGATCTCGCCGACCACCGACGACAACCTGCGCGCCTATCTCGACGAGCAGCTGGTGGAGATGAGGGCCAACCTGGCCCGAGGCAAGCGAACGATCGTGGTCATCGACGCGAGCATGGGCATGCGGCCGACGGCGACCCAGCGCAAGCTCCAGGCCGACTGGATCAACGATCACGCCGCGTTGCTCGGCGCATCGTGCCTGGGCATCGCCTTCGTGATCCCCTCGCCGCTCGTTCGGGGCGCGTTGACGGCGATCTTCTGGGTCGCCCAGATGCCCATCCCGCACACCGTCCACGGCACCCTCTCCCAGGCGGTCGGGTGGGCGACCGCTCGACTCGACGAGTTCGGCGTCGAGCTCCCCGCCAAGCTGCGCAAGCATGGCGCCGCAGCGCTGGCCCTCGAGGTCGCAGAGGCCCGAACCCAAACTGGCGGCTGACCTCGCGCTCGGGTCCTGGTAACGTCGCGCTCGTGGCGGGCGAGCACATCCTCATCGTCGAAGACGACCCCGCGGTCCAGACCCTGCTGCTCAAGGCGCTCACCGCCAAGGGCTACCGGGTCACGCAGGCCGACGATGGTTTGGCCGGGCTGACCGCGCTCGAGCGCGAGCGGCCCGACTTGATCATCGCGGACATCATGATGCCGCGCCTCGACGGCATGACCTTCGTCAAGGCGCTCAAGCGCAACCAGAACACCCGCGCGGTCCCGGTCATCTTCTTGACCGCCAAGAACGATCCGCGCAGCGTCGTCGAGGGCATCAACGTCGGCGCCAAGTACTACGTGACCAAGCCCTTTGCGCTCGACGAGCTGCTCAGCAAGGTCGAGAAGGCGTTGTAGAGGCTCAGGCTTCGAGCAGCTCTTCGACGAAGGAGCGCTCGGGCTCCGGCTCGAACTCGTCGACATGCATGCGGCGCAGCGAGGTCACGCCGCCGTTGCGCCAGTGGCGAAGCTCGACTTCGACGAGCTGCTGGCGATCCGGCCCGCGCCGCACGATCAGGTGCGAGCCGTCGAGCCAGCTGCCGCTGTTGCCATAGATGACCGCGCCGCGCCGCTCGACGCTGCCGTGGTGACTGTGGCCCATCAGCACGATGCGAGTGCCCGTCACCTCGCCGACGCTCGACGCGACCTCGAGCATGTCGCGGGCGACGTTGCGCGGCGATCGACGACGCTTGACCCCGAGCACGCCGAGCACGCCGAGCACGAGACCGATCGGGATGCCGAGCCAAGGCGAGCGATCGAGCGACCAGAGCAAGGTCGGCACCAACACCAGCGGGGTGACGACCGCGAGGATGAAGTCGAGCGCCGTGACCGAGAGCACCCCGCCGACGCTCGCCGAGCTGGGCGGCGGGGCCATCTGCTGCAGAGCCGTCAGCGCCGACATCTGCAAGCCGGCGTTCTTGGCCACCTTGGCCAGCCGCTCCTCGTGCCGGGCCTTGCCCTCGCTGTCGACCCGACCGCTGCGGGCCCACAGCGCCAGCATCGTGCCGATCATCCGCAGGTAGAGGTAGACGACCCGCAGCATGAAGCGCCAGCCCCGAGCCATCGCCCAGCGGACGTAGTCGAGGGTCGTGAACCGGTCGGCCGCGTCGTAGTCGATCTCGGGCATCAAGTTGGTGAAGCGCCGGGTCGCGACCTCGGCGACGCTCTTGACCAAGCGACCGCCGCGGGTCGGCGAGAGCTGGGCGTGGGTCGAGCAGGCCGAGTCGAACAGGTGGCCGTGCTCGATCCAGGCCCCGCCGTCGCGCACGAACCAAGGCACGAAGCGGACGGTCCCGGCCGCGACCTCGTCGAGGCTGGTCACCCCGGTCGCGCTGACGTCGGGGCTGGCCGGCCGATCGCCGGCGCCCTCGAGCCGCTCGGCCATCGCCCGGCAGACCGCCGGATAGAGGAACTCCGCGTCATGGTTGCCGGCGACGAACACGATCGAGTGGCCGGCGTCGAGGAACGAGATCAGCGCGTCCTCGACCCCCGGGTACTCGTCGAGCACCCGGTGGAGCCGCTCGACCGCGAGCTGCTCGGGGTCGGTGGCGCCGTCGCCGATCTCGATGTTCCAAAAATCGATGAAGTCGCCGTTGACGACCAGCTGCCAGGGACCCGAGTGGACGTAGTGGTCGAGGAAGTGCGGGAGCGACTCCTCGATCCGCGCAGCGAGGTGCACGTACTCACCGCGGCTGCGCGGCTTGAGGTGCGAGCCCAGGTGCAGGTCGCTGATCAGCAGCAGATCTCGCACGCCCCGACCATAGCACGGCAAAACGCTGAGCACGCTCAGCGTTCTCCCCAGGCCCCAGCCGACATGCTATAGCCGCCGCGCGGAGGCCCCATGCGGCGCCTCCGCGACCCCGGAGCCCTCATGTTCAAGATCGCAGCGTTCCTCTTGGTCCTCGCGCTGGCCCTCGCTCTGTTCACCCGGACCATGACGAAGCTGGTTCGGATCGCGGCGCTCGGAAAGCCGGCGAACCTGCAAGAGACCTGGGGCGAGCGGGTCGCGAGCTTGATGACCTTCTTCTTCGGCCAGCGAAAGGTCGTCGAGGAGAAGCGAAGCTGGCACCACTTGCCGATCTACTGGGGCTTTTTGATCTTGCAGGTGGGCCTGCTCGACATGCTGGTCTCGGGCTTGTTCGGCGAGTTCGGCTTCACCTTCGGCTCGATCCTGGGCGAGACCGGCTACGCCTGGCTCAAGCTGGTCGTCGACCTCGGCAACGCGATCGTGCTCCTCGCCCTGGCCTACGCGTTCTTTCGCCGCCTGGTCCTGCGCCCGGCCTTCGTGCCGGCCAGCCTCGACGCGATGCTGATCCTCAGCGCGATCTTGCTGATCGTGCTCTCCCATTTCGGCCATCACATGTTCGAGATGGTCCACAACCGGCGGGTCGAGCCTGGTTCGCTGGTCTCGTGGGGGCTGACCGAGGCGCTGGGCATGGGCCGCGGGCCCGACTGGAGCGCCGGCTTGCCGGGCCACGGCGGCAGCTTCTTCAGCGACGTCGACCGCGACGCCGCGCTCGCGCTCGGCGAGGTCCACTGGTGGGTCCACATCGGCGTGGTCCTGGCCTTCCTCAACTACCTGCCCTTCTCCAAGCACATCCACGTGCTCGGCTCGGGTCCCAACATCCTGCTGCGCAAGCAGGGCCAGCGCGGGATCATGCCCAAGCTCGAGCTGATGCCGCCCGAGCCCGACCCCGACGCCGAGGTGGCCGAGGACGCCGTCGATCCGCCGATCCCTTGGGGCAACTGGGGCGTCGGCCGGATCGAGGACTTCGACTGGAAGAGCCTGGTCGACAACTACTCGTGCACCGAGTGTGCCCGCTGCACGACCTACTGCCCGGCCTTCGCGACCCACAAGCCGCTCTCGCCGATGCACCTGATCCACGACCTCAAGGACGAGATGAAGGCGCGCGGCGGCCTGCTCTTGGCCTTGAAGGACGCGGGCGGTCACCTGCCGATCTACGAGCCCGACAGCGGCGAGGTCGGCTACCCCGACGAGTTCGAAGCGGGCGCGACCGGCCGGCTCGAGCTGCCCGCGACGGCGCAGAAGGACAAGATCACCGAGATCAAGCAGATGCTCGGCCAGCTGCCGCCGCTGATCGGCGGCCGAATCAAGGACGAGACGCTCTGGTCGTGCACGACCTGCGGCGCGTGCGAAGAGGTCTGCCCGGTGTTCATCGAGCACCCGCTCAAGATCCTGCAGATGCGGACCCGGATCGTGCTCAACGAGGGCGTCAGCGAGGGGCCGCCCAGCGAGGTCGTCCGCGTCATCCGCAACATCGCCGAGGGTCAGGGCAACCCCTGGAACGACAACGGCGATCGCATGGCCTGGGCCGAGGGCCTCGACGTGCCGACGATCGAGGACAAGCCCAACGCCGAGTGGCTGCTCTTCGTCGGCTGCGCGGGCGCGCTCGACGACACGGCCAAGAAGACCACCCGCGCGCTGGTTCGGGTCCTGCACGCCGCCAACGTCGACTTCGCGGTGCTCGGCAAGCAAGAGAAGTGCACCGGCGACACGCTGCGTCGGGTCGGCGCCGAAGACAAATTCCAAGAGCTCGCCGCGGATCAGGTCGCGACCATGAACGAGGCCAAGATCACCAAGGTGATCGCGACCTGTCCGCACTGCTTCCACGTGATCAAGAACGAGTACCCGCAGTTCGGCGGCGACTACGAGGTCGTCCACCACAGCGAGCTGATCGCTCGCCTGCTCGACGAGGGCAAGCTCAAGATCGAGAACCCGCTCGACAAGAAGCTGACCTACCACGACTCGTGCTACCTGGGCCGCTGGAACAAGGTCTACGACGCGCCGCGCAGCTCGATCGAGAAGGCGATCGCCGACAAGGGCGAGTTCGTCGAGCTCAGCCGCTCGCGCGAGCACGGGTTTTGCTGTGGCGCCGGCGGCGGTCGAATGTGGATGGAAGAGGAGCCCGAGAAGCGGGTCAACATCAACCGCAGCAAGGAGATCGTCGAGTCGGGCGTCGACGCGGTGGCGGTCGGCTGTCCCTTCTGCAAGACCATGATCTCCGACGGCATGAAGCACTTCGACAAGGACGAGTCGATCGAGGTCCTGGACATCGCCCAGGTGATCGCGGCGACCTTGGCCGAGCCCGCAGCCGCTCCGGCCGCAGCGAAGGCCGACTGAGCCGATGCCCAGCCGACGCGAAGTGATTCACGACAAGCTCGTCGCCGGCTTCACGCCGAGCGTGCTCGAGGTCATCGACGAGTCGGGCAACCACAGCGTGCCGGTCGGTTCGGAGAGCCACTTCAAGGTGGTGATCGTGTCCGAGGCCTTCGCCGGCCAGAGCCCGGTCGGCCGCCATCGGGCCGTGAATGCGACGTTGGCCGACGAGCTGCGAGCCGGCCTCCACGCCCTGTCGATCGCCGCCTACACGCCCGAGCAATGGCTGGCGCGAGGCGGCCAGGTCCCCACC
>JAMHUH010000221.1:0-3267 GCA_035904925.1 Nannocystaceae bacterium
ACCCCGAGCTCTTCGCCCGCTGGCAGGACGCCGAGGCCAAGGTCCGCGAGGGCTACCGCTTGACCGCGCACATGCAGAACCCGGCCCCACCGATGCCGCTCGAGCTGGTCGCGGCCTGTCGCGCGCGCGTGCTCGAGGCGATCGAGCACAAAGAGTCGTTCACGACCCTCAACCTGACCGGCGCCGATCTCTCGGGCATGAACCTCGCTGGCGCCGACATGACGGGCGCCTTCCTCGAGAGCGCGAAGCTCGACGGCGCCGACCTGCGCGGGGCCACGCTGGAGCGGGCCGTGCTCGCCCACGCCTCGCTGGTCGGCACGAAGCTCGACGAGGCCAAGCTCGGCAAGGCCAACCTCGGCAAGGCCAGCTTGCGCGAGTGCTCGCTCGCGCGAGCCGAGCTCGGCGAGGCGATCCTGGTCGGAGCCGACTTCACCCGCGCGTGCCTGGCCGGCGCCAAGCTGGTCGGGGCCGATCTCGCCAAGGCCCACTTCGAGGCGACCGACGCCCAAGGCGTCGACGCGACCGGGCTCAACCTGATCGAAGGTGATCTGCGCGGCGTCGATCTGCGCGAGGCGACCCTGACCCGCGCCAACCTGTTGAAGGTCGCGCTCGATGGCGTCGATTTTTCGGGCGCCTGGCTCGAGTCGTGCACCTTCTTGGCCTGCTCCGCGCGCGGGGCCAATTTTTCGGGCGCGACGCTGACCAACGCCCGCTTCGTCGAGGCCACGCTGCTCGACGAGGCGACCTTCACCGGCGCCGACCTGCACGGCTGCAACCTGCGCGAGAGCTCGATGATCGGCTGCGACCTTCGCCGCGCGACCCTCGACGACGCCGACCTCAGCGGCTGCAAGCTGCGCGGGGCCAAGCTCTACCAGTGCGTCGCTCGCCGGGCCCGCTTCGACAAGGCCGACCTCGAGGACGCCGAGCTGATGTCCGCCAACCTGATGCACGCCTCGCTCTCGCGCGCGATCATTCGCGGCGCCGACCTGCGCGGGGCCAACCTCTACGGAGCCGACATGGCCCGGGTCCAGACCAACGAGCGCGTCCAGCTCGACGAGGCGCTGCTGACCAAGGTCCGGATTCACCCGCGCTACAGCGAGCAAGAGGAGGACGAAGATGGCCGGCCCCGCTGACGCCAAGCAGCTCGCCGCGCTCGTGAGCGAGGGCGAAGTCCTGACCCAGCTCGATCTCTCGGGCCGCGACTTTCGGGGCGCCAAGCTCAGCGGCGGCGTGTTCGAGGGCGTCGACTTTCGCGGCGCCCAGCTGGCTGGTGCGGCCATGCGCGAGTCGATCTTCATCGCCTGCAAATTCGACGAGGCCGATCTCGCGGGCGTCGATCTGCATCAAGCGATCCTCGGTCAGTGCAGCATGGCCGACGCGAGCTTGGCCGGCGCGCGCCTGACCGCGACCAAGCTCGACGCCCTGAGCGCGGCCAACCTCGATCTGCGCGGCGCCGACCTGCGCGCGACCGCCTTCACCCGTGGCAAGCTGCCTGGCGCCCGCTTCGAGGGCGCCAAGCTCGAGCGCACCGCCTTCCTCGAGTGCGACGTCGCTGGCATCGACATCTCGAACACCAAGCTGCTCGCGGTCACGCTGCTCTCGGCCGACCTGCGCGAGGCCAAGCTCGCGGGCGCCGTGTTCGAGCGGGTCACGCTGATCAAG
Source organism: Nannocystaceae bacterium (assembly GCA_035904925.1). Lineage (GTDB taxonomy): Bacteria > Myxococcota_A > Polyangia > Nannocystales > Nannocystaceae > Plesiocystis. The sequence goes on from JAMHUH010000221.1 coordinate 1,663, forward strand.
GCCAAGCTCTCGGGTCTGTCCTTGCGCGGCATGAGCTTCGTGCACACGCAGTTCACCGATGGCGAGCTCGAGAATTGCGACTTCACCGGCGCCGATCTGCGCCAGGCCAACTTCAAGGGCGCCAAGCTCAACAACAGCCTGCTGACCAAGATCAACGGGCCCAACATCTTGTTCGTCGAGGCCGACCTGCGCGGCGTCGACCTGCGCGAGGCCAAGCTGGCCCAGTCGATGTTCGTCGACGCCCTGCTCGACGCCGCCAACTGCTCGGGCGCCGACATGAACTCGTGCATCCTGCATCGGGCCAGCTGCAAGGCCACGCTCTTCCAGCGCTGCGATCTGACCTACGCCGACTTCGCCCACGCCGACCTGAGCGGGGCCGACTTTGCCGGCGCGTCGATGTTTCGGACCAACCTCCACCAAGTCAGCGATCAGGGCGCCCGCTTCACCGATCGCGCCCGCGCGCTCGAGGGCGACCCCGAGCTCGCCGCCGCCGAGAACTGGCGACCCAAGTTCTAGCCGAGGACCCACCATGCATGCCCACGACCTCCACGTGCTCCCGACCTCGCCTTCGCCTGCGCCAGCGCTCCAGCCCGGCCTTCAGCCTGGTTCGCAAGGCATCGCCACGCTGATCGAGCGCGAGGGCGACGAGCTGCAGCTCGACGATGGCCACGCCCGCTTCACGGCCCGGCGCGCGACCAGCTGTCTGGTCGAGCCGATGCCCGGCGATCGCGTGTGGGTGGTCAGTCAGGGCGAGCGCTTCGTGATCGCCGTGCTCGATCGTCCGAGCGCGGCCGCGACCGGGACGACCAAGACTCGGCTCAGCCTCGAGGGCGACGTCGAGCTCCACGCCAGCGGCTCGCTCGAGCTGACCTGCGATCGCCAGCTCGCGCTGCGCAGCGACGAGCTCCAGGTCGAGGCCCGCAGCGCTCGCGTGCTCTTCGATCGCTGCGCGACCGTGCTCGGCAACCTCTACGCCCACCTGCGCGAGACCACGATCGTCGGCAAGGTGCTCGAGACCTTGGTCGAGCGGGTCAGCCAGCACAGCAAGCGCAGCTATCGGGCGATCAGCGAGATCGACCATGTTCAGGCCGGCAGCATCGACTACCGCGCGCAAGAGGCCCTGCACGTCCACGCCAAGCACGCGATGATCCGAGCCGAGCAGCTGGTCAAGATGGACGCCGATCAGATCCACCTCGGCTGAGCCGAGCCCAAGGAGAACCACACCATGTTCGCCAACTCCCAAATGATGGGCATCGACACCGGCTTCCCCGACGTCTGCCTGACCCCGACCCCGGCCGGCCCGGTGCCGATCCCCTACCCGAACATCGCCGCCGGCCCGATGGGCGTGCCCGCGGCCTACAACGTGTTGTTCATGGGCACGCCCGCGCACAACCTGGCGACCACGATCCCGATGACCAATGGCGACAACGCCGGCGTCGCCACGGGCGTGGCCTCGGGCATCGTCATGGGGCCTTCGCGGCATCTGACGGCTGCGTTCACCGTGTTGGTCGGTGGCGCGCCGGCGACTCGCCTGACCAGCATGTCGCTGCAAAACTCGACCAATTGTCCGGGCGCTCGGATCGTGCCGAGCCAGGTCAAGGTGCT
>JAMHUH010000222.1:0-2856 GCA_035904925.1 Nannocystaceae bacterium
GCCTTGCCCGAGGGCCAGGCCGACGCCGAGGCGCTCGCGGGCATCGACGAGTGCATTCGAATCTGCGTCGAGCTGCGAGCTCTGCCGGCGCGCCGGCTGGCCAACGCGCTGCTGCGCAATTGGTTGATGCCGCACGTGCTGCTGACCGGCGCGCTGCTGGTCGCCCTGATCGCCCACGTCCTGCTGGTCTCGCTCTTCGCCCTCGCGTGAACCCTGCGTCATGGCCAGCGTCGACACCCCCTTGCTCGAGCAGCGCGCCACCCCGGCCGCGCGCCGCCGCAGCGCGCCCAAGCTCGAGCGCAGCAGCGACATCACCCGCCCCCGCGGCTGGCTCTACGGCAGCCTCGCGGGCGCGCTCGGGCTCGTGCTCGCGCTGGCGATCGATCTCGGCAGCGGTCGCCCGCTCGCGCCTGCGCGCAGCTTCGGTCGGGCTCACGCGGCGGCCGGGCTGACATGCGAGAGCTGCCATCGCGACGAGAACGACGCGGTCCGGCTCGATCCCGCCACCGCCTGCCACGACTGCCACGCGACCAAGCGCTCGGTCCGAACCCCGCACGCCAAGCAGATCGTCGCCAAGACGATGCAGTGCACGACCTGCCACCCGATCCACCACGCGATGGGCGGGGTCGCCTTCGTGCCCGGGGCTGCGCCGGTCCGCTTTCGCGACGGCGTCGAGCTCGAGCTCGGGCTCGGCGATCTCGACCGTCAATTGGTCGAGCTCGGCCCGAGCAGCGCGGCCAGCTTCGCGCCGACCTCGGTCGTGTTGGTCGAGGTCGTGGCCTGTGCCAACTGTCATCGGGTCGCGCGCGACGACGACCCAATGGCCCACTGTCGGATCGGCGATCGCCATGGCCCGAGCGATCCGGTCGTCTGCTTCGACGAGCATCAGACCCTGGCCAGCGCGGCGGCGACCGAGCGCGCGAGCTTGTGGGAGCTGGCCCGCGAGGCCGCGTCGCTCGAGCTGCCCGAGGCAAGCTCGACCGCTCCGCCGCCGCCCCTCGCTCGCGTCGGCCTGTGGCTGGGCATGAGCTTGGGCTTCGCCGGGCTCGGCTTGGTCGGGCGCCGAGCCTGGGCCCGCCGCCGCGATCGGCTCGAGCTCGCGACGATCGAGCGCAGCCACGCGAGCAAGCCCGACGAGCGCGGGGCCAAGCCGATCGCCGCCTCGCTGCGGCCCGCCGAGCGGCGTCGCCTGCCGACCATCGACACGACCACCTGCATCGGTTGCAGCGCCTGCGTCGACGCCTGCCCCTACGACGTGCTCGACATTCGCAGCTACGTGGCCGTGGTCGCGCGGCCCGACGACTGCTGCGGCCTGACGCTGTGTGAGCAGCGCTGTCCGAACGGCTCGCTGGTCATTCACGAGGGCGAGCGCGTGCCCAACCTGCCGCTCGTCGACGACGATCTCGAGGCCCGCGGCGCGCCTGGCATTCACCTCGCCGGCGACATCACCGGGCTCCCACTGATCCGCAACGCGATCAACCAGGGTGCCCACGCGGTCCAAGCGATCGCTCGTCGCTTGCGCGAGCAGCCTGCGAGCAAGCGCGAGCTCGACCTGGTCATCGTCGGCGCCGGGCCAGCGGGCATCAGCGCCGCGCTCGAGGCCAAGCGACTCGGCCTGCGCTATCGGGTGCTCGAGCAAGCCAGCGCGGCCGAGAGCATCCGCAGCTTCCCGCGCGGCAAGCTGGTCTTCGATCAACCGCTCGGCATGCCGATGGTCGGCGACCTGTGGCTGCGCGAGTCGACCAAAGAGGAGCTGCTCGGCAAGTGGCTGCGGATCATTCGCAGCGAGGCGCTCGAGATCCGCGAGGGCGTTCGGGTCGCCCGCGTCGAACGCCCCGCGCCCGGCGTGCTGGTGGTCGTCGCGGCCAGCGGCGAGCGCTTCACCTGCGCCCGCGTCGTGCTGGCCTTCGGTCGTCGCGGCACGCCCCGCAAGCTCGACACCCCGATCCCCGAGCCCATGCTCGACCACGTCCACTACGCGCTCGCCGACGCCCGCAGCTTCGCCGGCCGCCGCGTCATGGTCGTCGGCCTCGGCGACGTCGCGATGGAAGCCGCGATCGGCCTCGCCGCCCAACCAGACACCAAGGTCATCGTCAGCTACCGCGGCCACGAAGCTCGTCGCGGCAAGCGTCGCAACGTCGACGAGCTGGCCCGGCTGGTCCGCAAAGGTCGAGTCGAGCTCCTGCTCGGGACCGAGATCGAAGCCCTCGGCCCCCAACGCGTCCACCTTCGCGGCCCGAGCGGCAGGCTCGAGCGCGAGGTCGACAGCGTCTTCGTGATGATCGGCAGCGTGCCCCCGAAGGGTCTGCTCGACGCCTTCGGGATCTCGACCTCGACCCAATGGGTTGATCAATAAGCAAACCGTCAGCGGATTCTTCAGTTCCGTAGTCCCAATGCACGCATATCGTGTGACATGGAATGGCGGGAATGCCCCGAGGCGGCTGTGGTTCACCACATCGATCCAACCAAACTCCGCTGGCGCGATGCTGATGGATGTCAGCGTCCTTATACGGCTACCGCCCTCTACTTGATCCGGAAACTGCCGAATTTGAAAAGACAGGGGACAACGCAGTGAAAGACAGCGTTATCAACAATAATGGCATCGCCACCCTCCATATTCCGTTCAGCGATTTTGACGCGAGTATTGAAGAGTTAGCTTCAACTCAGGTTTTGGTTGCAGAATTCCTTGAGCCTTCGGGGGACTTGCTCGTGTTTGAACCGCGTTTTCGCGCATAGAGCCGAGCCGCCCACTACAAACACACACCATATTCATTGTTGAAAGCGACATTACACTCCGTCCCCGGTTGGTCAATGCACGCCTCGGGATTGCTGGAATCGCACCATGCAGTGCAGCAC
>JAMHUH010000223.1:0-16672 GCA_035904925.1 Nannocystaceae bacterium
CTCAGCAGCAATTGGACCTCGGCGTCGCGCGGCTTGATCACGCGCAGCTCGTCGAGTTGGCCGAGGTTGTCGAGCTCGAGCAGCTCGCTCAGCCCCGTGGAGCCTTGGATCGCCAGCTCGCGCAGCGGCATGGCGTCGAGCAAGGCGGCGAAGCGCGTTCGATTGCCACTCCAAGGGTTGTTGCGCTCGCTGGTGATCCAGAGCCTGCGCAGGCTCGGCCAGCTCGGAGTCCTCAGGCTTTGAAGCAAGCTCGGCTCGATCTCGGGCACCTCGAGCTCGAGCTGCTCGAGCCGAGCCAGCGCAGGCACGCGTGCCTCTCCGTGGACTCGCAGGGATCGCAGCGAGTCGAGCTGCGCGAGCGGCCCGAGCTCGCCGATCTTGCCGGTCATGCCGGTCATGCTCGCGGGCGCGAGACCGAGCTCCAACCGACGCAGCAAGGGCAAGCGAGCCTCGACGATCCGATCGAGCACGCGCGCGACGTTGCGCCGACCGGCGCGATCGAGCACGCCGAGCCCGAGCCGCTCGAGCATGCGCGCGCTCGGATGCGCGAGCAGATCGACCAACGAAGGCGCGAGATCCTTGGGCGCGTGGGCGTCGAGATCGAGCGCCCCGGCGCCACCGAGCTCGAGCTCGCGTAGATAGCCATGCGACCAACGCCAGCGCAGCAACGCGCCCTCCTCATCGATCTCGGCCAGCTCGGCGAGCTCGCCGAACCACTCGCGTTGCAGCCGAGCGAGCAGCACCTGCGCGGCCGGCTCGAGCCGCGCGTGCTCGGCTGGCGCCGCGTCGGCGAGCGCGAGCTCGAGCGTGACCAGCTCGCCCCGTGGATCGCCTCGCGCCGCCCACCAATCGCCCTGGACCGACCAGAGCGCTGGGCTGGGTGCGCTGATCAGCTCGGCTTCGAAAGGCGAGGGCTCGGCGACCAGGCCCTCGGCCGAGCCTCGCCAGGGCAGCAGCGTCCAGCCCTCGGCGATCAGCTTGTCGATCGAGTTCGCGAGCTCTTGCACGGCCTCGCTCGCCCAAGCGCTGCTACGTCGCTCGACGCTCGGCTCGACGCCAACTTCGGACCCGCGTGGCTCGAGCCGCTCGATCGGCCCGCGGCGGATCGTGATCTGCCGGCCAGTTCGCCGCAGCTCGCAGAATCGACCCTCTCGCTCGAGCCGCGGCAGCGCTACACACCCGCGAAGAGTCGCGCTCCGAAGCTGTCGCTGAGCTGGCCGATGTCGTAGATGCGCCGGGCGGCCTCGGCGATGTCGTACTCGACCCGCTTGAACTCGAAGATCTGCCGGGCGCTGTCGTAGATGGTGTAGCTGGCCCGCGGATCATGGTCGCGGGGCTGGCCGACCGAGCCGACCGAGATCACGTAGCGGTAGTCGGTCCGAACCTCGAACTGCTTGGTCACGACCTCGAACACGCGCTCGCGGCTGATCGCGAAGGACTTGCACAGGTGCGAGTGGCCGATGAAGGTGGTCTGGCCGAGCTGCTCGAAGATCGGGATGCAGGTCGCGGCCTGCTCGACGCTGAAGATGTACTCGAACTCTTCGAGGTCGACCGGCGAGCCGTGGCAGAAGTGGGTGACCTCGTCCTTCTCCATGTACGAGAGCCCGCGCAGCCAGGTCATGTTCTCGTCGGTCAGGATTCGGCGGTGAAAGTCGAGCGCCTCGCGAGCGGCGTCGTAGTAGTAGCTGTAGTCCATCCGGCCCGCGACCGCGGCGTCGTGGTTGCCGAGGATGGTGTACTTGGTGTTCTTGCGGACGATGTCGCAGCACTCGTTCGGCTGCGAGCCGTAGCCGACGGTGTCGCCCAGACAGATGAGCGCGTCGACCTTCTCGGCCTCGAACGAGCGCATCACGTTTTCGAGGGCGGGCAGGTTTGCGTGCGTGTCGCTGAAAATTCCGTAGCGCATGGCTAGAGCAGCTCCGCCTCGACTTCTTCATCGAGGATGTCCAACTCGGGGACGGTGATGGCCTCGTAGGCTCGACGGGCGAAGCCACGAATCTGGGTGACGTCGGAGAGCGAACGCTCGCCACGAACTTGGGCGCCAGCGAGGCTCACGTCGTGGAGTGTAGCAAGGGCACGATTTGCCGCGAGCGCGACTTCGGTCTCGCTCGACTGCGCCAGGGTCTCGAGAGTGTCGCGCGCGATGCTGTCGGGGCCGCCCTCGGCGATCACGACCTCCGCCATCGCCCGACCGACTCGGGTCAAAAGCTCACCTCGTTCAATCGCTAGGTCAGACCTGACGCTCTGGCGGACCAACGCGCAGAGCCGATCGAGCGTCGAGGCGCCGAGCGAGCCGATCGCTCGAGCGACGTCGATCCAGATCTTGGTGTCCTCTCGCAGGAGCCGGCGCGCGAGCGGGCCGATGCTCGACGAGTCGTGGGTCAAGCTGAGCAAGATGGCCGCAGCCTGGCGCAGCTGCCGGTTCGGCGACTCGAGCTTCTCGTGCAGCGAGAGCACCGCCTGATTGCCGAGCTCGGCGATGCCCGGAAGGATGGCCAGCAGCTCTTCCTCGCCGAATTGGTCGAGCACGTCGAAGACGGCGTCGATCGCCTCCGGGGAGCCGCCGCGACCCAGCGCCGCGCTCGCGACCCGCAGGCGCAACGAGGGATCGTGGAGCTGGTCACGGAGGTTGCCGTGACCGTCGCGTCCGGCCGGCCGGGCCTGGATCTCGCCGGCTGCGCTGCGGCTGCGGTTGGGATCGCTCGCGCGGGCGCGGGCGCGGCCTTCGTCGCGGCCAGACCCGTCGTCGCGCGAGCGCGGCTCTTCGGATCCGCGCGAGCGCACTTCTTCGGATCCGCGCGAGCGCACTTCTTCGGATCCGCGCGAGCGCACTTCTTCGGATCGAAGTTCGGACCGAAGCGAGGTCTCGCCCGAATCCGCACGCCCACGTCGACGCGGGCGCTCCGGCTCGCCGATGCCGAGCTTGCGGCGCGCCTCGGGCGGATACTCGAGCTGCTTGAGGTCGCAGAGCTCGACGATCCGCGCCCAGGCGGCGGCGCGCTGCTCGGAGTCGAGATCGTCGCCGTCTTGATCGGCCTCGGCCCGCGCACGGGCGAGCCGACTCGCGTAGCCGTCGAAGTCGTCGGACAGGCCCGAGGCGATGATCCGCCGCCAAAATCGCCGCGGCGCGCACAGGCCATGCTCGACCGACGCCACGAGCACGCGCTTGCGGACGGCCTCGTACTCGTCGACCGAGAGCCCGTCGACCTCGAGTAGCTGGGCGAGGTTGCCCTTGTCCGAGGCGGCCTCGAGGTGATCGAGCGCGACCCAGGTCTCGCGCGGCGAGATCAGGTGCCGATAGGCGCCCGCGACCAGCGTGTGTCGAGCCCCGCGAAGGCGGTCTTCGAGCTCGGTCTCTCCTAGGTCGTCGAGGGCTTGGCGAAAGGCGTCGTGGGGATATTCGCGCCTCGCCAGGGATGCTCTGGCGGATTCCAGGCACAGCGCCGCGTTGCGTTCGAGATCACGGGCTGCGACCTCCCGGCGCACGGTCGAGGAGCCTTCGCCTCGCAAGATCAGCAGCACGCGGAAGCGCCGGGACAAGCAGGCGAAGATCTCGCCCGCGTCCTCGCTGCCGACGTCGACGACACCCTCGATGACCGACATCCGACCCAAGTAGGATGCGACCAGACGGACGCCGATGATCGGGTAGCCGTGGTCGCGCAGGTGGATCGGCCGGACTTGCAGCGCGGCTTGGCCCCACAGCGAGCGGCCATTCTCGTCGAGATCGAGATCGAGCGTGACGATCGACTCGTCGTCGCTGCTGGTGTGGTCGAGGTGCAGCGCGCCGATGTAGGCCAACACGCCGCCGCGCATGGCCGGGACTTGGGTCGGCCAGGGGTTCGAGCCGACCAGCTTGGGCACGCCGTCGGTCTGAGACTTCGGCGCGTGGCGGCGAGCGGTGTCCTCTTCTTCGCGCTCGACCTCGACCTCGACGGCCTCGGCGTCTTGGTCGTCGTCGGCCTCGTCCGTCTCTTCGATGGGGTCGAAGTCGTCGACCGAGATGTCCTCGGTCACGTCGCCGCTGGGCATCGGCTGCAGCGGGAACCCGAGCTCGCGCCGAACGACCGTGGCGGTGTCGCCTTCTTCGAAGCGCCAGGTCGGCCGGAGCAGCCAAGAATCACCGAGCCCGAGCGAGTCGAGCTCGCCGCCGACGATCCGCTCGCTGACGACGGCGATGTGGTCGCGCAGCAGGGCCATCAGCTGAGGACGCTGGTGCGGGCCGAGCATGAGCACCGCTCGCTCGCGCGAAGGCTCGAGCTCGAGCCAATCGACGCGCGCGACCGCAGGGGTCCCACAGCCGGGACACTCGCCGCGAATTGGGCCTTCATGGCGGGCGCGGTCGGCCTCGTCGGGCAGCGCCTCGCGGTCGATCCATCGCCACCGGCTCGCGCGAAACACCACACCGCAGCGACACGCATAGGCCACTGGGCTGGCCCAGCTCGCGCCTTGGACCGTCATCACCCGCAGACGATAGCCTTGGGCTCTCGCCAGTGTAAAGCTGCGCGCGCGTGACCTCGAACGACCTGCCCGACACTCGCGTAACCAGCGCAAGCTCCCCTCCCCCGAGCCCCGCGCAAGCGTTGGCCACTCAGCTCGCTGCGGCGTTCGCCGAGCAGATCCGTCGAGCGATCGGGGTCGAGATCGAGCCTCTCGTCGAACGCGATGGCGAGGTCGCGCTCGCCTATGTCGACCACTACTTGGGCATGCTGCACGAGGAAGACCGCGAGCCGATCGTCTCGCTGGTCGCGGCCAATGCCGGGGCCTGGTTCGGCGAGCTGATCCGCCGCGAAATCGGCGCGACTTGGATCGGCGACGGCAAGGACCCCCGCAAGCTCCGGCTGCTGCTCGAGCCGAATTTCGTCCACTTGTCGCCGGTCGACTTCGCCTACGCGGCGATCTTGGTCGGCGAGCCCGAGGTCGATCCCCGCCTCCCCACCGGGTCGGCCCTCGACACCGCCTACCACCTGCGCAAGGCCGAGCGCGGCGAGGCGAACGAGATCGAAGCCGAGACCGAAGCCGACTCGCTCAGCGACCACGCGTGGGTGATGCAGCGGCTGGCCGAGGTCCCTCCGCTGCCCGAGAACGAGTTTTACAGCCTGACCGGCCGCTACGAGACCCTGCTGCTGATCCTCGAGCTGCTCGCGGCCCGGCACTCGAGCCTTGGTCTCGAGCCCACTCGCTACCACCTGAACGACTACGTAGCCGCGCTGACCGGCACATGACCGGCCCATGACTGGCCCATGAAGGTTGGTTCGTAGGGTTCTGGGTCGCGAAGCGTGTATGCTCGCGCCAATGTCCGGCCGGCTCGAGGGCGGCGATCGGCCGATGCCGCTGCAAGAAGTCTTGCAGGCGCTGGCACAGACGCCCGCAAGTGAGCGGCAGCTGCGAGCCGTGCTCGCGTTCACGGCTGCCCGCTGGACCCTCGATCGCGGCGACGAGAAGCGAGCGATCCAGCAGCTCGGCGAGGCGCTGATCGAGGTGCCCGAGCTGCGCCCGGCGATGCGGATGCTCTACCGCATCTACGGCGACCGGAACGACGTCCGCAACGCCGTCACATACCTCGATCAAGAGATCCGCGCGACCCGACATCCGCGTGAAGCCGCGGCGCTCTACCGCGAGCGCGGCCAGCTGGTCGAACGCTACTTTCGCGATCTGCGAGCCGCCCAGCAATGCCACGAGGCCGCGCTCAAGGCCACGCCGCGCGACCTCGCCGTGCTGCGCTCGGTCGAGCGAGTCTCGCTCGCGCGCGGCGACGTGTTCGGGACCATCGCCAACCTCGAGAGCCAGCTCGAGGTGCTCGAAGACAAGGGCGCGGCCGCGGGCCTGCTTCACGATCTCGCCCTGCTCGAGGCCCGTCATGGCGGCGACCTCGACCTCGCCGCCGACATGCTCTTGCACGCGCTCGAGCTGGTCCCCGGCCACCTCGGGTTGATCAGCGATCTCTTTCGCACGGCCGAGCTCGCGGGCGACACCGCCTTGATGCTCCAAGCGCTCGAGGCCGAGGCCGAGGCCCGCGACACTCGTCAACGATCGATCCCGCTCGCGCGCGCGAGCTTGGTCCTGCTCGATCAGCGCGAGCGCCCGGCCGCGGTCGCGCTGCTCTTGGCCGCCGCCGAGGCCCAGCCCGACAACTTCTCGCTCTGGCGCAACCTCGAGGAGCTGGCGATGAGCTCGAGCCGCTACGAGGTCGCCTTGCTGGCTTGCCTCGGCCAGCTGCGGGCGATCGGCGAGCACGAACCAGCCGCGCGGGCCGAGCTCTTCTATCGGGTCGGGCGCCTCGCGATGATCCGCCTCGATCGCGTCAACGAGGGGCTCGCGGCCATGCGCAAGGCGCTGCGGCTCTTTCCGGCCCACGTGCCCGCGGTCGAGGACACCGCCCGCTATCTGATCAGCAATGGGCTGTGGTCGCAGCTGCTCGAGCTGCTCAAGCTCCAAGCCAGCACCGCCCGCGAGGCCGGCTTGACCAAGGCCGAGACCGCCCAGGCGTTCTTGCGCGCCGGTCAGGTGCTCGAAGAGCACCTCGCCGAGCTCGAGGGCGCGCGCCGGCTCTACGAAGAGGCCTCCGCGGTCGCGCCGACCTATCGACCGACCCGCGATCGACTCGAGCGCGTGCTCCATCAGATGGGCCGGACCGAGGACCTCGCCGAGTTCTACGAGGTCGAGCTGCGCTCGGCGACCACGACTGCCCGTCGGGTCTTCCTGCTCTCGGTCCTCGGCCAGCTCCACGCGGGCGACGAGGATCCCAAGCAAGCGACCAAGTGCTTGGTCGCGCTGCTCAAGGAGGTGCCCGAGCACATGCCCTCGCTCCAACGCCTGGCGCGCCTGCTCGCGCGATCCGGCCGGACCAAGGAGCTCTTTCGGGTCACCGAGCAAGAGATCAAGCTGACCTTCTCGCCGGTCCGCAAGGCCAAGCTGCTCCACCGCAGCGGCGAGCTGGCGATCGAGCTCGGCGAGCCCGACCGCGCCCGCGAGTGCTTCGAAGAGGCGCTCGCGGCCATCGACGATCACCAGCCCTCGATGGCCGGGCTCGAGCAGCTGCTGCGCGACGATCGTGACTACGAGGCCCTGCTCGCGCTGCTGCGGCGGCGCCTCCTCTACACCACGACCGATCGCAACCGCCAAGTCGGGCTCCGGCTCGAGATCGCCAGCATCCTCGCCACGCGCCTCGATCATCCCGAGGACGCGCTCGCCGAGCTCGAGGTCCTGCTCGAACGCTCGCCTCGCCACCTCCCGGCCCTGCACGCGGCCGAGAGCCTGGCGACTCGGCTCAGTCGCTGGGACACGCTGGTCAAGCTGCTCGAGCAGCACGTCGGCGCGGTTCAAGGTCCGCGAACCCGGGCGCTGCTGCTGCATCGCTCGGCCAACGTCCGCGCGACCCAGCTCGGGGATCCCGAAGGAGCCATCCGCGAGCTGGCCCGCGCGCTCGAGCTGTGGCCGCAGCTCGGCGTGGCCCGGGCCCTGCTGCTGCGCCTCTACGAGCAGCTCGGTCGGGCCCGCGACCTCCAGGCCTTCGCCGAAGCCGGGCTCACGACCGAGCGCGGCGCCGACGATCGCCGCGCGCTCGCCCTGCAGCTGGCCGAGCTCACGCCCAAGGCCGTGGTCGCGATCCAATACCTCGGTGCCGTCGCCGAGGCTCGACCCGACGACTTCGTCACCCAGCTCCGGCTCGCTCGCGCGGCCCAGCGCGCGCGTCGACCCTCGCGCGCCGCCGGTGCGCTCGAGGCCGCGGCGGCTCGCTTCGCCGAGCAGCTCGAGCCCAACGATCCCGGCCTGCTCGCCTATGGCTATCGCGCGGCCCGGGCCGAAGAGGCCGCCGGAAACCTCGACAAGGCCGACGCGGGCTACGCCAAGATCCTCGACGCCGACCCCAGCCACGCGCTCGCGCGTCGCGGTCGACTTCGAGTCAAGCGCAAGCGCCAAGCCAGCTACGTCGGCGGCTCCGACGATCTGCAAAAGGCCGGCGCGGCCTCGAGCGACGCGATCGAGCAGGCCGCCTACGCGACCATCGCCGCCGAGCTGCACGAGCGTCGGGGCGACCTCGATGGCGCGCTGATCCGGGCCGAGCAAGCCTTGACCAGCGTCCCCGCCTACCTGCCCGCGCTGCACTGCAAGGCCCGCGTGCTCGAGCGGCTCGGCGAGCCGAGCCACGTCAGCGAGGCCGTCGCCACGCTCGAGCGCCTGGCCGACGCATCCAAGGTCGTCGCTCACCAAGTCCGCGCGCTGTCTCGGGCCGGCAGCATCGCGCTTCGAACCGCCGATCCCAGCGCTCACAACTCGCGCGCCTGGGGCCTCTTCGCGCGCGCCCTCTCGCACGAGCCCGGCGACGAGATCGCGTTTCGAGGGCTCGAGCGGACCCGGATCACCCACGGCGTCCACGGAGCGCCGCCCTTGCAGATCCTGCTCGAGCGCCGGCTGACCACGCTCGATCAACGCGGCGAGTCGAGCCCGACGGCGGTCCGCGAGGTCGCCCGACTCGCGGGTCACACCGACGGCCCCGAGTCCGCCGTCGAGCTGCTCGAGCGCGGGCTCGAGCGCTGGCCCGAAGACCCGGGCATCCACGCCGATCTCGCCCAGGGCTACGCCCGACTCGAGCGCTGGCCCGAGGTCGTCGCCGAGCTCGAGCGTGCGCTCCAGCGCGAGCTCTCGCCCGAGCGCGCGGCCGCCCTGCACTACTTTGCCGCCGACGCCGAGGAGCGAGCGGGCCACCCCCAGCGCGCCATCGATCACTACCTCGCGGCCGGCCGCGGTGGCTTTCATCCTCGTCACGCGCTGCTCTCGGCCGACCGGATCGCCGCCGAGTTCGGCGCGCTCGATCAGCGGGTCGAGGCGCTCCAGCTCATGGTCGATCTCGGCGACGGCGAGCATCGAGTCCGCAGCCTCCGCGCGCTGGCCGACATCCACCGCGGCCCGCTCGGCAAGCCCGACGTCGCGGTCGAGCTGATGCGCGAGCTGCTTTTGCTCGAGCCGACCGACCTCGGCGTCTTGCGCGAGCTGCATCGGCTCTTGCTCAAGCTCGATCGAACCGAAGAAGCCAAGGCGACCCTGCTCGCGGGCGTCGCCCACCATCGGGCCTGGTTGCGAGCCGAGGGCGTGCGCAGCAAGTTCGGCCGCAACCCGAGCGGCGGATCGAGCCGCGCCGGCATCGACCACGCGCCGGTTCGAGGTCTGCGCGAGCTCTTCGAACTGCTCGGCGACATCGACGGGGTCTACCTCGCGACCGCGATCCTCGAGGTCACCGCGCCCGACGAGATCGAAGCCGGCCACACCAGCTGCGACAGCCTCCAAGCCGAGCCCTGGCCCTTGCCCAACCCGCAAGACGGCAAGCCCCTCGATCTCCTGGTCGGCGATCTGCCCAGCTCCAACGCGCTCGATCTCCTGCACGAAGGTGTGTTCTTGCTCTCCGAGCTGCCCAACGCCCCCAAGGCGCCCGTCGACATCCAGCGCGCGCGCAGCCTGCCGAGCAACTCGGGCGTGGTCATGGTCGCGCGGGCGCTGGCCGACGCGCTCGGGATCCCCCAGCCCTTGGTCTTCGTCGAGCAGGGCGAGGATCACGAGCTGGTCGTCGCTCACCTCGGCGCGACCCCGGCCCTGATCGTCGGACGCAAGATCAACAGCGCCCCCTTCGCCCCGCGCTCGCGCGACCTGATCGGCCGCGCCTTGATGCGGCTCGCGACCGGCGGCGACTACCTCAACGATCCCAGCGCCGAGCCGCAGCTGCTCGGGCTCTTGCTCGGCCTGTGTCGCGCGCTCGGCATCGAGCTGCCGGCCGACGCGTTCTCGTCGATCCGCGGCGACTCGCCGACCATCGATCGCCCGCTGGCCGAGTGGGTGGTCAAGAGCCTGCCCGACGCCGCTGGCCGAGCCGACCTCGCCCAAGCCGCGCGAACCTTCGCCCACTCGACCGACACCTTCGATCCCCAGCGCCTGCGCGACGCCCTGGCGATGGCCCAAGACCGCGCGGGCGTGGTCGCGGCCGCCGATCCTCGGCCCGCGCTCGGCCGCGTGCTCGCGAGCGAGGGCCTCACGGGCGAGCGCGCGACCGCCCTGCTCGGCTACCTGCTCAGCGACGATCACCTCGGCCTTCGCCGCTCGCTCGGCTACCAAGTCGCGCTCCAACACAGCGAAGAGATCGAGTTCGAGGAGGTGCCCGGATGAGTCGCCGCAAGGAGATCGAGCTGCGTGGCGACATGTTCACCGCGGGCGTCCCCCGGGCGCTCGGCGAGGATCAGAGCGGCTCGCTCGATCTCTCCGACCTCATCGATCAAGTCGAGCGGGGCGAGGGCGGCGAGCAACGTCCGCCCGCGCTGGTCGACAACCCCTCGCTGCTCTGGGGCGTCCACTCGGGCCTGCACACCAGCTTGCTCGCGACCACGATGCCGACCAACAGCGCCGACGCCTGGCAGGCGCTGGCCGAGGAGCTGGCCGAAGAGAGCCGCCAGGTCAGCGGCCCGCTCGGCGCCGCGCTCTTGGCCGAAGCCGGGCGAATCCTGATCGATCGCCTCGGCCGGCGCGAAGATGGTCAGCTGCTGCTGCGCAACAGCAACAGCGCGGTCGCCAACACCTTGCTCGCGCTGCGGCCCGGCGACGACTCGGTCGCCGAGCAGCTCGCCGAGCTCGAACAAGCCGGGCGCAACCTCAAGCTCGACCCCGACGAGCGCGCGGCCGCCTGGGTCGAGTTCGGCCTGCTCTGCGAAGAGTCGATGGGCAACCGCAAGCGCGCGCTCGAGGCCTATCGCGAGGCGCTGGTCTGCCGGCCCGATCACCGCGAGGCGCTGCTGCTCGCGACCGAGGCCGCCGCCAGCGGCAGCTCCAACCGGCGCGGCACCGACGAGAGCGCCGAGGTCCGCCCGAGCGAGGCCGGCGATCGCAGCGAGGCGGCCCTCCACCTGCGCCGTCGGATCGCGCTGGTCAAGAGCTCGCGCGAGAAGGTCGCCTTGCTGCTCGACCTCGCCGACATGGTCGACGACGCCGACGAGCGGCTCGCCCTGGTCGAAGAGGCCCACGCGACCGACCCGCTCGAAGAGACCGCGCTGCGTCGCTTGATCCGGCTGGTCTCGGCCCGCGGCGACGCGGTCCGGCTCGGCCACCTCTATCGCCACCAGGCCGAGATCGCCGAAGACCCGCTCTCGGCCAGCACCGCGCTGCACCTCGCCTTCTTGAGCCTGGCCGACGCTGGCGAGGTCGTCGACGACCTCGTCCGCGAGCTGGCCGCTCGCGAGCCTCGCACGCCCGACGGCGCCGACATGCTCGCGCCCTTGTCCGAGGTCGCGCTCTACGTCGAGCAGCGGGTCGCCTCGGGCGACGCCGAGGGCCTGCCCAGCAACCTGCAGGTGCTCGATCGCGTCGCCCGCTCGCTCGACGCCCCGCGCGAGCAAGCGCTGGTCCGCGAGCAGATGGCCAGGATCCGACGCGAGACCCTGCGTCGCTTGATCGACGAGGAGCCCGATCCCGCCGACACCGTCACCGGCCTGCCCAAGCTGTCCGAAGATCGGCGCGAGATCGTCCGCATGCTCGAGTCGGACCTGCGCTTTTGCCTGGTCCACCTGCCCGAGCACCGCTGGGTCCGCGACGCGCTGGCCGAGCTGCTGCAATACACCGGCGATCACTCGGGCCTGGTCGTCCACCTCGACGAGTGGGCTCGCACCGTCACCGCCGGCCCCGGTCGCGCGGCCATCTTGCTCCGCCTGGGCGAGGTCCACGAGAACCTCCGCCAAGACCTCCCGCGCGCGGTCGAGGTCTACGAGCTCGCCGTCGCCGAGGACCCCGACAACCCCAACTGCCTGCGCGCGCTCGGCCGCGTCTACGAGAAGATGCGCCGCTGGCCGCAGGCGATCGCCAACCTCCAGCGCGAGGCCGACGAGACCGACGACGGGCCCGAGCGCCTCGCGACCTTGCGCCGGGTCGCGACCATGGCCCAGCACGAGCTCGAGGACGTCGACCTCGCGATCGCCACGCTCGAAGAGGTCACCCGGATCGACTCCGACGATCTGCTCTCGCTCTTTCAGCTGGCCGCGCTCTGCCGCTCGAGCGGGCGCACGCCCGTGCTGGTCTCGACCCTGCAATTGCTGGTCGAGCGGCTCGACGACGACGTGTCGAAGACCTCGGTCCTGGTCGAGCTCGGCGAGGCGCTCGAGCTCCAGCTCAAGCGCCGCGACGCGGCCCGCGACGCCTACGAGCGCGCGCTCAAGCTGACCCCCGGCTACACCCCGGCCCTGCGCGCGCTCGGTCGGCTCTATCGCGACAACGGCGATCTCGACTCGCTCTTGGCCCTGCACGAGCCCGAGGTCGACAACGTCACCGATCCGGCCGTGCTCGCGCTCAAGGCCGCCCGCGTCTGCCTCGACGAGCTCCAAGATCACGAGCGAGCGATCGGCTACCTGCGCCGGGCCTATCGCTTGAACCCCGATCTCTTGCCCGCCCGCGAGCTGCTCTTGCAGCTGCTCACGGTCAACAACCAGATCGCCGAAGCCTACGATCTGCTCCGGGCCCAGGACCTGCCCGAGCCCGCCCCGCTGCTGGCCGACTATCACTATCGGCTCGGCCTGTTGACCGAGGCCCTCGCTCGCCAGGCGCTCGCGGCCGGCAAGCGCGACGAGGTCAACACTCGGCTCGACGCCGCGCTTCAGCACTACCGCGCGGCCCTCAACGCCCAGCCCGATCACGGGCTCGCGTCCGAGCGATCGCGCCGGCTCTTGGTCGCCCACCACGACCACGCCAACCTCGCCCGGCTGATCGAGGCGCTCGCCAACCACAGCGAGGGCGAGAGCCAGGCCGTGCTGCTGACCCAGCTCGCGCGCCTCCAAGCGACCCGGCCCGGGACCAAGCTCAAGCGCGACTCGGCGAGCGCCAACGATGCCCGGCGCAGCTACGAGCGCGCGCTCCAGCTGGCCCCGACCGACCCCGTGCTGCGGCGCGAGTTCGAGACCCTGCTGCGCTTCGTCGACGACCGCCACACCCTGCCCTCGATCTATCTGCAGACCGCCCGAGCCAGCGCCGACCCGCACTTTCGCGCGACCTTGTTGGTCGAGGCCGCCGAGCTGCTGCTGGCCGAGTCGCGCCCGCAAGGCGAAGAGAGCGGCAAGTTCGACCCCGCGCGGATCCAAGAAGACCGCCAGCTGGCCGCGACCGCGATCCTCGAGGCGCTCCACGCCGACCCCGGCAACCCCTACGCGGTCCGCCACCTCGAGCGTCTGCTCGGGGAGGCCGACGCCCCGCTCCACGCCATGGAGGCCGTCAGCGCCCGCGCCGTCCGTGCCCAGTCCGACGCCGAGCGAGCCATCTTCTACCTCGAGAGCGCCGAGCTGCTCGAGCGAGCCGGCGCCGTCGATCCGGCCCGGCGCGCCTATCAAGCCGCGGTCGAGGCCATGCCCGGTCTGGTCGCCGCCGAGCTCGGCATCACTCGACTCGAGCGCGCCGGCGAAGCCTCGGCGATCCCCCGCTCGATGCTCGAGGGTCACACCGTCTCGCTCCACAACCTCATGGCCGAGGCCCGCGACGCGGCCGTCCGAGCCGGCACCTCCGGCGATCCGCTCGAGGCCGGCAAGGCGATCGAGATCCTCGCCGGCATCCTCGATCGCGATCCTGGTCACCGCGACGCGCTCGGGCTCGCCCGCGGCCTCGCCAACCAACTCGCCGATCCCAAGCCCGCGCTCGAGCTGCTCACGCGCATGTTCCCGCGCGTGCGCGACCCCAGCACTCGCTACGACCTCGCGCTCTTGCTGGCCGAGCACGCCAGCGGGCTCGAGCCCGCGATCCGCTACCTCGACGCCGCCGTCGAGGCCAACCCCGACGGCCGCCAAGCCCTGCACGAGCTGGTCCGCTGCCATCGCCAGCTCGGCCACGACCAAGCGGCCGCCGAGGCGACCGAGCGCCTGCTCGGCCTCTACGAGCCCGGCGAGCCCTCGGCCGTCGACCTGCGCATGGGCCTGGCGACCTCGCTCGGCAACGATCCCAACACGCTCGAGCGCGCGCTCGAGCACGCCCGCGTCGTCCTCGACGCCCGCCCCTACGACACCCGCGCGGTCACCTTGATGGCCGACCTGCTCGAGCGCAGCCGCCAGCGAGTCGAGGCCGCCCACCTGCTCGATCGCCTCCGCACCCGCGAGCGCGACCGCGGCAAGCTCCACGACATCCACCTTCGTCAGGCTCGCCTCCTCGCCAGCACCAGCGGCCACGAGAGCGAGGCCCTGACCGCCGCCGAGCGAGCCGTCCGACTCAACCCCGCCCACCGCGAGGGCGTCGTCTTGCTCACCAGCCTGCTCGACCGCGTCGGCCAGCGCGAGCGGATCGCCGACTACCTGCCCTCGATCCGCGGCGCCATGATCGACAAGGTCACCCGCGCCGCGCTCTCGATGCGCGACCTGACCCTGCTCAGCCAAGTCTGCCGCGAGTACCGGCCCGACCTCGCCCGCATGGCCGACTCGATCGCCTACGCGATCGAGCCCAACGAGGGCCCGCCCCCGCCCGAGCACCTGCGCTCCGCCACCCGCAACGGCCTGCGCAAGGTCCTGGCCGCGCCCGACAAGCGGGCCCTGCTGCTCGCCCCCGGCGAGCGCCCCGAGGTCCACGAGCTGATCGCCGCCGTCGACATCGTGCTGCCGCGGATGGCCCACGACTTCCACATCCTCGCCGACAACGACGCCGCCACCGTCCCGCCTGGCGCCGACCCCAACTCCTTCGCCATGCTGCTCGAGCATTGGTCGGACGTGATCGGCGTACCGACGCCGATGGTCTCGGGCGCCAACACCCACAACGCCTGCCTGCTCCTGCCGACCACCCCCGCCTCGCTGCGGCTCGGCAACAACCTGTGGATGCAGGGCGATCAACAGTCCTGGCGAGGCCTCGCCGCCGTCGCCCTGGCCCGGCAAGCCTGGGGAGCCCCGCTCGCGCGCGCCCTGCCCTCGATCGAGATGGACTTGCTGATCGCCACCGGCTTCGAGACCGTGCGGGTCTTCAACGCGATCACGGCCGACCCCGATCCCCGCCGCTTGCAAGAGATGAGCGCGCAGCTGGGCAAGCACCTGCCCCGGAAGAACCGCAAGCTGCTCGAGAAAGCCTGCGCCTCGCTGACCGGCTACGAGTTCGCCCCCTCCGCGACCGCTCGGGCCACGCTCGCGACGGATCTGCGGCTCGCCGCCTTGCTGAGCGGAGACGTCGGCGGCGTGCTCGGGGCCGCGTGTCTGCTCGATGGCGTCGCGGGTGGGGCGTTGAAGCAGCGGATCAATCGATCCGCGATGGCCCAGGCGTTGCTCGCGTTCGTGCTCGGGGATGACTTCCTCGAGCTGCGGGCGCTCGCGTATGCGTGATTCGAGGCTCGCGGAGAACCACGAGTTCCCGGGTCGCTGGTTGCCTCGACCTCGAGCGTGTGTCAGGTTCCGCGCTCCGATGCACCGCTGAACTCCGTCGATCCCCCAACGCACGCGCACACCCGCTCGGGTGGGCCGTGTTGATCGTCGTCGAGTTCGCTTGGGAGCCATCCCGAGAGGTCCATCGCCATGTCACGTTCTCGCCTTCGTCGGCCCGGGCTCCGGGTCGGCTTGATCTCCGATATCCACGCGCACATCCACCACCTCGACCGCGCCCTGGCGATCCTCGAGAGCGCGGGCGTCGACAGGGTCGTCTGCCTCGGCGACGTGGTCGAGAAGGGCCCGCAGCCCGACCGCGTCATCGAGCGCCTCGACGCGCTCTACATCCCCACCGTCAAGGGCAACCACGACGCCAACGCGGTCCGCCACGCCCAGCTCGAGCCCCGCGAGCGTGGCATGTCGCTGGACAGCCTCGCCTGGCTCGACGCGCTGCCCATGAAGCGAGAGTACATGTGGGCCGGCTTGAAGATCGCCCTGGCCCACGCCTCGCTCACCGACGAGGGGTCTGGGGTCCATGCGGACGAGGTCTCCAAGGCCATGCGTCGCTGCCTCCAGCGGAGCGACCCCGACGTGGTCCTGCTCGGCCACACTCACGTGCCCATGCGCTTTCGCTGGGCCCACCACTGGTTGTGCAACCCCGGGTCGATCACCACGGGCCGCGACTCGCACGGGCCGACCTGCGCCCTGCTCTCGCTCCCCGACGTCACGCTCGAGGTCTACAGCATGGCGACGGGCGAGCTGCTGCGACTGGAGGGTTGAAGACCCACTCGGCGCGCCCGCGTGGCAAGCTCGCACGATGCGTCGCTCCCATCGACTCCCGGCATGTCGACTCCCAGCCTGGCTCGTCGTCCCCGCATTGTTGCTCGCGCTCTCTGGCTGCCAGCCCGAGTTCGGCGGCTCGGTCAGCGTCGACGGCAAGACCTTCGAGCCGAGCGAGTGCCGCTCGGGTCAGGCCAACGGCTTCGCCGGGGTCGACCTGATCGAGGAGGGCGGCCGGACCCTGCGCATCGTCCAGTCGCCGACCAACCAGCCCCAGACGATCCTGATCCTCGGCTCGCAGACCCTCGACCTCGGCACCTGCGGGAGCTTGACCCTCGCCCGCCAGAACTCGACGGTCAACGACATCACCAACGTCGAGGGCAGCGCCACACTCTCGTGCAAGGCCAACGACCACACCGTCGAGGGCACGGTCAGCTTCAAGAACTGTCACTGAGCTCGGCTCGGTCCCGCGATGCTCGCGACGCTCGAAGCCAAGCCGCTCCAAGAATTTCGGGCCACGCGGACCCGGCAGAGCGTGCGGGTGCTCG
>JAMHUH010000224.1:0-8700 GCA_035904925.1 Nannocystaceae bacterium
CTTCTTGGACCATCAGCTGCTCGACGGCCTCGGTCAGCGCAGCGGCGGAGAGCCCGGGGATCTGCTTGGCGATCTCGTCGGCGGCCTCGCGGATCTCCGAGTAGGCGCGGGCCGAGTCCTTCTTCTTGGGCACCAGCATCGCCAACCCGGTGATCGCCGAGCGCAGCGCCGAGGCCCAGAAGCCGGAGCCGCGCAGGACGACGTGCATGCCGCAAAAGCGCTCGCCGATCGCTTCGATCATGCTGGCGGCGGTCTTGCGCGCGCCCATCTCGGGCATCTTCGTGCCCTCGCGCAACACCATCAACAAGGCGGTCTGCGGGACCTTGGCCAGCGGGCCGGCGTAGATGGCCTTCAGATGGACGAAGTCCTCGTTGTTGACCGCCATGCCGGTGATCCAAACACCGACGGGCCCGACGGAGGCCATGAGGTAGTGATCGGTCTTGTGGTGAATCCGGATCTCCACTGGCGCGAGTGTAGCGAAAAGCCACGAACAAAAAAGAGCCTACTTTTTCCAGGTAGGATTGAGTGCCATCATGTGGCCATGAAACGCAGCTGCGCGGTCATCGCTGTTCTTGCGCTGAGTGGCTGCGGGCTGGTGTTTGGTGGCGAAGAGGTGGGAGAGCCCCTCGACCCGGTCGAGCAGGATTTTGCCCAGTTCGACGCGCTCGTCACCCAGCTGGAGCAAGCGCGGACCCTCGAGCTCGAGGACTCCGCCGACGCGATCCAGACCGGCGGCGAGTGGCTGGCGTGGTTGGTTGGCGGGACCACGGCCGAGTTCGCAGCGCGGCGGCTCCCGGCGGGGACGATCAGCGGAGCGCCCGTCTCGATCGGCGACGCCCAGACTGCGTGGAATTTCCGGCTCAGCGAGAGCCACGCGATGACGGCTCATCGCGCGGGCGGGCAGGTGCTCTATCAGGCGTGGCGACTCGACGACGAGGTCTTGGTCGACGAGCTCGAGCTGGCCGAGCCGGTCGCGGCGATGTGGTCACCCTACGCTCTGCTCGACGATCGGGCCTGGGTGATCGAGGACCAAGCGGGCAGCCACGCGGTGCTCCGCTGGCAGCTCGGCGTCGAGCCAGCCACGCCGATCGGCACGCTCGAGCAAGCCGGCGTCGACGTCGGTTCGCTGAGTGACTTCGGGGTCGCGGGCACGGTCGCCGACTCGACCTTGGTCGTGCTCGCCCAGGGTCGGCTCTGGTTGGTCGATGTCGCGGGCTGGAGCGCGAGCTGGATCGAGACCGACACCGAGGTCGGCTCGACGATCGCGTTTACCGATCGCAACTTGCTCTTCAGCACCGCCGACGGCGGTCTGCACCTGGTCGAGCTCGCGGATGGGAGCCGGCGCCGAATCGACGAGGAGCTGGCGGCCAGCGACTTCGAGCTCAACGCGACCTACCCGAACATCCACCTGCCCAGCGGCGCGGGGGCGACCTTGGTCGGGGCGCGCGTCGTCTACCTCGGCAGCGCGGGCTTGTTCGCGTATGGGATCGACGACGGCGTGATCGCACCCGTGCTGCTCGAGCCGCGCTGGGATCCCGACGGCGGCGCGCCGCGGATCGAGTACGTCGATCCTTGGCCGCTCGGTGACGCCCGGGTGATCATCACGGGCCTCGAGAGCCTCTCGGGCTCGGTCGGCGCCGAGGGCCCGGTCTACTCGGTCGAGCTGCCCTGAGTCTCAGCCCGCCAGCTCAGCCAGCTCGGGCAGAGGCGCCCAGCAGCAGCTGGTCGTCGCACCACTGCGCGAGCGTGACGACGGTGTCGCCGAGGATCGTGTCGTCGAGGGTCTCGCCGAGCGCCGCGCAGGCGCCGAAGAGCGCGTCACGCAAGGACGCGCCCGCGAGCAGGCGCTCGAGCAACGCGGCGTGACGCGGTCGCAGCTGCACGAAGTGAGCCTTGTCGGCGAGGTCGCGCCAAGCGACCAGCACGAAGCTGCCGCGCTCGAGCTCGGGCAGCGCGGCGGGATCGAGCTTGGCCGGCAAGCGATGCACCGCGAATTCGCGGCGGAGGATCCGAGCGGTTTGGTTGCCGACCATGCCGCGCTCGAGCTCGACCGTGTGGGGGCTCGCTTGCCCGCTCGATCGGGGGTCGCGGACCAACGCGCGCTGCTCGAGCTCGTGTTCGAAGAGCTCGAGCGTCCACGCGGGCAGCTGACCCTCGGCGATCGCCCGCGCCCAGCGAGGGCGGGCCCAGGCCAAGAACTCGAAGGGGACCTCGCGCAGGTAGGGCGAGCTCGGACCCTGCTCGGCGATCCACTCGCGGACCAGCGGCCCGAGTCGATCGCCGACGACCACGGCCGCGCGCGGCGAGAACTCGCGAACGGTCCGCAGTAGCCGGGTCTGGACCATGCTGTTGTAGGCGACCAAGCGCTCGACCCCGCACCCGAGCACGCGCGTGCGGGTCGGCTCGTCGAGCCCGAGCTCGGCGAGCGTGGCGTGGGGATCGGCGACGAGCCGCTCGAGCAGGGCGCTGTCCCGGAGCACCCGACCCAAGGCGAGTTGAACGGGATCAACCATGACCGACCTCGAGCTTCGAATCAGACCAGCGCTCGAGCGCCGCGTCGTAGCTGGCTTGCAGGAGCGCGACCTCGTCGAGCAGCTCGGCCAAGGCCGGGATCGCCCGGTCGCGCTCGAGCAGGATCGGCAGCGGACCGGTCCGCTCGACCACCCATTGCAGCATCGCGTGCACGGTCGGCTCGGCCGGCGCGCCATGGTCGTCGAGCCAAAACCCGAAGCGCTCCCAACGAGTGTGACCCGCGACGTGCATCTGGACCACGCGCTCGAGCGGATAGCCGCGCAGCAGCTCGAGCGCGTCGAAGCCGAAATTCTTGGCGTTGACGTGGATGTTGTTGACGTCGAGCAGCAGCCCGCAGTCGGCCCGCTCGCACACTTCGCTGACGAACTCGGCCTCGTTGGCCAGCTCGCCCGGCTCGCTCGGCATGGGCAGGTAGTACGAGATGTTCTCGATCGCTAGCGGCTTGCCGATCGCGTCTTGGGCTCGGGCGATCCGCTCGACCACGTGCGTGACCGTCTGCCGGGTCATCGCGAGCGGGAGCAGGTCGTGGAGCAGCGCGCCGCCGTGGCCCGAGAAGCACAGGTGGTCGCTGTGCCAGGCGGTCCCGTGGCGCGCGACGAAGCTGCGCAGCTCGGCCATGTAGGCTTGGTCGAGCGGGTCGGCCGAGCCGAGCGAGAGCATCAGGCCGTGCGTGATGATCGGGATCCGCTCGGCGATGGCCTCGAACTGGCGCGGCGACTTGCCGCCGCGCTGCATGTAGTTCTCGGGACAGACCTCGAGGAAGGCCAGCTTGCCCTCGGCCTCGCCGGCCGCGATCGCGTCGATCAACACGCCGCGCAGGCCGAGCCCGACGCCGGTCGGGGTCGCTCGATCGTGGAGCTGCTCTCGAATGTTCGTCATGAGCCCTCGAAATAATCTCGGAAGGATGCCGGGGTCCGGTGTCGAAGCTCTGCAAGTTTGTCTGCCGTGGCCCAAATGGATACGCCCGTGATCGAGACCGATCACGGGCGCACCACAGCGGTCAGTGACCGCGGCCGAAAGCCTGGTTCAGGCCTTCTCGCCCGAGCAGGAAGCCTCGCCGTCGGCGGCGGCGCCGTCAGCGGCGGCCTCGCCGGAGCAGGAAGCCTCGCCGTCGGCAGCCTTCTCGCCCGAGCAGGAGGCTTCGCCGTCAGCGGCGGCCTCGCCGTCAGCGGCGGCCTCGCCAGCGGAGTCGCCAGCCTTGACCTCGTCGGGGGTGGTGGTCTCTTCCTTCTTGCAGCCGCTGAGGGTGAGGGTGCCAGCGCTGAGGATGGCCAGGGCGGCCGCGATTTCCTTGAGGTTTGCCATTGTCTTGTCCTGATCTTTCGTCGGTTTGGGTCGGGATACCGGCTGCGGACTTCCGTGGTGCACCAGAACGGATTCGTGGGCCCGGGCCGCTGAGGTTCGGCATGGATATCACGGCTGCCGGCCAGAGTCACTGAACGCACAGCCAGTTTCCGTGCAAAAGTTCGCACTGCCTCCGGAAAGTCAGCGATCTCTGGTGTCTTGAACACCCGAAATTCGGCGCTACGAGCGTGCTTTCAATCGCCGCTGGAGCCACGCGGCGTGAACAGCGACTGGCGCAGCCGAACTTGGTCGATGGGCTGATCGAGGAGGCGAAGGTCGCCACCACGATCGAGCTCGACCGCGACCTGCTCGAGCTTGGCGATCCGATCGGGCGTCGAGCGAGCGTCGAGGTGCACGCGAGCGATCGCCGAAGGGGAGACCTCGCGGTCGAGCTCGCCGGCCTCGCGCCAGCGCTCGACCTCGCGATCGAAGCGCTCGAACAGCTCGGCCGCGGTCCAGCGCCGCGCGACCGGGATCAGCTCGAGCATCGCGATCATCAGGTCGTCGAGCGATCGCCGACCGCCGCTGGCCAAGCGCAGCTGGATGTCGAGGTCCATCGCCAGCGCGGCGCCGCCCCAATAGACGTGACCGTAGGTGGCTTGTTGGCGCATGAGCGCGCTGGCCCGCTCGAGCGTGCGCGCGTTGGCCCGGCTGCGCGCGAAGCCATTGGCCAACATCTCGAGCGCGCATCGAGCTTGGAAGTCGGCCTCGGACTCCGACGCCGAGCGCTCGAGTGTCCGGCCGAGCAGGCCTCGACGCGCGCGCAAGATGGTCGTGTAGTAGGTGACGAAGCCCTCGGACATCCAGGGGTCGCCGACCAGGGGCATGCCGAAGTGGAGGAACTCGTGGGTCGAGACCCACTCGCCGATCAGCTCGTCGTCCTTGGCCGCGGGATCGAGGATCAGCATCGCCGAGGCCCCGCCGCCTCGCCGAGCCATGCCGAAGTGCACGGGGTCGCTGCCCCAACCACTCGAGCTGATCACGACCACGCTGGCGCGCTCGCGCGAGAAGCGATGACAGAGCTCGGCCGAGCTCTCGGCCGCGCCGCGAATCCAGGCCTCGATGCCCTCGTGGCTGGCTCGGGGCGTGCTCCCGAGCAGCGCGACCTCGAAGCTGCAGCCCGCGGCCTCGAACTCGAGCGGCTCGAAGCGGCCGAGCGCGGTCCAGGCCGACCATAGAAAGGCCGAGTCGTCGAGCCGACGGCGATCGCCCTCGATCGGCCAGGGGCCGGTGAGGTGGACGCCCGCGGGCAGGTCGAGCTCGAGCGTGGCGTCGAGCTCGGTCGGGATCTTGGCCGGATGCCAGAGCCAGAGCGTTGGCGTCAGCATCAGGCTCTCGCCGACCCGGGTCGCGTCGCGCTCGCCCTCGTCGGCCATCGCGGCGAGGTCGAGCTCGAGGTCGACGCAGCCGGACTCGCCGAGCGTGTCGAGCACGAGTCGCTCGCCCGCGCGCTCGAGCTCGTCGCCGCCGCGGAGCTTGGCGCTGCGGACGAAGCGGATCGCGTCGGCGCCAGCGACCAGCGCGAGCGGGGTCGGGCCTTCGATGCACAGGGCCAGCTGCATGCGTGACAGCTCGGTGTCGACGCTCGCGCGGTAGCGCCAGCGCGCCTCGCTACCCGAGGCCTCGCCCGCGCTCTCGTCGGGCCGCGAGGCCGCGCCCGGATCCGAGGTCGAGCCGCGATCGCAGCCGGCCCAGCCGAGCAGACTCGAGAGGCCAAACACGACGAGCTGGTTGGGGGCGCGCATGAGGGTCGAGGGTGACGGATCGAGCTTAGCGCATCGCTGGACCCTGTGGGACGATGCGGCGTGTCGACCCCGACCCTCGCCTGGGCCCGCACGACGTTGATCGTCCTGACCGCGATCAACTTCCTCAACTACATCGATCGCTACGTGCTCGCGGCGGTGGTCGAGAGCGTCCGGGTCGAGTTCGTGCTCGACGACGCCGACGCCGGGCTGCTCGGCCTGATGTTCATCGTCGTGTACACGATCGCCTCGCCCTTCGCGGGTTGGTTCGGCGATCGTCGGACGCGCAAATGGTTGGTCGCGGGCGGGGTCGCGCTGTGGAGCGTGGCGACCTTCGCCTGCGCCTTCGCGCGTGACTATCACGAGCTGCTCTTGCTGCGCTCGCTGGTCGGGGTCGGCGAGGCCGGCTACGCGACCGTCGCTCCCGGGATGATCGCCGACCTGTTCGCGGCCGAGCGCCGCGGGCGAATGTTGGCCTGGTTCTACCTGGCGATCCCGGTCGGCTCGGCGCTCGGCTACATGCTCGGCGGGACGATCGCGGGCCACCACGAAGCGGTGCTCGGGCTCTTCGGCCTGGCCGGCGCGACCGACCAAGGCTGGCGAGTCGCGTTCGCGGTCGCGGGCCTGCCCGGGCTCGCCTTCGCGTTCGCGGCGGCCTGGCTGCCCGAGCCGATCCGCGGCCACCACGAGGGCGGCGTGGCCGAGCGCGCGAGGATCGACAGCCCCATCCAAGCGATCCGTCGGCTCTTCGCGAGTCCGGCGTGGCGAGCGACGACCGGCGGCATGGTCTTGATGACCTTCGCGCTGGGTGGGCTCGCGTTCTGGATGCCGACCTTCTTGCAGCGCGCTCACGGCATGGACGAGGCCGCCGCGGGCACGGTGTTCGGCGGGCTCACGGTCGTCGGCGGGTTGATCGCGACCATGACCGGCGGCTGGCTGGGCGATCGCGCTCAAGCGCTCAGGCCCGGCGGCTACCTGCGGGTCAGCGGCTGGGGGTTGATCGTGGGCGCCCCGGCCGTGTTGATCATGGCCTTGCTCGATCTTCGGATCGCCGTGCTGGTGCTCGCCTTCGTGGCCGAGTTCTTCTTGTTCCTCAACACCGGCCCGCTCAACGCCGCGCTGGTCGGCTGCGTCCCGGCCAACCTGCGCGCGAGCTCGATGGCGCTCAACGTCTTGATGATCCACGCGCTCGGGGACGCGCTCTCGCCTTGGCTGATGGGCGTGTGCTCGAGCGAGCTCGGCCCGGGCTTGGTCGGCGTGTTCGGGTCGAGCGCCGAGGCGGCCGGGCTGCGCCTGGCGATCGCCCTGCTCGCGCTGCCCTTGCTGTTCGGCGGGCTCTGGCTGCTGCGCGGCGCGACCCGGATCGACGGCGAGCCCGAGGGGCTGCTCGCGCTCGATTGATCGCCTGTTCGATCGTCGTCGAGCTTGTTACGCTCGCGGCGTGAACCGAGCTCGTCGTCTCCCCGGGTCGCTCGCCTTGGCCTCGCTGCTCGCGTTGGGCGGCTGCACCGACAGCGGCTCGGCCGGGACCGACGAGCTCGCCGACGCCAGCGAGAGCAAGGGCGCGACCGGCTCGATGGACAGCAGCGAGGGCCTCGAGAGCAGCGAGGCGAGCAGCGCGAGCGACTCGAGCTCGTCGACCAACTCGACCAGTGCGACCAGCGAGAGCACCGACGGTAGCGAGACCGGGATGACGTGCAGCTATCCCAAGGGCGCGGTCGAGCCGATGGCGCTCGGCGAGGTGCTCACCCCTTACTCGTGGACGACGGCGATCCACGCCGACGGCACGACCACTTCGCTCGATCTCTTCTACGCGCCCTGCGACACCGACGAAGTCATCGACTGGAGCATCCACGAGATACTCGTGTTCATCTCGCTCCCTGCTTGGTGACCCGCTTGCATCGAGCACGCCAGTTCGGTCGTGCAAGTCGAGCAGCAAATCCTGGACGCCGGCGCCGAGATCATCTGGGTGCTGGAGACCGACAGCTTCCTCCAGCCCGGCACGGCCCAAGGCTGCCGCGATCTGGTCGATTCCTTCGGCAGCACGCACGGCTGGTGCGTGGGCGATGGCGACACGCACCCGGTCCCGACGACCTTCGACAACTCGCCCTTCAGCATCGGCCGAGGGTTCGACATCATCGTCCCGCGCGAGACCATGGTGATCGAATACGCGACCAACCACGGCACGCCGGGTGGGAACGAGAACATCACTGGCGAAGAGTTGCTGGCGCAGATCCAGTTGATCGCCGACAGCTTGCCTTGATCCTTGATCCTTCGCGGACGATCCTTCGCGGACGATCCTTCGCGGACGATCGTGTTCTCGATGGACGGGCTCCACGGTGGGAAGAAGGGTCCCCCGCTCGGGCTCAAACACGTCGCCCTTCGAATCGCCGGCGCTCTCTCCCTGGTTGGAGATCTTCCAGGGATCGAGGCGGTCGTGCATCGAAGCGAGGGGCTCGACTCGCCTCGGAGGGACCCTTCTTCCCCCCGCGCGCCTTCGAACTCGATTGCTGGCTCCGTCCTCTACAGGGACCGCAGATTCAGAAGATCGGGCGCTACCGATCCGAGCTCTCACGCGAAACTGTTGGGGACGGCGAGGACAGTCGAAGGCAAAGGCGGGCGGGGGGACAGAGGGTCGCTCCGAGGCGAGTCGAGCCCCTCGCTTCGATGCACGAGCGCGACAACGCCCCGAGTGTTCCAACCAGGGAGAGAGCACCCGCGATTCGAAGGGCGACGTGTTTGAGCCCGAGCGGGCGACCCTCTTTCCCCCCGCAGAGCCTGGTGGTCGAGAACACGATCGTCCGCGAAGGATCACCGAGTCAGCTCAGAACGCGATCCCGACCCCGCTCGGGCTGACCTTCATCCGTCGCATCGCCGCCTCGCCCTTGACCTTCTTGGTCTTGCCCTTGCTCGTCGTGACCAAGACCGCGATCCCCAAGGTCAAGAGCGCGCCACCGACCACGCCCGCCGCGAGCCCCTCCCACTTGGTGTTGTAGAGATAACGGCAGTCCTGCTGCGCGTCGACGTCGTCGCCCGTGCAGTTGGAGCCGAGCCGGAAGGGCCTGTCGTGCATGAAGGTCAG
>JAMHUH010000225.1:0-4817 GCA_035904925.1 Nannocystaceae bacterium
CTCGTCGTCGTTGACGGCGTTGCCATCGTCGCAGCCCTCGCCGGGATCGATGATCGCGTTGCCGCAGCTCTCGAGCACGCACACGCCGCTGCACCCATCCCCGCCGACGAGGTTGCCGTCGTCGCAGCTCTCGCCGGGACCGAGATCGCCGTCGCCACACACGTTGAGCACGCAGCCGTCGAGGCAGCTCTGGCCTGGCCCGTTGCTCCCGGCCAGATCGCACTGCTCGTCGCCCATGCCGTCGTCGTGCAGTAGCCCGTCACCGCAGATCGCCACTTGGCAGTCACCGGTGCAGTCGGCGTGGTCCGAATTGGCCGCGCCCTCGTCACAGGCTTCACCCGCGGACATGATCGAGTCGCCGCAGATCGGCAGCGTGCACGCGTTGGTGCATGCATCGTCCTCGACGAGGTTGCCGTCGTCACACTCTTCTTGGGCCGCGACGACGCCGTCGCCACAGCTCGTCAACACGCACGCGTTGGTGCACGTGTCGTCGTCGACGTCGTTGCCGTCGTCGCAGCCCTCGCCCGGGCCTGGGTCGCCGTCGCCGCAGACATTGATCACGCAGTCGGCCAAGCACGCTTGGCCGGGCCCGTTCTGGGCTCCGGCGTCGCACTCTTCGCCGCGCTCGACGATCGAATTTCCGCACTCGGGCTGCTCGCCGATCGGGACGCAGCTGCCAGCCTCACAGGTCTCGCCCGGGTCACAGTCGACGTCGGTGACGCATTCGCACCCGTCGACGCAGCCCGTGCTCTCGTCGCTGGAATCACCGCTGGACGTCGGCTCGCCGCTGGTCGTCTCGTCATCGGAGTCCCCAACCTCGTCGTCGGTGGGGGTCGTCGTATCGGACGTGCAAGCGGGGGCGATGCAGGCGAGCGGAGCGATCAAAACCAGCAAAATCGGCGGAACCCGTAGTCGACGATGCATTCGAGCATGCTCTGCGGGGGCGAGAACGCTGTCAACGAGGCCCATAAAGGGCCGCCGCGAGGTCTCGCGTTTGCACCGCAGGTTGACCACGGCCTCCGCCCTGTCACTTGGACTGCGGCGCCCGCTCTGCGTGTTCGAAAATGGCCGTCGAACTCAGTCTGCGGCGATCGAGCGCTCGATCGCCAGCATCACGCTGTTGGAAGCCATCGGTCCGTTGGCGACCAACGCGATCGCGATCTGACGATCGGGCGCGACGACCAGCTCGGCGCTGAAGGTCCCGGTGTCGCCCGAATGGCCGAAGAGCTGGGTGCCGTCTTCGAGCACCCAGCTGCGCAGGCCCAGGCCGTAGCGCTCGTCGCTGCCGCGGTGGTGCCAGGCGTCGCGCGGCAGCGAGAGCCCGGGCACGAGCATGCGCGGGTCGAGCTGGGCACCAAAGCGCGCGAGGTCTTCGGCCGTCCCGAGCACGCCGCCGGTCGGGCGCAGCCAGCTCGGATCGCCGGGCATGAAGTCGAGGTCGTGGGCGATCGGGATCGACCGCATGCGCTCGGGCTCGCGCAGGTGACCGCAGGCGGGCGCGTGGGCTCGCGTCGGGTCGCTGGTGATCGTCGGCGTCGCGCTGAATCGGGCCTGCAACGCGGCCTCGTAGCTCTGCCCGAGCCGGGCCTCGAGCAGCGCGCCCACGACCACGTAGCCGGCGTTGCTGTAGTGCCATTCACCCGCCAGACCCGCGGTCGGGCTGTGGGCCAGCGCGGGCTTCCAGGCGCCCGCGAACGCGACGATCTGATCGGGCGCGATCTCGCCGAGCCCGCTGCGGTGGCGCAGCAACGCAGCCAGCGTCGGCGGATCCATGCTGGCGGGCCAGACCAACTCGGGCAGCGCCACGGGGGTCTCGAGCGCGGCGGGATCGAATGAATCGAGCACGAGCGCGGCCGTGAAGGTCTTGCTGATCGAGCCGAATCGAAACTCCGTATTCGAATCGACGGGATCGATCGCGCCCGAGCAGCGCACGCCCAATTCGACGTGAAGCCGCAATTGGCCCTTTTCGACGATCGCCAGCGCGAGCCCGGGGATCGCTTGATTCTCCCACTCGGCGCAGAGCGAGCGCAGCAAGCCATGATCGCGAGGCGCGGCGGTGGCCAGGAGGCGCTCGACGCATTCGCGCTTGCGCTGGGCGCCAGGCGCCGCTTGTTTGGCGGGTTTGTCTGGCAGCGCTTGCTTGACCGGCGTCGCTCGATAGGCCGGCTGGCGCTCGCACGCGCCCAGCATCCCGAGCGACACGGCGAGGAGAATGCTATTCGTCGGCCAGCGCATGGATGGCCTGGCGCAGCTTGATCAGCTCGTCGACGAGCGGCTGATTGCCGGCATGCATGGCCAAGCCGGTCGCGCGGGCCTCGGCGATCATCACTTCGACCAGCTTGGCGGGCAGCTCGAGCTCGAGCCCGAGCTTGCGGGCGTAGCTCTCTTCGTCGTCCGACAGGCCATCGATCGCGGCGACCGTGACCGCGCCCGAGAGCACGTAGCAGGCCGTCCGCGTGCCGCCCGGGAAGAGCTCGGCGACGTGCTCGGCGGCGACGCCGAGGTTGTCGAAGGCGAGCACGTGCTTTTGCTCGGCCTGCTGCAAGCCGGCCATGATCATCAAGAACTTGAGCCCGGTCAGCTCCTCGCGGCTGAGCCCATCGACGCTGGCGACACACTTGATCGCCTTGAACAAGTTGAGCTCTTGCTCGAGGTCGAGCTTGTGGCCGGGGGCGCGCAGCGTGGCGCTCGAGATCTCGTCTTCGGCCAGACCGCGGGCGGTCGGGTCCATCGAGTCCAAGTGAAGCTGGGTGCTCGCGGCGATCGGGTTCGCCATGCCGGGAGAGTGCCAAGTCCGCCTGCTCCCGTCTACTTCTAGTGTAGCGAGTCTGCGCTTCGCAGAAGGGGAGTCCGCGAAGGGACCGCGAGATTCACGGATTCTTCGACGCGAAGCTCCAGCGCGCGCAGTCGATCCGAGCTCCCGCGCTGTCTGTTGGCGGCGGCGAGGACCGTCGAAGTCAAAGGCGGGCGGGGGGAAAGAGGGTCGCTCCGAGGCGAGTCGAGCCCCTGGCTCGTGTGCACGAGCGCGACAACGCCTCGAGTGGTTCAACCAGGGAGAGGGCATCGACGATTCGAAGGGCGACGTGTTTGAGCCCGAGCGGGCGACCCTCTTTCCCACCGCAGAGCCTGGTTGTCGACAACACGATCGCCCGCGAAGGATCCACCGCGTCCGCGTCCGCGAAGGATCACCGAGTCAGTACGCTGCTTTTCTGTGAAGCGCAGACTCATGCTAGGTTCGGGCGTGCTCGCGTCTTCGCGCCTCGTTCACGCACTCGCGCTCGCCTCGATGCTGGCTTGTTCTGCGCAGGCGCCCGAACCCGGCAAGCCCACTGCGAAGAGCGACACAGGCAAGCGCGACGCAGGCAAGGCCGACGCAGGCGAGGCCGACGCAGGCAAGCGCGAGGTCACGAGCGCCGAGCAGGTCAAGCCCAAGCGGGACGTCGAGCAACGCGTCCGCGCCAAGGCCAAGACCTCGCGCGAGACCGAGGGCAAGTTTCAGATCTTGCTCGACGCCGGGCGCGAGGCCAGCAAGGCCAAAGACTATCCGCTGGCGATGTCCAAGCTGCACACCGCGTTGGCGATCCGACCCGGCCACGGCGGGGCGCTCGGCGAGCTGGGCTGGGCGGCGTTCAACGCCGGCAAGCTCGACGAGGCCGAGGGCTACACCCGCGCGGCGCTGCTCGACGCGGCCGACAACAACCGGCGTGGCGCGCTGCTCTACAACCTCGGCCGGATCGACGAGGCTCGCGGGGATTCGGCGACGGCCATCAGTCAGTACGAGTCCTCGCTGGCGGTCCGGCCCAACCCGACCGTCGAGCAGCGGCTCGCGCAGCTGCGCGCCGCGACGCCGACGGCCGTGGTCGCGCCCACGCGCGTGGCTGGGGCCGAGGCCCTGTGCAGCGCGCAGGCGCAGGCGCAGGCGATCGCGGACAGCGTCGAGTGTGCCTGCGAGGTCGTCGACGCGACGAGCGGCAATGGCCAAGGTTGGCTCGAGGCCGCGCAGCTGGTGACGAGCTGCCAGGGTGACTGGTCGATCGAGATGCACGACCTCGCGGTCCGTGACGCCGATGGTTGGCGCAACGTCGGCACCTTCATGACCGGCTACGGCGGCGGCACCGATCACGCGGAGGGCAGCGCTCGCTTGGAGCTGGTCGAGCTCGATCCCAGCGTCGGGCTCGAGGTCCGGATCACGACCCAGTTCGAGGACTGGGCCTCGGATGGCTACGACGAGACGATCGATGGCCGGGTCTACGCCGTCAGCGAGCAAGCCACGACGATCGTCTGTGGCGCGGATGCGGGCGGCTGGTGCGTGACCTTGCCGACCTCGCTGCGCAGCGGCACCCATGCGTTCGCCGAGCAGGAGATCGACGAGATCACGAGCGAGTTCGAGGCCACGCTGAGCTTCGATGGCGCGGGCTCGGTCAGCTTCACGACCACCCATCCGCAATGGTCGGGGACCAAGCAGCTGCGCGCGGTCGTGCCAATCGACGGCTTCCCCTTCTTCGTGCCTCGAGCGGGCGTGCCATGAACTTGGTCCGACGCGTCCAGCGCGTCACGGACATCACGAGCGAAGCGCTGGCGCGCAAGCTGGGGGTTCGTGCCAGCCTCGTCGAGGCCTGGCGGGAGGGCGAGCCGACCCCCGAGGCCCACGCGGTCACGCTGCGCGAGTTCTTGCGCTTCGCCGAGCAGCCGCGCCCGGCCGGCGTGCCTCGGCGCGCCAGCCCCGAGGCGAAGGTCGGTGTATTCGAAGCCGACGGGATCGAATTCGTGCGCACGCTCGCCGAGGGCTCGATCGACATGATCCTGAGCGACATTCC
>JAMHUH010000226.1:0-11156 GCA_035904925.1 Nannocystaceae bacterium
CGCTCTGGCTGGCGCTGGTGATCGTGCTGGGCAACGCGCTGTGGAGCTACCGCGACTGGCAGGCGCTGCGCGAGAGCGGGAGCACGCGCTTGCTCGCGACCTCGCACACCAAGCGCTACGTGACCAACCCGGGCATCGAGGCCTGGCTGGTCAACCTGCTCGAGCGCGCGGGCGAGCGGCTGAGCGCGCGCGACCAGGTCGTGTTCGAGCGGATCATGAAAGAAGAGCACGGCACCACCGCCGAGCTCCCGCCCTGCATGGCGCCCTACGCCGAGCAGATGCTCGCCGCGCCGCCGCCGATGCCCGAGCGGGCCCGCGTCATCGAGCTCGGCCACGAGCCGAGCGACGCGATGCGCTCGGTCCAGCATGTCGAGATCGCGGGCGAGACCTTGGTGCTCACTCGCCGGCGCAGCTTGGCCGAGCGCGAGCCCACGATCCTGCCGGAGATCGAGCAGGCCGGCGCGCAGCTGGTCGCGCTCGCGCGCGCCTGGGATCACGAGACCCCGCGCGAGTGGCTGACCGATCGCTCGCTGATCGAGGCGCCACCGCAGCTGGTTCGGCTCTTCGCGGTCGTCGAGGACGGCAGCGTGCTGACCTTGCCGATCGGCCCGACCCTCGAAGAGGAGACGGCCAAGCTCGGGCGCAACTTGAAGGAGCCGAGCGTGGCCTCGATCGTGGTGTTCGGGCCGCACGAGTTCGCGCGCCCACGCGAGCAGGACATCCACTACACCGGCATCTATCCCGACAAGCTGGGCCAGGGCTTCGTCGCGACCTTGGTGGTGCCGGGCCTGCACGAGCCGGGTCGGCTCGAGTTCTTGATCGCCGCCGATCTCGGGCTCTCGATCTCGCACGAGCAATTGGTCGCCGCCGCCGATCCTTCGTTGCAGCTCGCCGTCGCCGGGTTGCCGAGTGAGGCTCGCGGACCGACCTGGCAGCCCTGGGTGACCCTGCTGAGCGCGCTGCCGACCGATGCCTCGGCCGAGCTGCTCCGCGAGGTCCACGAGCACGCGCTGCGCGAGACCCAGCAAGACCAGCGGGTCGAGTGGGAGCCGCTGGTGTTCGAGAAGACCGATCGCGGCGTGCTCTTCGCGACCCAGCTGGCCAAGGACGACTGGCTGGTCGGGCTCGTCGAGGATCCCCCGCTGCCCTGGCCCTCGATGCTGCTCGCGCCGCTCTTGCTGCTCGGGCTGCTGACCAGCGTCGAGCTGCGTGGCCACGCGCGCGAGCGCGAGCGCGAGCGACTCGAGCTCGCCAGGCGCTCGCACGACGCCGCGCTCGACGAGCTGCAGCTGGCCTTGTTGGTCATCGATCCCAACGACGACAAGGTCGTGCACGCCAGTCCGAGCGCGCAGCGAGAGCTCGGGCTCGCGCCTGGGCAAGTCGTCCACGAGCAGATCGTCGCCGCCGACGCGCGCTCGCAGGCGCACTACCGCGACCTTCAGCTCGCGGGCGGTCGCCGTCGCTCCTATGGCTTGCGCCTGCGCGGCGATCAACCCGACGCGCCTCGCTTCGCGCTGGTTCGATCGGTCTCGCTGCGCGAGCCGGTGCCCGAGCTGCACGCGGCCGCCAACCATCGGCTCGCGCTGGTCTGTCCGATCACCAGCGAGGCCGACCTCGAGCTGATGCTCGAGGCCGAGCTGGGCGCCGCCCGACAAGACGAGCGCAACAAGCTGGCGACGATCCTCGAGCATGGCGTCGACCTGCTCGCGCGCGTGCTCGCGACCCAGCTGCGCAAGCCCAGCGAGGATCCGGACGAGCTCGCGCTGCGGCGTGCATTGGCCGACTACCTCTTCGGTCGGCTCCACGTCACCCAGTGGATCCTCGATCGCTGGGGTGGCCCACCGACGAGCGAGATCGAGTGCATTCTGGGCGCCGAGCACCTCCACGCGGTCCTGGCTCAGTACCAAGCGATCTTCACCCGAGTCGGGGCCGACCCTGGCCTGCGCGCCCAGCTGCATTGGAACAACGGCACGCTCGCGGCTCCGATCGAGGGCGAGCTGATCGAGGTCTGGATCGACTGGCCCGACGAGTACCGACTGACCGCGCCGATCGAGGGGCTCTTCGGCTACTTCGTCGGCGAGGCGCTGGTCAACGCGATCAAGCACGGCACGCCCGGTCGGCCGATCACGCTCGAGGTCGATCTCGATCGGGCCCGCCGCGAGCTCTGCGTGCGGGTGGCCAATCCTTGCCCGCCCCAGCTCGCCGATGCCCGCGACGAGCAGGTCTATGGCGGCAGCTCGATCTTGATCGAGATCGCCCGCGTGTGCGGCTGGCAGCTGACCCGCGAGCGTCGGGGCGACGAGTACGAGCTGCGCTGGACCTGCCCGGTCACGCTTCAGCGCGCGCCGGGCCTGGCCGACTGAGACTAATAGCGAGTCCCGTCCTTGTGCCGGTAGCCGCTGCGCGGCCCGCCCGAGTAGCGATCGGGTCCGAAGGTCAGATCGATGTCGGGATACTCGCCGTGGTCCTCTTCGTCGCGGCCGCCGACGACCAGGAACACCGCCTCGCGCTCGCTCCGGTTCTGCAGGTGATGCCCGTCGCGCACGCCCGCGGGCCAAGCCGCCGAGTCGCCCGCTTGCAGCAAGGTCTCACCGGCGTCCTCGACCAACACCAGCTCGCCCTCGAGCACGTACACGAACTCGTCCTCGTGCGAGTGCCAGTGCCGCTGGCTCGCCCACGCGCCGGGCTCGATCCGCATCAGGTTGACGCCGAATTGTGTGAGCCCGCCGGCGTCGCCGAGACGCCAACCCTTGCGGCCGCGGCAAGGCGCGTCGAAGGGGGCCGGGTAGCTCGATCCTTCGCGGACCTTGACCTCGTTGGGGTCGATCTTGGGCATGCCGCGAGCTTCGCCGAGCCCCGGCGGCCGAGCAAGACTCAGCGGGTCTTGGCTGCCAGCGCGACGATGCGGTCCATCATTCGCTGCACTTCTTCTTCGGTCGAATAGAAGTGCGGGCCGATCCGCAGGCCGCAATTCGGCCGCCAGTCGAGCTTGTGGCGCTCTTCGATCAAGGCTCGGCTCGCGGCTTGCGAACCCGGGAAGTCGACGGCCACGAAGCCCGTCCGCCACTCGTCGTCGAGCGGCGAGTGGATGTGAAGCCCGGCCGCCTGGGCACGCTCGATGATGATTCGGCACAGCGCCAGGTTGTGCTCGCGGATCCGCTCGACGCCGATCTCGAGCATGTTGCGGTAGGCGTTGCGGGCCACGTAGTAGGCCGCGACCGAGGGCGTGCCCGCGACGAAGCGCCAGGGCCCATCGGCGTAGTCGATCGGCGCCTCGGCCATGGCGAAGGGCGAGCGGTGAGCCATCCAGCCGGTCGTCATCGGGGCGAGGCGATGGCCGAGCTCCGGCCGCATCCACAAAAAGCAGGTCCCAGGCCCGCCGCAGAGCCACTTGTGGCTGCCGCCGACCAGGATGTCGACGCCGAGCTCCTCGACGTCGATCGGGACCACGCCGCAGGTCTGGTAGACGTCGAGCATGACCAGCGCGCCGACCTCGTGGGCGCGCTCGCAGATGGCCGCGACGTCGAGCAGCGCGCCCGAGACATAGACCGCGTGCGAGATCGAGACGATCGAGGTCCGCTCGTCGATCGCGTCGAGCATCCGCTCGGTCGTGATCGTCATGCCGTCGTCGCTGCCGACCAGCTCGAGCTCGAGCCCGAGCCGAGCGAAGCGCTCCCACACGTAGATGACGTTGGGGAACATCAGCGACTCGATCACGACCTTGGGCCGATCGCGGTAGTCGAGCGCGCTGGCGATCCGGGCCTGGAAGGTCGCGACGTTCTCGCCGAGCGTGGTGTTGCCGACGCCGCCCTTGAAGAAGCGCGCGACCGTGTCGGCGACCTCGTCGATGAACACCGGCCAATGATCCCACGCCTCGACGCCTTCTTTGGCCCACAGCTCGGTGTACTCGCGCAGCGCCTCGGCGCTGCCGCGGTGC
This sequence comes from Nannocystaceae bacterium, assembly GCA_035904925.1. GTDB lineage: Bacteria > Myxococcota_A > Polyangia > Nannocystales > Nannocystaceae > Plesiocystis. Next base: position 3,938 of record JAMHUH010000226.1, read on the forward strand.
ATCGCGCCCATGCTGTTGCTGTTCATGTAGACCGTGCTGGCGAGGATCGGATAGTCCTCGCGGTAGCGGCTCAGCTCGGGGTCGACTTTGGGGCTGCTCATGGCTCGGTGGGCTCGGTGGGCTCGGTGGGCTCGAGCTCGGGCGGACGCGTGTTCGCGTGCTCGGTGTAGGGATCGAAATGTTCGTGGCTCAGCCGCTTCGCGTCGAGCCGCGCGATCTGCTTGGCCGAATAGCCGCGTGGCGTGCCTTCGGGCATGAACATCCGGATCCACGCCTCGATCTTGCGGCGGGCCTGCCAGGCCGCGTCGAGCCGGGCCTCGTCGATCACCGACTCGGCCTCGGCCGGGATCGCGGCGCCGGGCAGGGGGATTCGTTCGTCGCAGTCGTCCCAGATCTCGAACACGCGCGTGCGCATGCCGGCCTCGTCGAGCGTGGGGTCGCGGCGAAGCGCGTCGAGATCCTCGACCAGCTTGGCCAGCGCGTCGTCGATCAGCCCCTGCATGTGCTCGATCGCCATGCCGAGGCGAAGGTCCAGCGTCAGCCGCAGCAGCTCGGCCTTCTTGCGCGCCGACACGTCCTCGCCCAGCCAGCGATACATCCACTCGGTCGGCCCGTTCATCGCCCAGCCGCCGCGGATCGAGGTCGCGGGCGGAGGCGGGGCGCAGCAGCGACCGTTCTGGCTGTCGCGCGAGTCGGGCCGGCGCCAGCGATCGGCGAACTCGACCGAGCCATCGGGCGAGAAGCGGGCCGTGAAGTGCCCGGTCGGATCGACGTAGCGCCAGGTGCCGTCCGGCTGCTGCTCGATGCCCAGCCCGCCGAAGCCCTCGCCGGTCGGCGCCTCGACCTCGCGCGGCGGCATACCCTGGCCTGGGAGCATCGGCGGCGGCGGGGCAGGGGCGCGGCGCTCGGCTGTCGGCGGCTTCGAGGGCGGCGGCGCGGCGCGGGCGGGGGCGGCGGTCAGCAGCGTCAGTAGCCCGAGGGTGATCGGGTACGAGCGTGCGCTGGGCATGGCTGCGACGCTAACACGGGGCTGCAGACCTGAGAACCTTCGGGGTCGACTCGGCGTGATCGAGAAGGGCGAGGCGCGGCGATGCTCGATGATTGTCGAAGTCGACCGTCTGTTGGGGGTGAGTTCGTCGCCGCCCGTACTGATTTCGTGCAAGGCCGTGAGGCCGCGGCCGACAACCCCGGGTGCATGACTGCGCCGCGATCCGTCGTCCCTGGTCGGCTCTGCTTCGTCACCGCGCGAGCCGTGTGCCGGATGTTCAGGTTCGTGCCCGTCGCCGAGGTCGTGCGGGTGTTCGAGTATCTCTTTGCTGTCGCAACTGCGCGCTATCGGATGGACGTGCACGAGGTGCTCTGCATGTCGAATCACTTTCACGTGCTGATGACCGACGTCGATGGCGTGCTGCCGGAGTTCATGGGGTATTTCAACTCGTTGCTGGCGCGATCTCTGAACGCGATGCGCGGGACCAGCGGGTCGGTGTTCGAGAAGGAGTACAGCCTCGTCGAAGTGACGGATGACGAGAAGGCGATCGAGCACGCGATGTACACGTTGGCGAACCCTTGCTCGGCGAATCTGGTCCGCAGGTCGAAGCAGTGGCCTGGGTTCTCGACGCTTCGGATGAAGTATGGGGATTCGCGGGCGATCGAGCGGCCGAGGATTGGGCTGTGGAAGCGCGACGTGTTGGTCGAGAATCGGCGAAGGAAGAAGCGGCGTGATCCGAAGCGAGCGTGGCGGCGTGGCAAGCCGAGCGTGTTGCCGGACGTGGTCGAGTTCAAGCTCGTGCGACCGCCGGTTCGTCGGAAGCTGAGCGACGCGGAATTGCGGGCCGAGATCCTGGCTCGGCTCGACGCGCGCGAGCGGGAATTGATCGGGGAGCGGTGGGATCGTGGGACCGAGGTGTTGGGGGTCGCGCGGGTGCTGGCGCAGCCTTGGTATGGGTTTCCGGGCCGGCCGGAGGATATGTTTGGGACGAGCCCGGGCGTGTCCGGGAAGAGCAAGTGGGCGCGGATCGAGGCGCTTCAGCGGCGAGTGGATTTTGTGCGGGCGTATGGTGTGGCGCGGGCGAGGTTTCTCGCGGGCGATCGGGATGTGGTGTGGCCCTTCGGGACGTGGCTGATGCGCGTGAGGCTTGGATTGCCTTGCGGGCACGCGCCGCCCTGAGGGATTGCAGGTTAGTGTTGGGCGGGCATGGCGACCCGCCTGCTCGTGTTGGTTGGGCTGGGAAATTGGGTGATCTCGAGCACGAATTGGCCCGTGGACGGGACGCTTTCGTGGTCGAACACGCGGGGTTGAAGGGCGGTTTCTCGAGCGCAGCGACCTCGATCACCCGGCGTCGCTCCCGCTTTGCGAACGACCTCAGGGAAGGGATGCGCGGGGGGGGAAGGGATCGAACTACGCGATCAGCTCGGCATAAGCCCGAGCATCCAGCAACCCCGCCAGCGCGTCGGCGGAGGCCGGCTTGACCCGGATCATCCACCCCTTGCCATAAGGATCCTCGTTGATCGCCTCGGGCGTCGCATCGAGGTCACCGTTGACGGCAACAATCTCACCCTCGATCGGCGCATAGAGGTCGGACACGGCCTTGACCGAGTCGACATCGCCAAAGCGATCATGGGCCGCGAAGCGGTCGCCGACGCTCGGCAGCGAGACCGCCGTGATGTCGCCGAGCTGGTCGACGGCGTGCGCCGTGATGCCGACGGTGATGGTGCCGTCGGCTTCGGCGCGGGCCCACTCGTGGTCGTTGGTGTAGCGGAGGTTCTCGGGCAGGTCGCTCATGGCTTGGGTCTCGTGGGGTGGATTCGGGTGGGCTGAGGAGGCCGCTGAAGGTCGAGAAGGTCTAGACCTTGGGGCGCTTGTAGAAGGGGCCGCGGACGATCTCGACGTCGAGGGTCTTGTCGTGCGGACCGTGGATCCGCCACTGCTTGCCGGGCTCGGCCATCGCGTTGGGCACGTAGCCCATGCCGACCGAGCCGCCGACCGTCAGCGCCGGGCCGCCGCTGGTGACCTTGCCGATCGCTTGGCCCTGCTCGTCGCGGAACTCCCAGCCCGGCCGGACGATGCCCTTGCCGACGACCTTGAAGCCGACCAGCGTGCGGGTCGTGTTGGCCTTGGCGGCGACCAGCGCGTCGCGGCCGACGAAGTCGCCCGCCTCGAGCTTGACCACCCAACCGAGCCCGGCCTCCCAGGGGTTGGTGGTCTCGTCGATGTCGTTGCCGTAGAGGCAGAGCTTGGCCTCGAGCCGGAGCGTGTCGCGGGCCCCGAGCCCGCAGGGCAGCGCGCCCGCTTCGACCAGCGCGTCCCAGACCGCGCGCGTGTCGGCGGCGGCGGTGAAGATCTCGAACCCGTCCTCGCCGGTGTAGCCGGTCCGCGCCGCGGTGATCCGCTTGCCGGCGATCTCGCCGTCGGCGAAGCGGAAGCTGCCGACCTCGAGCATCTTGCCGCTCGCGTCGAGCTTGGCGACCAGGTCGCGGGCCTGTGGGCCCTGCACTGCGATCAGCCCGGTCTCGTCGGAGCGGTTGGTGATCTTGCACATGCCTTCGACATGCTCGCGGAAGTGGGCCTCGTCCTTGGCGATGTTCGAAGCGTTGACGACGATCCGAAAGCCCTCGGGTCCGCGCCGATAGACGATGCAGTCGTCGACGATCCCGCCGTGGCTGCGACAGGTCGCGGTGTAGAGCGCCTGACCATCGACGAGCTTGGCGCAGTCGTTGCTGACCAGCTTCTGCACGGCCGCGGCCGCGCCCGGACCCTCGAAGTCGATCTCACCCATGTGCGAGACGTCGAACACGCCGACGCGCTCGCGGACCGCCTTGTGTTCGGCCGAGATGCCCGAGTACTGGACCGGCATGTGCCAGCCGGCGAAGTCGACCATCTTGCCGCCCGCGTCGATGTGAGCCTGGTGGAGCGGGGTGTGCTGGATCGCGTCGGTGGTTGCCATGGCCCGTGCGCAGTGTCGGAGACCGGCGCGGCTGGTGCAAGATCGCCGATGACGCGGGCCCGAGTTTGGCCAGCGCGGCGCCCTGGTGTTAGATCACATCCAGCCGAGCGATGTCCTCACCGATGCCCCGAACCTTCGCACGCGCCTTCGCGCTCGCCCTGCTGCCGGCTCTGGCCACGGCCGCGCTCGCGTGCAGCACCAAGCGCAGCGTCATCACCGAGGGCAAGGTGACCAAGATGCAGGCGGATCAATACATCCGCGATGCGGTGCGAATGTCGAGCGAGGGCGTGGTGCTCGAGCCTGCCTCGAACATCGACGCGATCGATCGCGTTCGGCTGGTCGAGTTCGCCCAGGCCCTGCGCAGCCCCGCCGCGATCTGCTTCCTCGAGCGCGCGATCCTGACGATGGAGCCCGGCATCGTCGATGGTGAGCCGGGCTGGACCGACGTGCCCGAGGGCCAGATCAAGATCCGTGCCCGGGTCGCGGCCGACGGCACCGTCGTCGCCACCGACGTGCTCGAGACCGGCTTCGTCGATCCCGAGATGGAAGGCTGTCTGCGCAAGGTCATCACCGACCAGCGCTTCTTGCCCTCGCGCGACAACTTCGCCTACCACATCGACGTGTTCTATTGGGTCAGACTCGGGTTCTTCCGCACCGCCCTGACCTCGGAGTACGCCGACCTCATCCGTCGCCAGCAGGCGACTGCCGGCGTGGCGGCCAAGAACTGCCTGGTCGGTCGGGCGCGCGCGGGCGACTACGAGGTCAGCGGGCTCAACCTCTTCGATCGTGACGGCAACACCCTGGTCAACCGGATCGATCGTGGCTCGCTCTCGGCCGAGGTCGGCAGCTGCATCGCGGCCGCGTTCCGGGCGATTCGAATCCCGGCCGAGCCCGAGGCCTTCGTCCGGCCGGCCGCGCCCAAGGTGACCTTCACCGTCGCGGCCGACGGCAGCGTCAGCGTCAGCGACGAGCGCTGGTTGGCCTTGGTCGAGAAGGAAGATCAAGCCGCACGCGACGCTCGCAAGGCCGAGCTGCTCGACCAACCGATCGGCGCCAGCGGCGAAGAGCCCGACCTGCTCGAGCTGCCCGAAGACGACGATCCGAACGAGCTCGACACCGGCGAAGCGCCAGCCGACGAGCAGCCAGCGCTGCGCGACGACTTCTCGCCCACGATCCCCCCAGGCCCGAGCGGCGTGAAGATCGACCTCTCTCCGCGGCGGCGTCGCTGAAGCAAATCGCCCGAGTCGACCGCCACATCCGGAGAATTGTCCGCATGAGCGATGTTGAGCGGGCGCGAGCGCTCGGTTAGCGTCGTGGCATGCCTGACTTTCAGCTCTTGCGCACCCACGGCGTCGGCTTGGCCTTGCTCGCGCTCCCCATCCTCACGTCGTGCACGGGTGGCGACACCGAGCAGTTCAGCGCGGGGCTCGAGGCCGGCGATGGCGTCGGGACCGACGACGCGACCGACGAGGGGCCGAGCGGCGAGTGTGGCAACAGCAAGGTCGAGGCCGGTGAAGAGTGCGACCTCGGAGCGAACAACTCGGCGACCGGAGCGTGCACGCCCGAGTGCCAGATCAACGTCTGCGGCGATGGCTACGTCAACCCGCAGTTCGAAGAGTGCGACGACGGCAACAACGCCGAGACCGACTACTGCCTCGACGACTGCAAGGACAACGTCTGCGGTGATGGGATCGTCAACGAGGGCGTCGAGTCCTGCGACGACGGCAACACCAACCCGGTCGACGACTGCAAGAACGACTGCACGCTCGGGACCTGCGGCGACGGCAAGCTCGACGATGGCGAGCAGTGCGACGACGGCAACACCAACCAGACCGACTACTGCGCCGGCTGCCTCTTCGCCTTTTGCGGCGACGGCTACGTCCGCACTGGCGAAGAAGAGTGCGACGACGGCAACCAAGAGGACAACGACGCCTGCCTCAATGGCTGCATCGCCGCGACCTGTGGCGACGGCGTCTTGTGGGTCGGCGAAGAGACCTGCGACGACGGGGACCTCGACGACAGCGACGGCTGCCCGAGCTCCTGCCAGCCGGCCACCTGCGGCGACGGCTTCGTCTGGACCGGCATGGAGAGCTGCGACGACGGCAACAACGTCAGCGACGACGGCTGCGACGCCGACTGCATCGCCGAGTACTGCTTGCAGGTCCACAACGGCCCCGACGTCGACCTGGTCGGCAACGACTGGTTCGACGCCTGCGCCGACTCGCCCGGCAGCCTGGTCATCGTCAAGCTCGAGGACGCCGAGGGCAACGTCGTCTACACCAGCCAGGGCATGATGATCGGCGACTGGACGCAGAACCAGGTCACTAGCACCGGCGACTCCTCGATCGAATACAACGAGAACTCCCACGATCGCCTGGTCGTGCTCGACAACGGCGATCGCCTGTTCGTGGCCGGCAAGGACGCCAACCCCGGCGCCGACAACTTCTACTGCAACACCGAGCTCGGCAACGGCTACGTGGTCGTCATCTACCCGAGCAACCCCAACTGGTACATCAACCCCAAGCTGGTCGTGACCTCGTACCAGGGCGCCTACAACAACCAGCCGCGCAAGTTCGTCAATTGGGACGAGTCCCACGAGATTTCGTGGAACGGCGGCGCGCCGATCAACACCTGCACGCTCGGGCCGGGCGGGCTGGTGCCCTTCGAGGGGACCTTCACGCTTCGGGTCAAGAACCCCTGAGCCCTTCAGCCCCGCCGCAGCGCTCGGCGCTGCTCGGCCTGCGCCCAGCGGCGCTGGTCTTCCTCGGTCTCGGGCACGAAGGGCGCGACCTCGGTCGGCTCGCCTTCATCGCTCATTGCGATCATCACGAAGAAGCAGGACATCACGTGGCGTTGGACGCGGGTCCTATGGTTCTCGGCGATCACCCGGATGCCGATGTCCATCGAGGTCTTGCCGACTCGGTTGACGCAGGCCTTGAAGGTCACGAGCTCGCCAACATGGACCGGGCCACGAAAGAGCGCGTCGTCGAGCAAGAGCGTGACGACGTAGTGGCCGCAGTAGCGGGCGGCGCAGCTGTAGGCGACTTCGTCGAGGTGCTTGAGCAGCGCGCCGCCATGCACTTTGCCCGAGAAATTCGCCGTGTCCGGCGTCATCAAGGTGGTCAACTCCAGGTGCCGGGGGTGCTCGACGAGCTCGCTCATGCGCTCGCGAGCGTATCAGCGACTCAGCCGCCGAGGCCGAGGAACTCGGCGACCACGACCGCCACGGCGATCAGCAGCAGCCAGAGCGGCACGTAAGGTCGGAACACCTGCTG
>JAMHUH010000227.1:0-5638 GCA_035904925.1 Nannocystaceae bacterium
CTCGAACGCGACCCCGCTGATCGAGCCGCGCCCGCGGCTGCGGTAGAGCATGTCGAAGGCCGCGTAGTCGCTGCGCAAGGGGCCGATGTCGAGCTCGGCCAGCTCGAGCGCCAGCTCGCGCGGCTTGGCCAGGGCCGGATCGACACCGACGTGATCGCGGACGACCAAGTCGAGCGCGCCGACATGCAGACGATCGACCCGAAACTCGCGCGCGGGCCCGGGCTGCTCGGGCGCGCGCTTGGGCGGGCCCCGCCGAAAGCGATCGAAGCTGCCGTGGACCCCGTCGAGCGAGAGCTCCTCGATCGCGAAGTCGGCGACGAGCAGCGCGGCGGTGTCGATGTCGATCACCAGCGCATCGAACGAGAGTTCGAAGCGAGCGTTGGGATCATCGAGCTCGCCTCGGACCCCGGCGAGCTCGAGCTTGTCGATCTCGATCCGGCCGAGGATGAACGAGCCCTCGGCGTGGGCGAAGCGGACCTCGAGGTCGTCGCGGTCGTCGATCGAGCCGAGCACGACGTTGACCAGCGGCTCGAAGAAGACCAGGTCGACGAGCACCAGGCCGAGCGCGAGCAAGAGCAGGCTCCAGACCAAGCGTCGACGCAGCCGCAACCATTGCCGGCGGATGAGGTCGCCCGGCGAACGCCGACCCAAGACGATGCCGACCAAGGTGCCCAGGGTGCCGAGCACCAGCTCGACGACGATCAGTGCCCACAAGATCAGGGGCAAGAGCAGCAGCTCGGCGACGATGATGAAGAGGGCGTCCATGCCTGGGCGCCTCAGCGTCCCACGGATCGGGTCCAGTCGGCATCACGACAACCCGATCACCCCGCGACGTCGACCCGCCTTCGGGCTTGTGAGGGAGCCGACGTGAACCCTCGTGGAGGCGCATGGATCGAGGTTCTGGCGACCTCGCGCGATGCAGCGCCCGAGCGATCACGTTGCACTTCGCCACAGCGAATTACTACATTTGCGGGTCGATTCAGCGTGCTAAACCGGAGCTGTCCGCTTGGGACGAACACCGCCATGACACCGTCGAACTCTCGCTTGGTCACTGCTTCCACCCTCGCACTCGCGCTCTCGGTGAGCTGGGCGATCCCAGCCGTGGCCATGGCCGCTCCGCCTGCGTTGCCGCCCGAGCAACCAGTCGCTGCGCCCGAGCCGGCTCCCGCACCTGCGCCTGCGCCTGCGCCTGCGCCCGCGCCTGCCGAGGGCATCGCGGTCCAGCCCGCTCCCCAGCCCGCGCCCCAGCCTCAGCCCGCGCCGGTCTACGTCGAGCCGCAGCCGCAGACCGTGCCCGCGCCGGTCTATGTTCAGCCCGGTCCGCCGCCGCCCGCTCCGATGCCGATCCAGCCGCGGGTCAACCCCAACCGCGGGCTCGGCCTGACGATCTCGGGCTTCACGATCTTCGGTGTCTCGTACTTGATCACCGCGGGCTCGGCCGCGCTCGCGATCGACGTCGGCGACCCCGAGATTGGCCGTCCGCTCTTGATCCCCGTCGCCGGTCCCTTCATCGCCGCCTCGCGGCTCAACTCGGCCACCGCGGGCTTCGGCCTCGGCTTCGTCGGCGTCGTGCAGCTCGCGGGCCTCGCCATGGGCATCGGCGGCTCGGTGCTGCTCGCCAAGTCGCGCCGCAACTCGCGGCTCTCGGCCGGCCCGGGCGGGTTTCAGCTGAAGTTCTGAGTCCGGCGTCCGCCACGAACGAAGGCGCGTGCCCGCATCGCGGGTCCGCGCCTTCGCTCGTCTTGCTCGTCATGCTCGTCATGCTCGTCTTGGCTCGAGATCGCAGCCCTCAACCAGGCACGATCGCGGTCGGGCAGCGGGTCGAGGCGGCCAGCTCGCTGCTGATGCTGGCCAAGAAGATCCGCTCGATCGGTCCGAGCTTGCGCGAGCCCGTGACCAGCAGCGCGGCTTGGTGATCGTCGACCAAGCTCGACAGATTTCGGGCCGGGTCGCCGAGGAAGACCAGCTCGCTGGCGCCCTCGAGCCCCTGCTCGACCACCCAAGCGTGCAGCTTGGCGCTCGCGCGGGTGCGGGCCTGCTCGAGCATGACCTCGAAGGTCTCGGCGGGAATGTACGAGACGCCCCAGTTGAACGCCTCGATCCCATGCGCGACCAAGAGCGGGCGACCGAGCCGAGCGGCGAGCTGCTTGGCGAATTTCGCCGCGACCGCGCAGTGCTCGTCGAGGTTGGTCGCGAGCAAGACTGGCCCCGGGTCGAGCCCGGCCCCGTCCTCGCCGAAGTCGGGCGGGACCACGATCACCGGCACCGGCAGGCGGTGGAGCACTCGACGGCTGATCTCGCCCAGACGAATCAGCGGATCCTCGTCGCGTCGCGCTCGGCGGCCGACGATCAACCCCTCGACGTGCTCGCGCTCGGCGTACTCGGTCAAGGCGAGCTCGGGATGATCGTCCTCGACCACCTCGACCTCGATCCGACTGCTGGCGCCTGCGCGCTCGAGCAAGAGCGCGACGTCGGACTCGACCTGCGCGCGAATGGTCGCGAGGTGTTCGGGCTTGCTGAGCGGATGCAGCCGGACCGCCTCGGGCATCACGTGGAGCCCGACGATCCGGTCATCCGGCTGCGCGAGCGCGGCCACGAAACGCAGCGGGCCGAGGTGATCTTCGGACAGTTCGACGCCGACTTCCCAGGTCTTGCTCTCGGTCATGACCCAGAGCATCGAACCTCGAGCCGGCCGCGTCTAGACGCCTGCTAGCGATCGAGCACGCATTGGTTTCGCCAGGTGCGAAACGCCGCTCGATCCGCTAAAGCTCGTTCATGCGAATTTCTGCGCTTACTTGGCTGCCGCTGACGTTGCTCGGCATCGCGGGCTGTGTCATCGACATCACCACCGAGGGTGACGACGAGGTCGGCGACACCGGCTCGTCCTCCGACACGGGCTCGTCGTCCGAGACTGGCTCGTCTTCCGACACCAGCTCGTCTTCCGACACCGGCTCGTCTTCCGACACCGGCTCGTCTTCCGACACCGGCTCGTCTTCCGACTCGACCGACTCGACCGACACCAGCACCGACGAGTGCCCGCCGGTGCCCGAGATGCCGGCCGACTTCAGCTACCAGATCGAGATCCCCGACATCGATCCCTGGGACGCCGACCTGACCTGGTCGTGCAGCCTGCTCAGCTTCGACACCGTGGACGGGCTCTCGCTCTCGCTCGACTGCCCCGACTCGACCGGCCCGGTCAGCATCAGCGTGCTCGCCGACCCGATGCTGATCCCGCCCTTGAGCGAGGGCGCGTTGATCAACCTGCGCTACGTGTCCGAGGGTCCGTGGTGGTTCAACAGCTACCTGCGCCTCGACCTCGAGGTCGGCGGCCACCTGCTCACGCTGATCGACGGCGACTCGCTCTTGCCGCCCGAGCCCTATTTGTTCGAGCTGCCTTTTCCGATCAGCACGGTCTCGGGTGTTTGTACGCCTCAGCCCGCGGGCTGCGGGGACCTCGAGCGGCTTGGGTTGGCGTTCGAACTCGGTGGGGAGGCGGTCGTGATGTTCTCGGGTGACCATGCGATCGTGGGTGGGGATCCGGGGACGGATGTTTGGGTTGGCGAGGCTGGGCATTTGTATGATGTGCTGTGCACGGATACTCCGGCGGAGTGGTTCCGGGTGTTGATTGCGAATACTGGGCAGGAGTGATCCCTCCCTTCCCCCCCCGCGGACCCCCTTCCCGGAGGTCCTTCGCAAAGCGGGAGCGACGCCGGACTTTCGGAGCTGGTCGTGCCCCCCTTCCCGCAGGTCCTTCGCGAAGCGGGAGTGACGCCGGGGGAGCGGCGGCTCCAAGCTCTAGAAATTGCCTCTCGACCCCACGTGATCGACCACGAACGCGTCGCGTCCACGGGCCAATTCGTGGCGAAGATCACCCAATTTCGCAGCCCAACCAACACGAGCAGGCGGGTCGCCGTGCCCGCCCAACAACAACCGCGCATTCGCTCAAGACGGCCCGGGCGCGCAGGGCAATCCGAGCCTGACACGCATCAACCACGTCCCGAAGGGCCAGACGACATCCCGCTCGCCGGCGAGAAACCGCGCCCGCGCAACAGCATGCGCCAGCACGAATTCCACCTTGCGCTGAAGCGCCTCGATCCGCGCCCACTTGCTCTTGCCCGACACGCCCGGGCTCGTCCCGAACAGATCCTCCGGCCGACCCGGAAACCCATACCAAGGCTGCGCCAGCACCCGCGCGACGCCCAACACCTCCGTCCCCCGATCCTCCCGCTCCCTGATCAATTCCAGTTCGCGCGCATCGAGGCGCGCCAAGATCTCCGCCCGCAATTCCCGATCGCCCAGCGCCCGACGAACCGGCGGCCGCACGAGCTCGAACTCGATCACATCCGGCAACACGCTCGGCTTCCCGCGCCGCCACGCTCGCTTCGGATCGCGCTTCTTCTTCCTCCGTCGATTCTCGACTCGCGCCTCTCGCTTCCACAGCCCGATCCTCGGCCGCTCGATCGTCCGCGTATCCCCATACTTCATCCGAAGCGTCGAGAACCCCGGCCAATGCTTCGACCTGCGCACCAAGTTCGCGGAGCAGGGATTCGCAAGCGTATACATCGCGTGCTCGATCGCCTTCTCGTCGTCGGTGACCTCGACGACGCTGTACTCCTTCTCGAACACCGACCCGCTGGTCCCCCGCATCGCATTCAACGACCGCGCCAACATCGAGTTGAAGTACCCCATGAACTCGGGCAACACCCCATCCACGTCGGTCATCAGCACGTGAAAGTGGTTGGACATGCAGAGCACCTCGTGCACGTCCATCCGATAGCGCGCAGCCGCGACAGCGAAGAGATACTCGAAGACCCGGACGACCTCGGCGACGGGCACGAACCTGAACATCCGGCACACCGCGCGGGCGGTGACGAAGCAGAGCCGACCAGGGACGACGGATCGCGGCGCAGTCATGCACCCAGGCTTGTCGGCCGCGGCCCGGCGGCCTTGCACGAAAAGTGAGGCGCGGCCTCTGGCGACCATGCTGGACCTCCGACTGGTCGGAGCTGGCCGCAGGAGATACGATCACCGCGATGCCGCCCGCCGTCTCCGGCCTGAGGCGGCGCGCGCTCCTGACGATGCAGACGCCGACTCTTCGTTCGATCGCCAAGCTGGGCGAGGTGACCGTTCTGGTGCTCGCTTGCGGCTGCACACCACCACCCTCGCCCGGCCATCGTGGCGAGTCCTCGGGCACGCAGAGCAGTGATCATCCACAAATCAGCTCGCCGTCCGCGGCCCTTGGGTGCCCGCTCATGAAATGCGGCTCGCTCGGTTCGCACGCTGCGAATGGATCAATCGAGGATCGTGCCCAGGGGACGTGGTGTCGCTGTTCAGGCAGGGGCATGTTCCAAATCGAGGGAAAAAATTTCGTGTGGGCGATGGGCGTCCGCTGCAATTTTTCGTATCGGAGGCGGGAAAGCTGGTCATGCCCGGCGGGCGGGAGTACGCGCTCCGGAGTCATGGCGGCGTTGATTTTCTCGAGCTGACTTGGGTCGATGTCACTCACCGATATTATCGATCCTCTTCATCCGACTGCACGTGCCCCATCGAGGTCGACGAGCGCGGGTCCTCGGCACGGTGAAGTTGCCCCCGCCAGGATCGCTTGCCCCTACGCCCGCCGGACAGCATCCGGCAGATC
>JAMHUH010000228.1:0-9725 GCA_035904925.1 Nannocystaceae bacterium
GCCCGAGAACCCGCCGCCGGCCCGGACCATCTTGGCCGCGTTGGAGGCCGCGGCCACGACCGAGGCCTCCTCGACGCACATCGGGACCAGGTAGTCGCGGCCGTTGATCCTGAAGTTGGTCGCGACGCCCATCGGCATCGCGAGGCAGCCGATCACGTTCTCGATCATGTGATCGGCGGTCTCGGGATCGAGCGCGCTGGCGTCGGCGTCGGCGAAGCGCTCGAGCGGCAGGCCCGACGCGGCCGCGACCGCCTTGCGCCGACCCGCGATGCTGAGCTTGAAGAGGCCCTGGATGCGCGAGTTGGACGGCGGTCGGGTCTCGGGCCGCAGGCCGTCGGCGTCGATCTCGAGCTTGCGGACCAGCGCGAGGCCGTGCTGATGGAAGAGCTCGACGGCGAGGCGATCGAGCTCGGCGATGTCGCGGGCGAAGACGACGACGAGGTCGCCACCGCCGGCGCCGCTCGGCTTGGCCGCGAGGTTGGCCCACTCGGCCGCGCCGACGATCGTCTCGATCCGCTCGGTCATGATCGGCGCGTTGGCGAGGTCTTGCAGCTTGTGCAGCCCACCGACGTGCATGCGACAGGCGGCTTGGATGTCGCCGAAGGCCTGCTCGGTCGAGGAGTCACCGACCAGCGCCGACTGGAAGCGACGGCTGGCCGAGGCGATCTGGGCGATGGCCTCTTCGTAGAGCCCGCGCTGGTTCTCGGACCCCGCTTCGATCGCCTTGACGAAGGAGCTGGTCGAGGCTGGCGCGCCCGCGTCGAAGAAGCCGATCGTCAGCCAGGGCGGCAAGGCCAGCGGCTGCACGCCTTCACGCGAGAAGCGAATGGTCCGACCGAAGACCGCGGTCGCGACGTCGGCCCCGCTGCCGCGGCCGTCTTGCGCGATCGTGTGGGCCTCGCGAGCGAGGCTGAGCGCGGCCTGACGCGTGGTCGAGTGGCGGATGTCGAGCCCGGCCGAGCGCAGGTACCAGCCGACCACCGCGGCGGTGACCGCCGCGCTCGAGCCCAAGCCGAGCTTGCGCGAGCCAGCCGTGAACCCGACCGTGGTCACGACCGGGAGCAGCTCGGGATCGGGGACCGGCAAGCTGCGCCCGCGCAGCCAGCCGGTGGTCAGCTCGACGGCTGCCGCGACGAAGGGGCTGTCGGGGCTGGGCTGCTCGCCGTGCTCGACCCGCGGCGTGTGTGCGTAGGCGCGGACGTCGACCGCGGTGACGATCGCCTCGTGGCCCTCGAGCACCGCGTACTCGCCGATGAGAAAGGCCTTGCCGGGGGCCGAGACGGGGCCCGTGTGGGTGGTCGCTGACTCGCTCATCTCGCTCATTGGGGGATCGTCGATCGTGGGATCAGAGCAGCTCGAGGCTGGCGTCGGGGCCGGGCGCGACCGCTTGGACCTCGTGCACGCCGGGCACCGCCGCGAGCACGCGCGCGAGCTCGGTGGCCTGGCCAGCATCGCACAAGACCTTGACGTGGGGCCCGGCGTCGGAGGTCACCCAGCCCGCCAACCCGCGCTCGCGGGCCAGCCAGACCGCGCGGATGACCTCGAGCGAGGTCCCGTTCCAGTAGACCAGCGGCGGGCGCGTGGCCAGCATGCAGGCGTGCATCTTGAAGCACGAGTGCTCCATGACCTCACCGAGCAGCGCGAGCTGGCGCTGCGCCAGGGCCTGCTCGGCCGCGTCGAGGTCGGCCGGCGAGGTCTCGACCCACGCCGGATAGTAGGGCGAGGTCAGCCGCGAGGACTCCATGCCGCCGGTCGACGCGATCGCCTTGGCGCCGCGGGCCGTGTGCACGACCAAGAGCTTCAGCGGCCAGTGATCGCGGGGCTGGATCGGTCGGGCGATGCAGTCGCGGCCTTGGTCGTCGCTGCCCGCGTCGAGCCGGACGAACCCACCCCAGAGCGATCGCGCGGCGCTGCCCGAGCCTTGCCGAGCCAGGGCCGAGAGCACGCCGCGGACCGGGTCGTTCGCGTCGCCGAGTTTGGTCGCGAGCCCGAACGCGCCCGCGGCCGCGACCGTCAGCGCGGCGAAGCCCGAGGCCGAGCTGGCCAAGCCGGCCGCGGTCGGCAGGTGATTGGTCGAGACCACGCGACAAGGCGGGCGCGCGCTCGGCCAGCCGCTGCGCCGCCACATCAGGTCGAGGTGGGCGAACACCTTGGTCGCCGGCTTGCCGGTCAGCATCACGTCGTCGAGCACGAAGCGGTCGGCGGTGTCGGCGTGGAGCTCGGTCACGCTGCGCAGCTCGTCGAGGGTCATCGAGAGCGAGCCGACGGCGGGCAAGTTGAGCGCCGGATCGGCGCCGTCCCGCTTGCCCCAATACTTGACCAGGGCGATGTTCGAATGGGCGGTCGCGCGGGCGCTGCGAATGGTCATGGCTTGCTCGGGTCGACTTCGATCGCGAAGGGTCGGGTGGCCGGATCGGCGGCGAGGGCAGGGAACTCGGCTTCGAGCCCGGCGATGACTGCCGCGGCCTGGCTGGGGCTCTCGCACAGCGCGAAGCAGCAGCCGCCTCCGCCCGCGCCGGTCAGCTTGGCCGCGCGCGCGCCATGGCGGACCGCCGCGCTGCACAGGCGATCGAGCGCCGGGTGGCCGACGTCGAGCGCCGCGAGCAACGAGTGGGCGACGCGGGTCAGCTCGGCGAGCGTGTCGAGCTCGCCGCGCTCGAGCGCCGCGCGACCGCGATGGACCAGCGCGCCGAGGGCCGCGAGCACCGGGTCGATCACCGTGGGCAAACGATCGCGACGCTGACGGACCCGCGCGACCAAGTCGGCCGTCTGTCGGGGTACGCCGCTGGGCATCACGACCAGCTGGAGCGGGTGGTCGAGCGCGACCGCTTCGATCTGGCTGCCGGGCGCGTCGCCGCTGCGCTGGCGAACGAACGCGAGCACGCCACCGCGAGCCGCGACCTCGCTGTCGATGCCCGAGGGGTTGCCATGAAACACGCGCTCGCCCGCCATCGAGGCCTCGACCACGTGCTCGAGCTCGCCCTCGGGGCCGAGCACGAGCCGGGCCAACGCCACGCAGAGCGCCGCCGAGGAGCCGAGCCCAGCTCGCGCGGGGATCCGCGACTCGCCGCGGATCCGCCAGCCACGGAGCGGCCCGTCGCAGTGGGTCAGGACCTCGAGGCAGGCGCGCGCGACCGGATGCTCGCTGTCCGCCTCGAGCCGCAGATCGATGTCCCACGCCGGGATCTCGAGCCAGATTGGATCGCTGGGTTGGTCGAGCGGGGTCGCGTGCAGCTCGAGCCCGCGGGCCAGCCCAGCCGCGAGCGCCGGGTGGCCATAGACCACCGAGTGCTCGCCGAGCAAGATGACCTTGCCGCAGGCCTCGGCGCGCTCGTGCAGGCGCAGCGTCTCCGCCACGGGCGGACGAGTGGCGTGTTCGTTCGGCATCGACTCAGGGCCGCCAAGCGGCCAGCTCGGGGCCGAGGATCATCGGGGCTTGCTGGAGCTCGGAGACGGTCCGCGAGCCGGTCAGCAACATCAGCGCCCGGACCGTTCGGACCACGCCCGAGAGGAAGTTGCGCGCGCCCTCGATGCCCTCGGCGCGGTGAGCCTTGAGCACCGGCGCCGCGAGCCCGCCCGCCGCGGCTCCGAGCGCGACCGCCTTGGCCACGTGGGTGCCCGTTCGCAGCCCGCCGGTGGCGATCGCCTTGACCCCGAGCCCGCGCAGCTGCAGCAGCGACGCGGCGGTCGGGATGCCCCAGTCCCACAGCTCCTCGGCCAGCGCGCGCTGATCGGCCTCGGCCCGGTGGGCCTCGACGGCCACCCAGCTGGTCCCACCTGCGCCCGAGACGTCGAAGTGCTCGACGCCGGTCGAGCGGATCATCTGCGCGACCGAGCGCGACAAGCCGCTGCCAGTTTCTTTCGCGATCACCGGCACGCCGAGCTCCTCGACCAAGCGACGGAAGAGATCGAGCCCGCCCGAGAAGTCGCGATCGCCACCCGGCTGGACGATCTCCATCGCCGGGTTGAGGTGGATGCACAGCGCGTCGGCCCCGACGTCGGCGCAGAGCTGACGGATCTGCGCCGTCGTCATCTTGCGGGCTTGGACCAGCCCGAGGTTGCCGAAGAGCAGCACGTTGGGCGCACGCTCGCGGACCGTGAAGGTCCACGTGGTCTCGGGCCGCTCGAACATCGCCCGCTGACTGCCGAGCCCGATCGCGAGGCCGAGCTCGTCGGCCACCTGCGCGAGATCCTGGTTGATGCGCGCGGCCTCGTCGGTGCCGCCCGTCATCGCCGAGATCACCACGGGCGCGTTCAGGGTCTTGCCGAGCAGATCGATCCGCGAGTCGACGTCGTCGGCGTGCATCTCCGGCAGCGCGCAGTGGACCAGCTCGACCTGTTCGAAGAGGGCCGTCTTCTCGCGAAAACCGACCTTGTCACCCGCGCAGAGCGCCAGATGGTCCTTTTTGCGTTGCGAGATGTCGAGCCGGTCGGCCATGCCCCGCAAATGCCACCTTTCGTCGCGACCGACAATCCCCCGATCGGCAGGCTGGCTGTGTTCCAGTGCACAGTGTTAGCCTCGTGCGGGCATGCACTCGACCGCCGACGTCGACTCGATCGACGGCATCGTCGTAGCGCTCTACGCGTCGGTGTCGTTTCCGAGCGGCGGAGCCCCAGACTGGGCGCGCTTTCGGAGCCTCTTCGATCCCGCGGCCCTGCTGATCCGCATCGATCCTCGCATGACCAGCCTGCCGCCGAGCGAGCGCGAGGCTCCGGCGATGGTCGCGAGCCCGGTCGACGCCTTCATCGAGCGGACCCAAGCGATGGTCGACGCCGGCCACCTGCGTGCGTTCGAAGAGCACGAGCTGGTCCGGCGCACCGAGGTCTTCGGCGATCTCGCCCAGGTGTTCAGCTCCTACGAGCGCAGCGCCGACGATCGCCCGATCGTCCGCGGGGTCAACTCCTTGCAGCTGGTCAAGGACGGCGTGCGCTGGTGGATCGCCGCGGTCTGCTGGACCGACGAGAGCCCCGAGAACCCGCTGCCCAGCCGCTTCTTGCCCCGACCCAGCCCGTGACCCCGACCTCGCCTTCTGCGTCGGCGCCCGCGTCCGAGTCGGCTCGCCTGCGTGGCCGCTACGCCCCGAGCCCGAGCGGCCGCCTCCACCTCGGCAACGTCCGCACCGCCTTGCTCGCGTGGTTGCAGGCCCGAGCCGCGGGTGGGGTGTTCGTCCTGCGCGTCGAAGATCTCGATCCCCAGCGCAGCAAGCCCGAGCACGAGCGCAGCCAGCTCGACGACCTTCGCTGGCTCGGCCTCGACTGGGACGAAGGCCCCGACGTCGGCGGTGCGCATGGGCCCTACCGGCAGTCCGAGCGGCACGCGTGGTACGAGGCCGCGCTCGAGCGGCTCGACACCTATCCATGCACCTGCACCCGCAAAGAGCTGCGCGACAGCTCGGTCGCGCCGCACGGCGCCGAGCCGATCTACGCCGGCACCTGTCGCGCGGCGCCGAGCCATCCCGATCGACCTGCGAGCCTGCGCTGGCGCGTGCCGGCTGGCGAGGTCTGCTTCGACGATCGCGTGCTCGGTCGCCGCTGCCAGGACGTCGCGCGCGAGGTCGGTGACTTCGTGCTCCGCCGCGGCGACGGAGCCTGGGCGTATCAGCTCGCCGTCGTGGTCGACGACGCCGCGATGGCGATCACCCATGTCACCCGCGGCGCCGACCTGCTCGACAGCACCGCTCGACAGATCCTCTTGCAGCGCGCGCTCGGTCTGCCCGAGCCGATCCACGCTCATGTCCCGCTGCTGCTCGGGCTGCGCGGCGAGAAACTGAGCAAGCGCGACGGAGCGCCCGACCTCGGCCAGCTGCGCGAGCGCGGCGTCGATCCGCGCTTGGTCGTCGCCGCGCTGGCCCGCTCGTGTGGCTTGCTCGAGCCGGGGGTCGAGCTGCGCGTCGAGGCGCACGAGCTGATCGATGGTTTCGATCTCTCGCGCTTGGCCAGCGAGCCAGGGCCGCTCGAGCGCGTCGCCTTCGAATCGCTCGCCGATTCAACCTGACGGATCCGAGCCCAGGCAGGAGGCCCTACCAGTTCAGCGCCTCGGGCAGCGCCTCGAAGAGCTCGGCGAAGTCGCGATCGAGCGATTGGGGGCGAGGCAGCGCCTGCATTTGGCGCTGGATCTCGCGCCAGACACTCGGATGGCGACGACGAGCGAAGCGGACTCGCAGGCTATCGAGGCGTTGCTGACTCTCGCCGCGAGTTCGCCAGCGGATGTACTCGTTCAAGCCTGCGCGAAAGTCATTGTAGGCTTCGAGGCGCTGGTCGGGGAAAGGGGAGTCGTTGAGACGGAGCACCTCGTTGATGGTGAAGTCGACTCGTGCACTTTCCACCGAGCCGAGCCCGGGCAGCGCGACGAATTCGAATGCATTCTCGAGATCGAGAAGCATGAATTGCATTGGGTCTTCGACGCGCGGGTCGAGCAGCGCCGTCGGTCCCGGGGGCGGCGGAGCGATCGGATCGCCTCGCTTGCGCCGGAATTGCACGATCTGCCCGTCGATCACGATCGCGTGTTTGGCGAGCTTGCGGTTGTTGCAGATGCCGCAGGCCCAGAGCATGTTCGGCCAAACGAACACCTGCTCGGGGTAGGCGGAGCGAGGTCGAACGTGATCGATCTGGTGCGCGCGAGAATCTTCGCAATAAACACAATGCTGGGACATCGCCGCCAACGCGCCACGCACGGCCGCGAAGGTCGAGTTGTCAGCTCGATTGCGGCTGTTGAATCGAGCATCGGCTTGCGCGACTCGAGCCGCGTAGTCGAGGATCGCATCGACTTCGGTCTGCCAGGCTCGGAGCTGCTCGAGCGCCGCGTTCGGAGGCGGCTCGTCACGCAGGAGGATCATTCCGCCGCGTCCAGAGCTCCATCACGGCGAGTCGGCAGGATCTCGAGCAGGTGCTCGCGCTCGTCGAGCTCGGTCTCGTCGAGCCCTTCGCGCAGCGACTTTTGGTTGAGCTCGGCGAGGCGCTCGAGCTTGCGCCGGCCCGCGTCCGAGCGCGTCGGCACTCGACCGAAGCTCTCGGTCGCGAGGGCATCGAGCACGTTGCCGAAGAGCAGGCGTTCGCGCTCCAAACCCGTGACGACTCGCGGGAGCTCGTCCTGCCCGGGGTCGGGCAAGCGAAGGATCGAGCCCCGCACCGCAGCCTGGCAGATCAATGGGCTGTGCGTCGTGACGATGAACTGGATGTTGGGGAACCAGGACGTGAACCACCCGCCGATGTCACGCTGCCAGCTCGGGTGCAGGTGCGCGTCGACCTCGTCGATCAACACGATGCCGGCGGCGGTGATGGTCGGCGGGCCCTCGCTCGCGCTCGACCAGATCGCGTTGGCGCCGTAGTGCTCGGCGAGCTGGCGGATGAGTTCGAAGGTCAGCCCGATCGTCGAGCGGTAGCCGTCGCTGAGCTCCTCGACCGCGAGCTCGATGCCCGAACCATCGACGAACTGCACGCCATCGGGCGTGATGTCGCCGAGCCGAGCGCCGAAGGGCAGCAAGCCCGTCTCGTTGACGAATGCACGGATGCGAGGGAGCAGCAGCGCCGCTTGCTCGGTCGATTCGGTGCCGCGCTCGCGAGCCTTGAGCGCGCGGAATTCGAGGTCTTGCAGCCACTCGAGGCCGTCGACGAGCTCGTCGTTCTCGCCGAACAAGCTGAGATGTCGCGCGACCGCGACGGGCACTTCGGGCTTCGCGCGATGCCGAGAGCCGAGCCTGCGAAAGGGGCCGAAGCTCGATGAAAAGTAGCGTTGCTCACCGGGAGACTCATCCCGTGCTTCCGACCAGATTTGGCGCTTGAGATTTCGAATGTCGGATTGCTCGGCGATGTACCGCTCGTACGACTTGGCGCCACTGCTCAAATTCGTGGACGAGGCGTCGCTCATCGCCAACCGAATCTCGAATTTCTCGGCGCCACGACGAACCCAGCGATGGGTGTCCTGCCGAAGCGCCTCGCCATCTCGAGGCGTCAGCATCCCCAGCGCGATCGCCCGCAGCACCGAGCTCTTCCCCGAGCCATTGTTGCCGAGTACGACGTGCCAGCCCGCCTCCGCACCCTCGTCGAAGCTCCACTCGAGCTCGCGGATCGAGCGGAGGTTTTCGATGCCGATGCCTCGCAGATGCACGCTTCGAGTTTAGCGACGACCGTCACGGACGTCGAGGCGTGAAGCTCGCGCCGCTGCCCCCTTCGCCCGATCGGCCTCAGCCGATCGGAATGCAGACCAGCACGGTCTCGGACTGGTTGTCCTCGTCGCACTCGTTGAGCGCCCCCTGGCCGAGCATGTCCTCGTCGACGATCGCCCAGATCATCGCCGACGACTCTTGCTGCGCCGCCTCGAGCGTGACGGTCTCCTTGGCCCCGGCTGCCAGCGCGCCCTTGGTCTGGACCGTGCCGAGGAAGCCGAGGTCTTGCGAGAAGAACGAGACGTTCACGCCTGGGCCGACGCCGAGGCAGCCGATGTTGACCACGTCGACGCTCAGGTCGAGGTTCGGGCAGTCGATCTCGTCGGCGCGCAGATCGAAGAGCTCGAGGTTGGGCGCGCAGAAGTTCGAGCCGCCCTGCACGTTGCAGCGGTAGTTGTTGAAGGGGTCGCCCTCGGGCGTCAGCCACGAGCTCGCCTCGACCAAGGGGATGCTGCCGTCGATGCCGACGTTGGTGATGTGATAGCTGTGCTGATTCCAGACCGGCCGCGTGCTGACCCAATTGTCGAGCGCGTCGCCCCAGACCTCGATGCCGGCGTCGAGGCCCCAGGCGATGTCGGAGTTGCTCGAGAACACCAGCTCGGCCTTGAAGTCGCCGTCGACGTCGGCGACGACCGGATACTCGGTCCGGGTCCGCGAGGTGTTCGGGTCTTTGAAGAGCAGCTCGCTCTCGTCCATCACGCCGTCGCAGAGCGGGCCGGGCGGGTCGACCTGGCAGTCGGGCTCGACGCCCGGATAGATGCGCAGGAATTTTTCGTCGTTGTAGATGACCTCGTTCTGGCCGTCGCCGTCGAAGTCGAACACCGACGAGCCCGTGATCCGCGACGAGTCGTCCTCGGTCACGGCCCGCCACAGCTCGGTGAAGGTGGTCCCGTCGAAGGTGACCACGACGTAGCGGGTCGAGCCGGCGGTGCCGATGTCGGGCTGGCCGTCGCCGTCGAAGTCGGCGATGTTGGGCGCGCCGCCGAGGTCCGGCGTGCCCGGGATCGGGATGCTCGCGATCGTCGCGCCGGTCTGGCCATCGAGCGCGTAGATGGTGCCGGCGCGGACCAAGATGACCTCGGCCAGGCCGTCGCCGTCGAAGTCGGCCACGCCGCAGCGACCGTCGCCGAGCGAGGACTGCCAATAGACCGTGCCGGTGAAGTCACCACCGAGCACCGTGCCCGTGGTTTTGTAGGCCGTGCGCCCGCCGATCAGCTCGGGCCGCAGATCGCCGTCGAGGTCGGCGATGCACGAGATCGGGCCCTGGCCCTCGTAGCCGATGCCGGCGTTGCCCTCCCAGACCTTGGTCCCGTCGTTGGCGAAGACCGCAGCGCCAAAGATGATCTCGGGCGCCCCGAGCCCGTCCATGTTGGCGATCGCCGTCGACCCGCTGGTGTCGCCGCCCACGTAGTCGGCCGAGTTCCACAGCGGCGTGCCGTCGTTGTCGATCGCGACCAAGTGCTTGCCCGGCCCGCCGACCACGATCTCGGGCAGTCCGTCCATGTCGATGTCGCCGACCGCAGGGTTGGCCGTGCCGTCGGTCCGATAGGCCGGGTCCTC
>JAMHUH010000229.1:0-3846 GCA_035904925.1 Nannocystaceae bacterium
AGCGCTCCTCGCTCTGCGTCGCGACGACTTCGAGCAAGCCACCTCGTTCGCAGAAAAGCTCGACGAGATGGAGGAGACGCTCGAGCTCTTCGACACGGCGAAAACCCGGTGGGCCCGCACGCAGGAGGACTTCGACGTTCGAGATCAACTCGACGAACTGCTCGACATTCAGCGCGAGTTTGCGAACAAGCTCGTTCCCGAGGACTCCCAGGCTGTGGAACGCATGTTCTCGCCGACCGAGGCGATCGGCGACTCGCAGGCGCTTCGCGTGACTCGCTGTGCGTGCGCCCTCGAGTACGGCGACTGGCCGCACGCGCTCGCCATGCTCGCAACCCTGGACCGTGACCCCTCGAGCCCGGTGGGCGCTCGTGCAGAGCTGCTCTGGGCATGGGTGCAGGTTTGTTTGGGCGAGTTCGATGCCGCCGATGCGAGCTTCGCTCTTCTGCTCGAGCAGCCGGTCGCCCATGGCGATTTACTCTTGCGCGCGCTGGTCGAGCGCGGTCGAGCGGAGGCCGCCATCGCGCGCCAACGAATCGACGCTGCCCACGAGCATCTTCGTCGGGCGTGCGAGGTCGAGCGCGAGCTCGGGCTGCCCGACGCCGAGCTGCTCGAGATCGAACTCGCGGTCTGGGGACCCGACGATGCCGCGGACAAGCAGTCGCGCTACCGTGCAGTCATCGATCGTTTCGAAGCCAGCTCTCCTTCATTGGTCCTCGCCCTCGTGGACTCGCAACTGCGCATGATCGCCACGATCCTCGCGGCGGCCGAAGCCACGAGGACCCTGGTCCCCGATGCGATCCTCGCTACGCTCGACGAGATGCTCGCCAGTGGGGTGGTCCACCGCGAGCTCATGCCATGGCTTGCCCGCACACACGAGGTGCTTCTCGGCCTGGCCGAATCCGGCGACCACACCAACGCGGACGCGCTGCGGGCTACGGCAGAGCGCATCATGGCTGCGCTCGGCCATCACGAGCCTGGCAGCGAACCTCTCGAGTGACTGAATTTAGCTCGTAAGCGGCCCTGCACGACCCCCGTTGGCACCCGGAGGCCCGCTCATGGTTCGCATGGATTCGCTGCTGCTCACGCTCGCGCTGCCGATCGGCTTGCTGGTCTCGACCGGCGCGTGCATCTCCGACACCAACTGCGGGATCTGTGATCCCGACCAGCTCGTGCTCGAGAGCCTGACGGCCCGCAACTACGCGAATCGCCGGATCCACCTGCTCGCGCCCGGCCGCGATCGTGGGCTCTACTTCATCGACGAGATCGGCGCGTGCATCGAGAGCAGCGAGGCGACCAACCCCGATCTGGCGATCCGTGGGGCCCAAGAGTGGTGCAAGATCTCGCCCTTGGTCAGCGTCGACGGGCTCGAATTCGTGTTCAACAATTTGCTCGATCCGACCACGGTCGAGCTGATTCGCAAGCAGCCCAGCAACCCGAACTTATTCGAGGTCTACGATTGGAAGACCAAGATCGCCCACCTCGAAGGGCCGATCACTCGCTTCAACGGCGACTATCGAGCGACCTCGGGCGACACGGCCGACTTGGTCACGCGCTCGGTCAACCTCGGCTGCGTCGACAACCTGCGCGCGCAGGGCATCGACTTCGACGCCGAGGCCCTGACGGCGGGCGCCTGCGACGGGTTTCGGGTCGACGCCGAGGGTCGGCGTTGGCCGCTCGAGATGCAGGTCGAGGGTCGGGTCGACTCGTATCGGGGCGAGACCGACTGGCGAGTCGCGGGCTGCTCGGCGCCCGACTCGGGGCCGGATACCTGCTGCAACGTGTGCGACTACGAGCTGGCGGTCAACGTCGCCAAGTATGGTCGGGTCGGCGAAGGCGGAGCGCGGCGGAGCCCGAGCGAGGCGATCAGCTGCGATCCCACGGGCAATGTCTACGAGGACTGCGCCGAGTTCGTGACCGACGTCGATCGCTCGTTCGAGATCAGCCGCTTCGCCTATGAATGGTTCGGGCAGGTCGAGACCTGGCGGCTGCCCCTCTACGACAAGATCCGCGAGACCCACCCCGACTTGCGCCCGCCTGGCGCCGAGCCAGAGGGGCTGCGCTGTCAGACCGACGCCGACTGCGACCATGCGCTCGGCGGCGACTCGGGCAGCGTCTGCATCGGCGAGACGCCCGAGGGCGTCGCCTGCACGCCCGAGACGCCCGATTGCGGCGAGGGCCACTGCAAGGCCGAGTGGTTCGTCGGCTGCAAGCCCGCCGATGGGCTCGGGCTCGCGGGCGCTTGCGTCGATCGTCGCTTCAAGGACAAGGGCGCGGGCGCCTGCTTCATCGCGAGCGAAGACTTCCAGGCCTGCGATCCCGTCACGCAGTCGTGCGCGACGATCGAGCGCGGCAATCGACTCGCGCGGGCCGACGTGGGCGAGTACCCGGACGGGATCCTCAGCGCGAGCGAGGCCTGCCAAGCCAGCCTCGGCAGCCCGGATGGCCTCTGCGATCCGCTCTTTCAGCCCCAGGTCGTCCCGGTCCCGCGCTTCGATCGCGATCAATCGTTGCCCGCCGACTACCGCGACTGCCACTGCGGCGATCCGAGCCAGCAGTCGCAGCAGTGCGCCGATCTGGTCGAGAAGTTCTGCACGGCGCCTTGGGGCAAGCTCGAGCGCAGCGAGGGCGAGAGCAACGAGGGCGCCTACCTGACTCGGCACGTGATCAAGGTCGGCGGGGTCGTCTACGATCCGGCGCTCAAGGGCGTGCAATGGCGACCCGGTGACGTCGGCAACCAACCGCGCTCGCTGGTCGAGTCGTGTGCCGAGAACGCGATCAGCCCCGACCTCATCGGCGGTCGGAGCGTGCAGGACGGCTGGCGCATGCACGACGGCAGCTCGATCGATCGCCGCGATTTCTTCGAGCTCTATGAAAATTTCGATCGCGGGATGTGCTCGGGCTCGACCTACACGGTCGTGTTCTCGAGCGAGGGCGAGCAGGTCCGCGACAAGGTCGGCAACCACCTCGACGAGCTGCGCTACGGGTTCGAGACCCCGGAATTCCACGTGATCCCCGGCAGCGGCTACCCGACCGACAACCTTCGGATCGGCGCCTGCCAGCAGTTCGAGATCGATCTCAGCAACAAGTACGACCTCGACCCGCGCAACCTCGCCAAGCTCGAGCTGTGGTCGCTCGAAGGGATCGCGGGCAGCTCCTCGCAAGGAGAGGACTGCGCGCTGAGCTTCGCGCCCGAGTGCTGGCAGCCGACCGATCGGATCGCGGGCGGCCGCGACTGCTCCGAGGACGCGTTGGCGGTCGAAGCGGGCGCCGTGCCCTGTCTGACGGTCGACGTCACCAACCAGCGCACGGGCGGGATCGGGGTCGAGATCGACGCCGTCCGCTTCAAGGCCAAGCTCAGCCACGCGGTCGATGGCAAGAGCGGGCGCTACCGCTTCTTGGTGCCGGGCCTCGATCACGTGGCCAGCTTCGCCGAGCTCGACCTCGACGATCCCGACGATCTCGCGGCCTGCGACGCGGCCTTTCACGACGTCTGCGGGATGCCGCTGATCGCCGGGGGCGGGCAGGGCTACACCGACTCGCTCTACGACTTCAGCGTCGATCCGCCCAAGTGCAAGGAGGACCTCGACGAGGACGGCGTGCCCTTCTCCTGCGACAACGCCGACGACTACCCCAACAAAGATCAGGAGGATCAAGACTTCGACCACTTCGGCGACGTCGAGGATCTGTGCGTGCTGACGCCGACCTTGATGAACACGGCCGACGCCGACACCGACGGGATCGGCAACGAGTGCGACGTGTGTCGCAAGCAGCCGAGCTACTACAACGACAAGGGCAAGGGCCTGCCCCTCGACGCCCGCTATTGGGTCCGCGCCGGCAACTCGCAGG
>JAMHUH010000230.1:0-1696 GCA_035904925.1 Nannocystaceae bacterium
GTGGCAGGCGTTCAGCAAGTCGGCGCTGACGATCGACGCCCGCCCCTCGGCCGATGCCGGACCCGCCACCACGGTCGAATTCACGGTCACGCACATGCTCGACGACATCCCGAGCGAGATGCACGTCTGGGCCGCGCTCAACTATCGGACCAACATCGACGTCGTCACCGGCGACGAAAGGATCTGGCGGGTCGCTGCCGATGGATCGATCATGCAGCTCGAGCGGCGCGGCATGGGTGTCTGGTCGAAGCTCAGGCCGGTCGAGTCGGTCGACGCGCCACCGTGACGTCGGCTCGCGGACCAGTCGATGAGCGAGAAGCCCTGGCCGAACGTTGGTCTGTCGGCTGCGCGTGATCGAACGCGAAGGGCCGTGGCACTGGAATGCATGGCTTCACGCTCCGCGTCGGTCGGATTCTTGGTCTGTGTCGCGCTCGCGGCCTGTGCGAACGAGGCCGTCGATCCGACGGCCTCCGACGAGGTCGGCGAGGGAGACGAGGACGAGCCCGATCCGCTCGGCAAGGAGATCGAGTCTTGCGAGGATCCGGGCTTCAGCCATGGCGCGCTGCACCAGGTCATCGATCCCGAGCCCATCGACATCGTCTGCGACGAAGGTTGGGGCAGCGTCGAGATCGGCCGGGAGCCACTCGACGTGTTCAAGGTCCCCGTCCACTTCGATCAAGGCTCGTGGGCGCTCCGTTCCGGGGACGAGGCCTGGATGCTCCACGACGGGACCCTGCGTCGAGTCCACGCCGACGGAACCTGGACGGAAGCCCAGGTCTCGGTGACGAACGGGGAACTCGAGATCGCTGGCGATCGGGTCTTCGTTGCGACCTTGGACGTCGTCAGCAACTCGCCCGACGACTACGTGTTCACGCCGGGCATCGCGGCCTACGATCTCGACTTCGCGGCGCTGTGGTCGGACGCCTGGGTCGAGGCGAGCTACGATCTCGATCAACTCATCGAGAGCGGGAGCGGGGGCATCCTCACCGAGTTCGTCGTCGACGGGGACACGCTGCTCGCGGCCGCGGGTCCGCAGGCTGTCCGCTATCGATTCGACGGAACCCGCGAGTCGACGTGGACCTGGGAGACGCGGGTCTCGCCGATCAGCCACCGCGACGGGGTCGGGTGGCTGATCGACGACCAAGGCCGCGTGCTTCAGTGGCCCGACGCCGCCGATCCCTTCATCCGCTTTCAGCTCGACCCGCCCCTCGGGTCGTTGGCCTTCGACGCTTCGTTGCTCTTCGTGGCCGGGCAAGAGCACTACGAAATGAGCGCGCTTTCGACGAGTGGGATCCTGCTTTGGTCGCATCGACACCAGCGCGTCGAGGCTCCCGTGCTGGAGGTGATCTGGCGTCCCTCCATCGTCGCCCATCCCGAGGGTGGGTTCGTGGTCGCGGGCGCCGAACCCTACTGGGGCGCGACGATCGACGATCCTCCCGGCACCGACAACATCCCCTACGAGTGCACCGAGCAGCCCTGGATCGCTCGGGTCGATGCTGATGGCATCATTGACAAACACCACCTGCATTGCGTTATCAAACAAGATAATCGCATCATTGGTTTGCTCAACAATATGGGCCAGTTGCTGTGTTCGATGCGTTTGTTCCTGCAGATTAATCGCCATAGTGTTGATGGCTCTTGATAAAGTACCAATTTCACCAAAGGCCTGTTCCGGGGCTCTGGCCGCTAAATCCCC
>JAMHUH010000231.1:0-8948 GCA_035904925.1 Nannocystaceae bacterium
GGTCTTGGTGGCGTACGAGCACGCGCAGGCCGAGCAGCGGTTGGGCGAGGCCCCACACGAAGCTGGCGCCTTGGAGCTCGCGCGCGGGCGCAGGCGTCGGCGTGCCCGCGTAGGCGCGCAGGAGCTCGTCGGCCTTGGTCCGCTGCGCGAGCGTTTCAGGTTCGAGCGGGGCGGCGAAGGTGGTGGGGACGATGGCCTGCGGCTCGGTGCGAGTGGCGATCACGTGCGGGGCGGCGGCAACCGACGCGTCGACGCTCGATTCCAGCCCCGGGCTGGCTTCGGGGTCCGACGTCGGCACGGGATCGCTCACGCGCGCGAGGATAACGTCGGGGCCCGAGCCCTGGCCAGGCCGCGGGTTCGAAGCGGGTGAACTCAGCCCGGCCCGGTCATGTGCTCGGGCCGGACCCACTCGTCGAATTGCTCGGCGGTCAAGAAGCCGAGCTCGAGCGCCGCTTGCTTGAGCGTCGTGCCTTGGTGATAGGCGAGCTTGGCGATCTTCGCGGCCTTGTCGTAGCCGATGTGCGGGTTGAGGGCGGTGACCAGCATCAGGCTGCGCTCGAGGTTGTCCTTGATCCGCTCGCGCGCAGGCTCGATGCCGACGGCGCAGAAGCGATCGAAGTTGATCATCGCGTCGCCGAGCAGGCGCAGCGATCGCAGCACGTTGTGGATGATCAGCGGCTTGAACACGTTGAGTTCGAAGTTGCCGCTCGCGCCACCGATCGAGACCGCGACGTCGTTGCCCATGACCTCGGCGCAGACCATGGTCAGGGCCTCGCTCTGGGTCGGGTTGACCTTGCCGGGCATGATCGAAGAGCCGGGCTCGTTCTCGGGGATCGTGATCTCTCCGATCCCGCAGCGCGGGCCCGAGGCCAGCCAGCGGACGTCGTTGGCGATCTTCATCAAGGCGCAGGCGAGGGTCTTGAGCGCGCCGTGGAGCCCGACCAACGCTTCGTGGGCCGCGAGCGCCTCGAACTTGTTGGGCGCGGTCCGGTAGGGGAGCTCGGTCAGCGCCGCGATGTGGCGGGCGCTGGTGACCGCGTAGTCGGGGTGGGTGTTGAGCCCGGTCCCGACCGCGGTGCCGCCGAGCGCGAGCTCCCAGACATGATCGAGCGCAGCGTCGACCTTGATCGCGCAGTGGTCGAGCTGCGCGACCCAGCCGCTGATCTCCTGGCCGAGCGTGATCGGGGTCGCGTCCTGCAGGTGGGTGCGGCCGGTCTTGACGATGTCGGCGTAGGCCTTGGCCTTGGCGTCGAGCGTGGCCCGAAGCTTGGCGATCGCGGGCAACAAGGCGAAGCGGGTCTGCTCGCCCGCGGCGATGTGCATCGCGGTCGGGAAGGTGTCGTTCGACGACTGCCCGCGGTTGACGTGATCGTTGGGGTGGATCGGCGCCTTGCTGCCGACCACCCCGCCGGCCAGCTCGATCGCCCGGTTCGAGATCACCTCGTTGGCGTTCATGTTGGTCTGGGTGCCGCTGCCGGTCTGCCAGACGAAGAGCGGGAAGTGAGCGTCGAGCTTGCCCTCGATGACCTCGTCGGCGGCGCGGACGATCAGCTCGACCTTGTCGCTCGGCAGCTCGCCGAGCTCACCGTTGGCCAGCGCGGCGGCCTTCTTGAGCAGGCCGAGCGCGCGGATCATCGGGCGCGGAAAGTGGTCGGTGCCGATGCTGAAGTGGTGGAGCGATCGCTCGGTCTGCGCGCCCCAGTACTTGTCGCTGGCGACTTCGATCTCGCCCATGCTGTCGGTCTCGATGCGGGTCGAACTCATGGCGGCCGGACGCTAACACGATCGGGTATCCTGCGCGCCGTGGCTCGCCCCCGCGCCCGTGACAGCTCTCGCACGTTCGAGTGGTTCGCGCGCGCGCTCGGGCGAGTCGAGGTCCGGCTCGTGCTGTCGATCGCGATCATCGTCAGCCTGCTGCCCTTCGAATGGGTCGGCCGCCTCGACCTCTTCTTCCTCGGCTTGTTCGGGGTCGAGTTCGTGCTCCGCGCGACGCTGCTCTTTCGCGGCGAGGCGCTGCACATCGCCAAAGCGCCGCGACCAGCGTCAGGCCACCCGAGCGACGCGGAGCGTGGCTGGCACTGGCCCAAGCCTGGCGCGCTGGTCCTGTTGATCTTCGATCTGCTCGCGCTGATCTCGTTCTTGCCGATCCGGGTCGACAGCTCGGCCGCGACCCGCTGGCTGCGGCTCTTTCGGCTCTCGCGGATGCTGCTGTTGATCAGCTATTGGGCGCCGCTGGTCCGCGACGCCTGGGGCGTGCTGCTCCGCGGCGAGCGAGCCAAGCAGATCGTCCTGATGGGCCTGATCGTGCTGGTGCTCTCGTTCTCGGGCGCGGTCGTGATCGAGCATGTCGGGACCAGCGAGAGCGGGCCGATCGACTTCGACGGCGACGGCCAGACCAGCGCCAACGACCAACGCTTCTTCGTCCACTTGTGGTGGGCCTTTCGCCAGGTTCAAGACCCCGGGAACATGCTCTCGTCGCCGGGCGAGGCGGCGGTCGTCGGGGTCAGCCTCGCGCTCACGGTCGTCGGGCTCTTCATGGTCAGCTTCTTGATCGGCTTGGGCACCGACGTGGTCCGCGAGCTGATGGAGCTGACCCGGATGCGCCCGCCCGGCCTCCAGGGCCACACGATCGTCGTCAACATCGATCCCTCGACCCAGCAGCTGCTGCACATGCTGATGCTCTATTCGAAGAAGCTGCGCCCGGATGGCCGCTTCTCGCTGCGCTGGATCCGAAAGCTGGTCCGCAACACGACCGCGCGCGGGCTCGGTGGCGCTCGCTTCGTCGTGGCTGGCGACGCCCACGATCCGCCCGACTTCCTGCGCCAGGCCGACCTCGTCGACATCGTCTATCGCCAGGCTCGGGTCGAGGACGACACCTTCGTGATTCGAACCGACACCCTCCGCGCGCAGCGGGTCGTGCTCTTGGCCGACTTCAGCGCGCCCGACCCCGACGCCGAGACCATTCAGGCGGTCCTGACCATCACCCAGAGCTTGGCCGAGGCCGACGCGGGGCCCCGCGATCCGAGCGAGCGCAAGCGCCTGCTGATCGCCGAGATCCTCGACGAGAGCAACGTGCCGGCCGCACGTCGGGCGATCAGCGCGGGCGACGGGGGCAACACCCGGGCCTTCGTGATCCCGAGCGAGCGCTTGATCGCGCTCTTCATCGCCTGCATCACGCGTCGACCTGGCTGCGAGCGCCTGCTCGAGGAGCTGCTGACCAGCCGGGGCCACGAGCTCTACACCTGCTTCTTCAACGACGAGGGGCTCGGCTACTGCGAGAATCGTCGGCCCGACCTTCCCCAGCGACCCGAGGCGATCATGGCCGAGCTGATCGCCCGGGCGCGTGGGCTTCGGCATCGGGTCGTGCCCGTCGGGCTCTTCCTCGATCCGCCGAGCGGCGATCCGCCGAGCGGCGACTCCCCGAACGCCGATCAGCCGCTCGTGTTCATCAACCCGCTGGCCGCGTCGGCGCTCGCCGGGCCCGACGAGAGCGCGGACCCGTCCGCGTCGGCCAGCCACATCGGCGGGACCACGCCCTGCCGCGGGTTCATCGCGATCGCGACCGACTTCAACCGCGTCTGCGCGCTGTCCAAGTCGCTCTTCGACTCGCCCTCGCCCTCCCAGGTCGCGCCCGCAGCCAGCCCCGAGCGCTTCCCCGAGCTGACGCCAGCCCGGACCACGCCGCTCCACCGGGTGTTGATCTGTGGCTTTCGCAGCGCGACCGTCAGCATGGTCGAGGCCCTGATCAAGGCCGAACCTCGCGCGCAGATCTTGATCATGGTCGCCGACGCGGCCGCGCTCGATCAGGCGATCGACGACTTCGACGCCCACACTCGGCTGATCGAGCGCAAGCTCCTGCCCGGCAACCACGGCCGCTTTCGCAAGGCCAAGGACCAGGCGCTGCTGACTTGGCTCGACCCGGAGTCGCCGATCGCCGCCGACCATGGTCCGCACGTCTACCTCGCGGTCGGCGACTGGACCTCGTCTCGCCAGTTGACCGCGCTGCCGCTCGGGTTCGGCAGCGTCGCCAAGCTCGACGCGGTCATCGTGATCTCGAGCGAGCGCGAGGGCTCCGACGCGCGCACGGCCAAGACCCTGATGAAGCTCGAGACCCTGGTCGAGCGGCCTCGCACCCCTCGCGTGGTCGCCGAGGTGCTCGACGTCGAGCTCGCCCGCCGACTCCGGCGACGCAGCAGCCAGCTGCGAGACGAGCACATGCTCGTCTATTCGATCCAGGAGCTGCGCGCCTATTTCATGTTCCAGGCGGTCGTCGTCCCGGCCTTCGATCATGTCTACGCCGAGCTCATGGGGCCTTGGGGCCAGAGCTTCGTCAACCTCGCCGTGGCCGAGCCTGGTCAGGGCCACTGCAGCTTCGAAGACCTGGCCGATCGCCTGGCCGCGCGCGGCCAGGTGCTGGTCGGCGTCGAGCTGCTGGCCGAGGGCACGCAGATCCTGCCCACGCTCTTGCTCGCCGAGGGCGACGAGCGAGCGAAGGGCTTGATCGATCTCGCTCGGCTCTCGAGCGTCTGGGTGGTTGCGAACGACAACGTCGTGGCGAGTCGCTCGGCGCGGGCTCAACCAGCGGGCGGGTAGGGCTCGCAGTAGCTGTCCTCGACCGAGGTGTTGATCGCGGCCGAGAGCGACTGGATGCCGGCCAGGACCTCGTCGATGTTGTAGGCCGCCCCGCCGGTCTCGACCGGGATCGCCGGCTGGCCTTGGAAGTCGCTGAAGAAGCCCATCCCGACCGGATCGCAGTCACATTGACCGCCGATCAGCGCGGCGAAGCTGAACAGCCGGATCTCCTTGGACTGCAAGAGATCGACGGTCTCGGGGTAGTTGTGCAGGATGTCGACGCCGTCGGCCGTGATCGGGCCGTTCCAGAACGTGTCGTCGGTGGTGTGGATGATCATCCGCAGCGTGTCGGCGTTGGGCCGCCACTGGAAGCCGGCCGCGGCCGCATGGATCCCGTCGAGGCTGTTCTCGGTCCAGGTGCTGTTGAAGCCGCCGCCCTTGGTCTGTTGGTTGGTCGAGGTGAAGTCGTTCCACTGGGCGAAGTCGGCCTTGAGCAGGTTGACGTCGGTGTAGGGCACGCCCGCGTTGACCAGCGTGAAGTCGTCGACGAACACGACCAGCCCGTAGTGGGGCTCGTTCGGCAGGTTGTACTGCTGGAGCGCGTCGTGGACGGCCAGGATCTCGCTCTCGAGCTTGTCGAAGAAGGGGCCCATGGTCGTCGACACGTCCATCACGAACACGATGTCGATGTTCTGATCGCACATCTCGTTGGGTCCGTCGCTGACGCCGGTGTCGGCGGGCAGCGTGTCGAGCTTGGGCGTGGTCGTGTTGCTGTCGGACTCGTCGGCGGTCCCGCTGCTCGACTCGCCCGACGAGCTGCTCTCGATGCCCTCGTCTTCGAGCGTGCCGAGCCCCTCTCCTTGCTCGTCGGCGCCGTAGATGCTGCCGCCCTCATCACCCGAGCAAGCGGTGGGGGCGAGCAGAGCGACCACGAGCGCGAGCGAGCGCGAACGCGAGCGCGAGGGGGGCGAGTCGGCCAATCGCAACATGGTCCGAGGCTCGCACATCCGAACTCGGTGGGGTCGTCCCCGCCCAGAATGCGGTTTGGAGGTCGATGCGAGGGCTTCGAGCCGACATCGGGCAAGCCGCAGGCTCGCGCGAGGTGGGTCGAGAATGATCCCTCGCCATCGAATCGATACAGTCGACGAGTGGCGAATCGCCCCATTTGCCCGAACGACCAGGAACGAAACGTGTACGGGGCAAGTGTGGGCTCGGTGAACCGAACGAGCACATGCACTGCACGAACTGCATCGCGACGCCTTTCTGCGCTGGCAGACGCGAGTCGAGCGGGCTAGTGTCGGCGCATGGCGGTCGCCGCCACGAGCCCAATACGCTGGGAGCACGACGCTCCAACGGTCGAGCAGCACTTCGAGCTCGTCGAAGATCACTTCCCATTGGTCTTCATCGCGTTCGCGGGCCCGATCGATCCGCAGCAGGTGTTGGAGCTGATCCGCTTCGTCGATGGCGTGCGCGCCCGGGCGGCGGCGGAGGGCGTCGAGATCCTGGTGATCTGCGACGCACGAGGCTCGATGCGGCCCAGCGATCTCGTCCGCGACATGCTCGTCGACTGGTTGCGACACGAGCTCCATGGCCCGCTCTCGCCGCTCGGCAGCATCATCGTCGCGCGCGATCCGATCGTCCGTGGTGTGATCGCGTCGATCAAGTGGGCGACGGGTCGCGGCGACCAGATGGTCGTGGTGCCCTCGCCCGAGGCGGCGATGAAGCAGGCTCATCAGCGCTTCGTCGCGGCGGGTCTGACCCCGCCGAGCGTGCTGGCCGACGTGCCGGCCGAGGACTGACGAACTCGAGGAGCCCCCCTTGTCTGGGCGAGGAGCCCCCCTTGTCTGGGCCTTGTCGGCCGTCAAAAGGCCGAGCTCGGCGACCGGCATGCCGATCGCCGAGCTCGGGTCTCGAGCGCTACGACAGCTCGCGGCGAGCGAACTCGCGGCGGAGCTTGCCGATCGCGCGCTCTTGCAGCTGGCGGATCCGCTCGCGCGAGAGCGAGTGACGCTCGCCGAGCTGACGCAGGGTCATCGCCTCGAACTCGGGGTTGGTGTCCTCGCCGTCGATGCCGTAGCGACGTCGGAGGATGTCGAGCTCGATCGGCTGCAGCTCCGCGAGCGCCTCGTCGAGATACTCGCCGAGGGTCTCGAGCTCGAGCAGATCGGCGGGCTCGGGGTTGGCCGAGTCGACCAGCTTGTCGAGCAGGCCGCGATCGTCGTCGTCATGGCCGGGGGCGTCGAGGCTGATCACGCCGTCCAGGGTCAAGGCGCTGAGCTTGCGAACCCGAACCTTGCTCAGGCCGCTCTCCTTGGCCAAGGTCGCGATGTCCGGCTTCTCGCCGGTCTTGGCCTCGAGCTCGCGCTGGACTCGACGCAGGCGCTGGAGGTCGGCCGACACGTGGGCGGGCAGCCGAACCGTTCGGCCCTTGTTGGCCAGCGCGCGGTTGATCGCGTGCCGGATCCACCAGGTCGCGTAGGTCGAGAAGCGGTAGCCGCGGGTGCCGTCGAAGCGATCGACGGCCTTCATGAGGCCGATGTTGCCCTCTTGGACGAGGTCCTGCAGCGGCATCAAGCCGTGGTCGAAGCGACGGGCGATGGTCACGACCAAGCGCAGGTTGGCCTTGACGAACTTGTTCTTGGAGAAGCGCAGCGCCTGGTTGGCCGAGCGGACGCGCTGGAGATAGCGAGCGAAGGGGCTGCTGCCCTTGGGCGGGTAGGTGACCTCGAGCCGCACGCCCTCGCGTCGGTTGGCGTCGATCGCCTCGAGGTCGGCGGCGATCAGGTCGCTGACCTTGCCGTCGAGATCGACCTCGGCCATGCGCAGGGCCAGCGCGGCTTGGCTGGCGGCGAAGGCCTCGCGGTTGGTCTTGGTCTCGCGGTCTCGGAAGGCACGAGAGGCTCGAGCCGCGAGCTCGAGCGCTTCGGTGGGCGGCTCGCAGTTCTCGGCGACCAAGGTCGGCCCGATCAGCGCGACGACGGCCTCGACGAAGGGCGGGTAGGAGAGCAACGCCTTCCACATCGACCCGCGTCGCTCGGCGATCTCGGCCGAAAGCGAGCGCTCTTGCTCGGGCGTGAGCACGTCGACCTTGGAGACGTCGCCGAGGTAGGAGCCCAGCGGGGTCTCCGACCTTCGGCGCTCACCGGTGGGGCGAATCGGGCGGCTCGGAGCTTGGGTGTTGCGTGCCATGGTCATGGTCCTCTCGTTCGATCCCGAGCTACTCGACAGCACCGCGAAGCGTTCACATCGCGGGAGTGGGCCACTCGGCGAGCCCAACTACGTAAGGGTTCAATCAATGTTTCGGCGCCAAGATGGCCGATTCTGCGAGTCAATGTGGGTCTCGAGACGAGTCGCGCAACCCAGTCGGGAAAGACATTGGTCGGCGAGCCGCATCGACCCGACGCAGTGCATGTTCCGGGCCGAGCGTGGTTGCGCTCGCCGATACGTAGGTCGACGGATGCCGATGCGTGGCGTTCGGGTCGTGCAGGGTCGCCGATGTTCGCTCGTGACCCGATCGAATCGGCCTTCTGGCCGCGTCAGTAGCCACGAATCGGCCCAACTCCGTTGCACGCGTGGTGCACCGGTCGAGCGACGTGAAACATCACGAGCCTTCGTGATAGCGTGATCCCGAGTGAAGCCTTACGCCACGGCAATCACACTGACGGCCAGTTTTGCGCTCGGCTGTGGGGCACGAGTGGACGTCGTGCCCGAAGGCGCGTTGGCTCGAGTCGGGAACGAGGTGATCGAGGCCCAGCAAGTCGAAGAGACCCACGCGCAGCTGGGGGCCTTCGGTCAGGCTCGCTTTCGTGGCCCCGATGGCCAGCGGGCGCTGATCGACGCCGTGATCGCCGAGGAGCTCTTGGTCCAAGAGGCCCGCGACGAGGGCCTGGCTCAGGATCCGCGCGTGCGCTTCGCAGTGCTCGAGGAGCTGGCCGAGCTGCAGCGCGCGGCGATGCTCGAGCGTCGGCTCCCACGAGCCGAGATCGCGGCCGACACCGCCGCGCTGCGAGCTCGCTATCAAGCCGAGCGAACCAGCTTCACCACACCGGAGCGTCGGCGCATGCGAGCGGTCCGCTTCGAAACGTGGGAGCAAGCGGACGCAGCGCTCGCTCGCCGTCTCGCCGGCGAGGTCGAGCTGGGCGAGCTCGGCGAGCTGGTCCACACGATCGCGATGAAGCGCGACGATCGCGAGTACCCAGGCTTCCACGCCCTGCTCTTCGATCCCAGCCTCGCGGTCGGTGACCCGCTGCGCTTCCCAGTGATCTCGGGCGCGAACGTGTTGGTCGGCGAGCTCGAGTCGATCGAGCCGGCGGGCGTGCTGGACTTCGACGATCCCGAGGTTCAAGAGGCCTTGGTCGAGCGCGAACGGGCCGCCC
>JAMHUH010000232.1:0-3653 GCA_035904925.1 Nannocystaceae bacterium
GGTAGGGCGAGCGGTCAATCGAGCCAAGGAGTGGGAGAGCGGACGCGAGACCACGTCGCCCCGACCGCGAGCTTGCATGGAGGTTCCGAGCGCTCGGGCTCGCTGTCGCGCGCTAACGAACGCCGGTGTGGCTTGACGCATGCACGACGAGCTGAGGCGGCAGGTCGCCGACGATCCGAGCGATGTTCGACGACTGGCTGGGCTTGGGCGCGATGGAGGCTCTGCTTCAGAACAGCCCGTGCAGCGGGCCGCCTTTGGCCGCGAGCGCATCGACCTGCTTGCTCACCTTGGCGTCTTCGATCAGCGGCGGCGCGTGCCAGGGCTTGATCCGCGCGTCGAGGATCAGCGGCCCGGTGCAGCCCCAGTGCTTGTGCTCGATCGTGGCCCCGACCCCGTGCACATCGTGGCTGGGGTTGCTGCGGGTGAAGCTGACCCACAAGAAATTGTTCAGGGACTGGGCCGCGAACGCGGGCTCGTCGACCAGCACGATCAACATGATCCCGGCGAGGCGATCGAGCTGGCCCTCGAGCGCACGCGCGAGCGACTCGGCGCTCGCGTAGCCCTGCTCGGGCTGCGCGAAGCCAGGCCCGCCGATCGCCAGCACCCCGGGCATCGCCAGCTCGACGCCGGCGAAGCCCTCGGGCAGACCGAGCTCGCTCGGCCGCTCGCGCGCGAGCGTGCGTTGGGCCGGACCGCGGGCGGCGATGACCAGCTTGGACCCGGCGTTGAGCCCCGAGCCCGAGTAGTCGAGCGTGTCCATCGTGGTCTTGGTCTGAAAGTGGAGGTCGCGGGTCCAGTCGACCCGCGCGAGCACGTGCTGCAAGAACCCGAGCTCGTCGGCGGGATCGAGCGCGCGATCGTCCTCGCCCGCGGCGATGATCAAGTACTTGGCCAGCGAGGCCTGGTTGAAGCCGAGCAGCGCGTTGGCGATCGTCAGCAGCTCCTGCGGACGATCGGGCCGATAGGGCACGTAGCGCTCGGAGCCGAGCGCCAACAACAAGGGGTGCACGCCGGCGGCATCGACCGCGTGCATCGATCGCAGCCCAGGCACCGAGACCGGGACCATCGGCGTGGTCAGCTCGTGGATCAGCTTGCCGAAGCTGGTGTCCTCTTGCGGCGGCCGACCGACGACCGTGAAGGGCCAGATCGCGTCGCGCCGATGCCAGACCGCGTGGACCTTCATGACCGGGAATTCGTGGCGCAGCGAGTAGTAGCCGAGGTGATCGCCGAAGGGCCCTTCGGGCTTGGTGCGATCGGGATCGATCGTGCCGACGATGCAGAAGTCCGCGTCGGCGGCGACGCGAAAGCCATCGCGCTCGGCCAAGCGCACGCGTCGACGCGCGAGCATGCCGGCGAAGACCAGCTCGGACAGGCCCTCGGGCAGCGGCATCACGGCCGCGAAGGCGTGGGCTGGCGGACCGCCGACGAAGACGCTGACCTTCAAAGGCTCGCCTCGCTCGCGCGCGGCCGCGTGGTGGATCCCGATCCCGCGATGGATCTGGTAGTGCATCCCGATCTCGTCGGCGGCGTAGTCGTTGCCGCCGAGCTGGACCCGATACATGCCGAGGTTCGAACGCATCGGCCTCGGGTCGCGCGGGTCCTCGCTGTAGACCTGCGGCAGGGTGATGAAGGGCCCGCCGTCGTCGGGCCAGCTCTTGATCTGTGGCAGCGCGGCGATCGTCGTCTGCCCGGCCAGGACCGGACCGCCGCGCACGCGCCGAGGCAGCGAGCGCAGGCCGGTGAAGGGCAGCCGCCAATATCGCCAGGGCGCGCGCAGAGCCAGCGTCGGATCAGCCTTGACCGCGATCGCTTGCTGCACGCCGACGAGCGCGTCGCGGAACAAGAAGCGGCAGCGATCGAGCGTGCCGTAGAGGTTGCACAGGGCAGGGAAGGGGCTGCCCTCGACCCGCTCGAAGAGCAGCGCCGGCCCCTGAACTTGGTAGAGCCGGCGCTGGATCTCGGCCATCGCCAAGTGGGGATCGATCGGCTGCGCGACCCGGACCAGCTGGCCGGTGCGCTCGAGGTCGAGCGCGCACTCGTGAAGGCTGGCGTAGGCCAAGGCGGGCGATGGATAGCACCTCGGGCGGCCCGATGCATGGGTCAGGCAGGTCGCGGCGCTCGAGCGCACGCGCGCGCCGGCTCAGCGCTTGGCGTCGCGCGCCTCGATGTGGGCGGTCGCGGAGAAGCGCAAGCCGGCCATGGTTCGCCAGTCGCGATAGCGTCGCCAGACCCGCCCGACCAAGTCCTTGCTGTCGCTGGCGGGCTCGACCTCGGCGAGAAAGTCATGAACGTACTGGGTGTAGACCGGCAGGTAGTCCTTGCCGAAGGGCTCGCCGTGGCCGGGATAAAACGTGTCGACCCCCTCGAGCGCCGCGAGGTCATCGACGTGGGCGAGCAGCGTGTCGACGTCGAGCTCGTTGAGCCACGGATGCACGTCGTGATAGACGAGGTCGGCGATCAGCATGGCCCGCTGCGAGGGCAGCAAGAGCGCGGTGCTGAACTCGTGCTCGCCACCCGCGAAGTCGATGATCTGCAGCGCCACGCCGTCGACGAGCAGCTGCTCGCCCTCGTAGGGGCGGAGCGAGGCCGCCGGGGCCATCAGGCCCGGGAAGAACTTCTGCAAGGGCTCATCGAACTGGGCGCGCAGCTGCGGCGCCTTGTCGGCGGTCTGGGGCCGAGCGAGCAGCTGCACGTCGGGGAAGGCGTCGGCGATCACCTGCAAGCCGGCGTAGTGATCGGGGTGCGAGTGCGTCACCCAGACCCACGCGAGCTTCTTGTTGCGCGACCGGATCAGCTCGACCACCGCCTCGGCCTCGGGGATGACCATCTGCGCGTCGACCAGGCCGATCTCGGTCGGGCCTTCCACGATCCAGCTGTTGACCGAGGCCGAGTACTCCGCGGACTTGTGGGCCCGCAGCACCAGCGGCTGGCCCTCGTCGTAGGGCCCGAGCGTGGCCGCGTCGTCGCGCTTCCCGAGGCCGGATGGCGGGCCGTCCACTTCGCCGGAAGTTTCGCCCGAAGCCGGAGCTGAAGCGGGCTGCGAGGCCGTGCTCGCGCAGGCGCTCGGGGTCAGCAGGAGGCAGGTCGAGAGCAGGAGGGGGTGCGTGCGGTTCATGGCGGCTCGACCAGCTTGCGGGGGCGAGGGTCATGAATCAAATGACTATTTTTCACGATCATCATGAGCGAGATCGATTTTGGCGGGTCGCGTCGAGCCAAGAGTCAGCGAGGGCCGAAAAAACGATCTCCGTTGTAGTGGAGTAGATGGGTTGGAGCTTCGGCGATCCATACTTCGGTTTCCCACGCGATTTCGCCGGCGTGACGCTTGAACTCGCGGAAATCGAGAAATGCGCTGACGTAGACGCGCCCGATTCGAGCCCGTTTCAGCGCCAATTCGAGCTCTTCGTGGCGCTTGGCTGAAACCGGACCGTGGGACGTGACAGCTTCGATCAAGAACAGCCACTCGCGCGCCGGATCGAGGGCGACGATGTCCGGCAGCTTGTCGTGCTTGGTGATGGGGATGTCGTTGCGCTGGGCCTGGGGCAGTCCCAGCGCGGCGAGGATCGCCTTGGCTTCATCGATCCGATTCATCGAGCAGTTCCAGGATCAAGCTCTCGATGTGGGCGTCGTCGCTGGATTTTTGTCGTGAGGCGCGC
>JAMHUH010000233.1:0-14013 GCA_035904925.1 Nannocystaceae bacterium
TCGGGCGAGTCGTAGTGAAAGCGCAGCGGCGACAAGGTCGCGTGGCCGCCTTCGAATTTCACCTTGGTCACGTCGACCTTGGCGACGAAGAACTTCATGCCCGACTGGACATAGGGCTGGAGGATCGGCGCGGCGCCCTCGGGGATGTTGTACTTCTCTTGCTGCAACCAGGTCTCGAGCCCGGTCGAGTCCTCGGCCGAGAGCACGACGATCTGGTACTCGGCGACCTCGAATTGGGCCTCGATCTTGACGCCCAATTGCTCGGCCGACTTTTCGTCTTCTTCTTCCCGCAGCCAACGACCGCCACGAACCCCACTCTTTTGATACTCGAGCCGCGGGGCGCAGGGATCTTCTTCCCAGTACTCGACCAGGCGCGGGGCAGCGAGCTTGTCGACGCGGGCGAACACTTCGTTCGGCAAGGTCTTGACGTCACCCTCGTGCAGGACGACGGGCACGGGGATGATCAGGGCGAAGTCCTCGGGCGGGCCCTGGTAGTCGTTCTGCATCGAGAGCACCGTGCGGGTGCCATCGCGCATGAGCACGACCAAGGTCGCGTTGTTGAACAGCTCCGCGTCGGCGCCCGCGACATAGAAGCCGCAAAAGGCGTCGGCGGGGCTGGGCGCGGCGAGCAAGCCGAGGCCGAGACCGAGGCCGCCGAGGAGGAGCGTGGCGAGGAGTCGAGGTTGGTGCGTCATGGTTGGGTCCTTCGTCGTCGAATCATGCCGAGGCCGAGCAGGCCGAGCAGGGCCCAGCCGGCGCTGGCGGGCTCGGCCTCGACCGCGCACGCGCAGCCGGGCTTGGCCTCGGGCTTGGCCTCGGGCTTGGCGGCGCCGGACTTGGCGGGGGCGGGCTCGTCGAATTCATCCGGCTTGGCGCCCGGGCTTGGCGGCGCATCGAGGGCCGTCACGCCGATCTGCTCGGCCGCGTCGGCGGTCACGAACACGCCGAGCGAGGCGTCGCGGGGCTCGAAGGCGAGCTTGCGCGCGACCGTGGGTTGGTTGCCGCCGCCTCCGGGCGGCCCGCCCCAGTTCCCGCGCCGGGGATTCTGACACTCGATCTTGCCGGTCCAAGGATGCCGGATGATGTAGCGGGCCTGAAAGTTGTTCATGCCGCCGGGCTGCTCGATCGCGCCGCGCTCGAGCTTGCCGCCCTCTTGCATGAACTCGCGGCCGCCGACGATCGCGGGCGCCTCGGCGAACACGAGGTCCTCGCCGAGCGAGTCCTTGTCGTAGCGGGCGTGCAGCCGGGTCAGCACGAATTCACTGGGCACCGACCAGCTCAGCGACTCGTCGAGCGGGGTCTGGTTGGCGAGCGACTTGCCGATCGTGTCGGCGTAGCTGGGCAGGACGTCGGCGCCGAGCGTGACCAGCTCTTCGAGCGTGAGCGCCGGCTCGGGGCAAGGGTCGCAGGAGCCGGCCGACCACGAATACTCGGTGACGACGGCTTTGGGCGTCTGCGCGAGCGCGTGGTCGAAGAGCGAGACGTAGAACTTGCCGAATTGCTCCTTGGTCAGCTCCTTGACGTCGAGGTTGGTCGGGATCGTCGTGTTCGGATAATTGGCCAGGTTGTAGCGCTGGTTCTTGGCCAAGATGTGAATCAGCAGGTCCTGCGGACCATTGGCGTTGATCAGGCCGAGCCGGACCGGGAGCGAGAATTCGGGCGAGTCGTAGTGAAAGCGCAGCGGCGACAAGGTCGCGTGGCCGCCCTCGAATTTCACCTTGGTCGCGTCGACCTTGGCGACGAAGAACTTCATGCCCGACTGGACATAAGGCTCGAGCAAGGGCGCGGCCCCGACCGGAATGTTGTACTTCTCCTGCGCGAGCCAGGTCTCGAGCCCGGTCGAGTCCTCGGCCGACAAGATCACGACTTGATACTCGCCGACCTCGAATTGGGCCTCGATCGTCACGCCGAGCCCCGCGCCTCCGGGCGGGCCACCCTTGCCTTCGACGGTGCCCGATCGCCGCACGCGATCGTATTTCGTGTCGTCCTCGGGCGCGCAGGGATCTTGCTCCCAATACTCGACCAGGCGCGGGGCGGCGAGCTTGTCGACGCGATCGAAGACCTCGTTGGGCAAGGTCTTGACGTCGCCCTCGTGCAGGACGACGGGCACGGGGATGATCAGGGCGAAGTCCTCGGGCGGGCCCTGGTAGTCGTTCTGCATCGAGAGCACCGTGCGGGTGCCGTCGCGCATGAGCACGACCAAGGTCGCGTTGTTGAACATGTCCGCGTCGGCGCCAGCGACATAGAAGCCACAAAAGGCCTCGGCCGGGAGCGGGCGGGTCAGACAGAGCGTCGCGGTCGTGAGCGCGAGCCCGAGCAGGGGGAGGATTCGACGAGTAGTCATGATGCTTGGGGGGTCGTGCGAGCGCGGCGACGCAGGCCTTGGCGACGCAGGCCTTGGCGCCGCAGGCCGAAGAGGGCGAAGAGCGAGAGCGAGGCCAGGCCCGCGCGCCAAGGCGAGCTCGGCTCGGCGCTGCTGCACGCGCAGCCGCTCTGGGCCGGGGCAGGCGCGGGCGCGGCTTGGCTCGGCTTGGTCTCGGGCGGCGGCTGGACGGGCGCCGACTTGGGCGCGGGCGCGGGCTCGGGCGCCGCGATCGCAACGACCCCGAGCTGGGCGCTGGCGCTGGCCGTCACGAAGCTGCCCAGCGAGCCGCCGCGCGCGACCGTGGTCAGCTGGCGCGCGACCGTGGGCGTGGACGTGGACTCGAGCCCGGGGATGATCGAATCATCTTGCGGCGGCCCACCCCAGCGATCGCGGACGGGCTCCTTGCACTCGATCTTGCCCGTCCAAGGGTGGCGGATCGCATAGCGAGCCTGGAAGTTGTTGGACTCTCCGTCACGGGCGGGCCGCGAACCCGACTCGGGCTTGCCCTGCTCGTCGGTCGGCCACTCGCGCCCGCCGACGATCGCGGGCGCGGCCTCGAACACGAGGTCCTCGCCAAGCGAGCCAGCGTCGTAGCGAGCATGCA
The DNA here is from genome assembly GCA_035904925.1 of Nannocystaceae bacterium. GTDB lineage: Bacteria > Myxococcota_A > Polyangia > Nannocystales > Nannocystaceae > Plesiocystis. The sequence continues at coordinate 2,970 of JAMHUH010000233.1, forward strand.
GACGGGTCAGCACGAACTCGCTGGCGGCACCGCCCCCGAAGCCGAGCCCGATCGAGTTGTTGCTCGAGTCGCTGGCCAGCTTGCTCGACCACTTGGGCAGCACGTCGCCGCCGAGCTCGAGCAGCTCCTTGCCGCTGAGCGGATCGCCGGGGCAAGGATCGCAGGAGCCGGCCGCCCAGGCGTACTCGGTCACGACCGACTTGGGCCTCTGGGCGAGCGTGTGATCGAAGAGCGAGACGTAGAACTCGCCGAATTTATCTTTGGCGTGGTCTTGCAGGTCGAGGTTGGTCGGGATCGTGACGTTCTCGTAGTTGGCGGTCTGGTAGCGGATGCCCGGCGCGAGGATGTGGACCAAGAGGTCTTGCTTGCCGCCGCTGCTGGGGTCGGGCGCGTTGATCAGCCCGAGCCGAACCGGCAGCGCGAACTCCTTGCTCTCGTAGTGGAAGCGCAGCGGCGAGAGCATGGCGCGACCATTGGCTCCGAACTCGACCTTCTCGGGGTCGACCTTGGCGACGAAGAATTTCATGTCTTGCTGGACGTAGGGCCGCAGCAGCGGTTCGGCGCCCTCGGGGATGTTGTAGCCGTTGGCGCGCAGCCAGGTGTCGAGCCCGGTCGACTCGGTCGCGGACAAGATCACGATCTCGTACTCGGCGACGTCGAATTGGGCCTCGATCTTGACGGTGGGGACGTTGCCGATGCCGATGCTGCCCTCGCCCATGCCACCGCCACCGCGGCCGGTACCGGTCAGGCCGAGCCCGCCGAAGCCGAAGTCTTCGGCGCAAGGATCCATCTCCCAGTACTCGACCAGGCGCGGGGCCGCGAGCTTGTCGACCCGATCGAAGAGCTCGCGGCGCAAGGTCTTGACGTCCTCTTCGTGCAGGACGACCGGGACCGGGATGACCAGGGCGAAGTCCTCGGGCGGACCCTGGTAGTCGTTCTGCATCGAGATGACCGTGCGGGTGTCGTCGCGCATCAACACGACCAAGGTCGCGTTGTTGAACAATTTGGCGTCGGCGCCCCCGACATAGAACCCGCAGAATTGCTGCAAGGCGTGCTGGACCGGCGTGGTCAAACGACCGAGCGGCGACGCGGCCTCGCTGGTCTCGGGGGCCGCGAGCGCGGCCGCGCCCGCGAGCAGACAAGTGAGCGCGAGCGAGCGAGGGTTGGCTTTGGGTGCGTTCATGCGAGTCACGGGCTTCGAAGCGAGCTGGAGGGGCGGCCGAGCTTAGCGCGAGCGACGACGACGACGCAGCCCGAACAACCCGAGCGCGGCGAGGCCCAAGCCCAGCAGACCACCCGTGCCCGTTTCGACCGCACAGTGGGCGCAGCCAGCCTTGGCGTCGGGATCACCCTTGCCCTCGGGGTAGGGCTCGGGCACGGCGACGGGCCCTTCGGGCAGCTTGCCGACGCTCGCCTCGATCTCCTGCTTGGCCGAGTCGGTCACGTAGTTGGCCAGCGCGGCGCCACGGGGTACGAACGCGAGGTCCTGGGCGACCGCCGGCTGCGAGTTGCCGCCTTGCTGGGCGACCTCGGGCCAGGGCTCGCCCCAGATCCCGTACTGCGGCGACTCGCACTCGACCTTGCCCTCCCAGCGGTGGCGGATGATGTAGCGGGCCTGGAAGTTGTTCCACCCGTTCGGCTCCTCGACCGCGCCCTGCTCGAGCTTGCCGTCGTTCTGCATGAACTCGCGGCCGCCGACGATCGCCGGCGCGGCCTCGAAGACCAGATCTTCGCCGAGCGAGCTGGCGTCGTAGCGGGCGTGGAGGCGGGTCAGCACGAACTCGGCCGGGATCGACCACTGCGCGCTCTCGTCGACCCGCTTGTTGGGCCCGAACATCTGCGCATAGCTGGGCAGCGCGTCGGCGCCGAGCGTGACTAGCTCGCCGAGGTTCAGCGGCTCCTCGGGGCACGGGTCGCAGGAGTTGGCCGCCCAGGCGTACTCGGTCACGATCGCCTTGGGGTTGTTGGCGAGCACGTGATCGAAGAGCGAGGCATAGAACTCGCCGAAGTGCTCGCGGGTCTCGTTCTTGACCTCGAGGTTGGTCGGGATCGCGACGTTCGCGTAGTTGGCGGTCTGGTAGCGGACGCCGCGAGCGAGGATGTGGACGATCAAGTCCTGCTTGCTGCCCTGACCCTCGGGTGCGTTGATCAGGCCGAGCCGGACCGGCAGCGCGAACTCGGGCGAGTCGTAGTGAAAGCGCAGGGGCGAGAGCTTGGCCTGGCCATTGGCGTCGAACTTCACCTTCTTGGCGTCGACCTTGGCGACGAAGAATTTCGAGCCCGACTGGACATAGGGCCGCAGCAGCGGCTCGGCGCCCTTGGGGATGTTGTACTTCTCGCGCGCGAGCCAGGTGTCGAGCCCGGTCGAGTCCTTGGCCGACAAGATCACGACCTGGTACTCGCCGACCTCGAACTGGGCCTCGATGGTCACGCCAGTGTCCTTGTCGAGCTTGCCGCCGCCGCCCGCCCCACTCGGCATCATCTCCGCCGACTTGACCATGTCGTAGTAGATCGGCGGGTTGCAAGGGTCCTGCTCCCAGTACTCGACCAGGCGCGGCGACGCGAGCTTGTCGACGCGATCGAAGACCTCGTCGGGCAGGATCTTCACGTCGGCCTCTTGCAGCACGACCGGGACCGGCACGATCATCGCGAAGTCCTTGGCCGGCCCCTGGTAGTTGTTCTGCATCGAGAGCACCGTGCGGGTGCCATCGCGCATGAGCACGACCATGGTCGCGTTGTTGGTCAGCTCGGCGTTGGCCCCGGTCACGTAGAAGCCACAAAAGGCGTCGGCGTCGTCCGAGTAGCTGGGCGAGAGCAGGGCGCCGAGCAGGGCGCAAGCGAGGAGCGCGGGGAGTCGTCGTTGGAGTCGCTGCATGGGGGTCAGTCCTGTCGTGCGCGTCCGTTTGCGCGTCGGCGCAAGCCGAGCAAGCCGAGCAGGCCGAGCGCGAACGCAGCGGCGCCGCCCGGGGCGGCGTCCTCGGCCGAGCAGTGGGCACAGCCGCCGCCGCCCGCCGAGCGGCCCTCGCCGTAGCCGACGATCGGCGACTTGGGATCCGGCGGCGGTGGCTCGATCGGGCCGGCAGGCAAGGGCCCGACGGTGTGCTCGATCTCCATCTTGGCCGACTCGGTCACGTAGCTGTCGAGCTGCGCGCCGCGGGCCACGAACGCGAGGTCCTGGGCGACCGCGGGCTGGGAGTTGGCGTTCTGGACCTCGGGCCAGGGCCCGCCCCAGATCCCGCGGTTCGGCTGCGCGCACTCGATCGGGCCCTCCCACGCGTGGCGGATCACGTAGCGGGCCTGGAAGTTGTTGTACCCGTTGGGATCTTCGACCGCGCCGCGCTCGAGCTGGCCGTCGTTCTGCATGAACTCGCGCCCGCCGACGATCGCCGGCGCGGCCTCGAACACCAGATCTTCACCGAGCGAGCTGGCGTCGTAGCGGGCGTGGAGCCGGGTCAGCACGAACTCGTTGGGGATCGACCACTGGTAGTCCTCGCTGATCCGCTGGTTCTTGCCGAAGAGCGGGGCGTAGCTGGGCAGGACGTCGGCGCCGAGCGTGACCAGCTCTTCGAGGGTCATCGGCGGCTCGGGGCAGGGGTCACACGAGGCGGCCGACCAGGCGTACTCGGTGACCACGGCCTTGGGGTTGTTGGCGAGCACGTGATCGAAGAGCGAGGCATAGAACTCGCCGAAGTGCGCCCGGGTCTCGTCCTTGACGTCGAGGTTGGTCGGGATCGCGAAGTTCTCGTAGTTGGCGGTCGCGTAGCGGACGTTGCGAGACAGGATGTGAACGATGAGATCCTGCTTGTTGCCCTGACTCTCGGGGGCATTGTTGGGCGCGTTGATCAGGCCGAGTCGAACCGGCAAGGCGAACTCGGGCGAGTCGTAGTGAAAGCGCAGGGGCGAGAGCTTGGCCTGGCCCTTGGCGTCGAATTTGACCTTCTTGGCGTCGACCTTGGCGACGAAGAACTTCGAGCCCGACTGGACGTAGGGCCGCAGCAGCGGCTCGGCGCCGGCCGGGATCGAGTACTTCTCTTGCGCGAGCCAGGTCTCGAGCCCGGTCGAGTCCTTGGCCGACAAGATCACGACCTGGTACTCGCCGACGTCGAACTTGGCCTCGATCGTGACGCCGAGGTCGCGGGCTCGGCCGCTCTTCTCGTTGGACATCTCGTCGTCCATCGGCATCGCCATGCGCATCTCTTCTTCGGGGTAGTAGAGCGGCTGGCAAGGATCCTGCTCCCAGTACTCGACCAGGCGCGGGGCCGCGAGCTTGTCGACGTGGGCGAAGACCTCGTCGGGCAAGACCTTGACGTCGCCCTCGTGCAGCACGACCGGAACCGGCACGATCATCGCGAAGTCCTGCGGCGGACCTTGGTAGTTGTTCTGCATCGAGAGCACCGTGCGGGTGCCGTCGCGCATGAGCACGACCATGGTCGCGTTGTTGGTCAGCTCGCTGTCGGCCCCGGCGACGTAGAAGCCACAAAAAGCTTCGGCCGGCTGCGCGGGCAAGGTGACGAGCATGAGGGTGGCGAGCGCGAGGCTCGAGGTGCAGATCCATCGACGCATGGTCATGTGGGGGTTCCTGGTTTGCGGGTGTCCAGATCGCAGAATCACGCGCGGGCCCGCGCGCGCCGGCGCAGGCCGAGCAGACCGAGCAAGCCGAGGCCGAGGCCCACCGCTCCACCAGCGCCGCCGCGCTCGGCCGAGCAGTGAGCGCAGCCCGAGTCCTCGCCGTAGCCGACGATCGGTCCGCCGCTCGAAGGCGCGTCGCCGGGGTCGACCTCGGGCTCGGGCTCGACCGGCGCGCTCGGGCCCTCGGGCAGCTTGCCGACGCTGCGCTCGAGCTCTTGCTTGGCCGTGTCGGTCACGTAGTTGGCCAGGGTCGCGTCGCGGGCGACGAAGGCGAGGTCACGGGCGAGCGCCGGCTGGGTGTCGCCTTGCACGTCGGGCCAAGGACCGCCCCAGATCCCGTACTGCGGCTCCTTGCACTCGACCTTGCCGGCCCAGGCGTGGCGGATGATGTAGCGGGCCTGGAAGTTGTTGTACCCGCCCGGCTCCTCGATCGCGCCGCGCTCGAGCTGGCCGTCTTGCTGCATGAACTCGCGGCCGCCGACGATCGCTGGCGCGGCCTCGAAGACCAGGTCTTCACCGAGCGAGCTGGCGTCGTAGCGGGCGTGGAGTCGAGTCAACACGAACTCGCTCGGGACCGTCCACTGCATGTCGTCGCTGATCCGCTTGCCCTTGCCGAAAGACTTGGCGTAGGTCGGCAGCACGTCGACGCCGAGCGTGATCAGCTCGCCGAGATCGAGCGGCGGCTCGGGGCAAGGGTCGCAGGAGTTGGCGACCCAGGCGTACTCGGTCGCGATCGCCTTGGGGTTGTTGGCGAGCACGTGATCGAAGAGCGAAGCGTAGAATTCCCCGAAGTGCTCGCGGGTCTCGTCCTTGACCTCGAGGTTGGTCGGGATCGTGACGTTGGGGTAGTTGGCGAGCTGATAACGCTGGCTGCGAGCGAGGACGTGGACGATCAGATCCTGCTTGCCGCCCTGGCTGTCGGGCGCGTTGATCAGCCCGAGCCGAACTGGGAGGCTGAACTCGGGCGAGTCGTAGTGAAAGCGCAACGGCGAGAGCTTGGCCTGGCCCTTGGCGTCGAAGTTGACCTTCTTGGCGTCGACCTTGGCGACGAAGAACTTCGAGCCCGACTGCACGTAGGGGCGCAGCAGCGGCTCGGCGCCCTTGGGGATGTTGTACTTCTCCTGCGCGAGCCAGGTCTCGAGCCCGGTCGAGTCCTTGGCCGACAAGATCACGACCTGGTACTCGCCGACTTCGAACTGGGCCTCGATCGTGACCCCGTGCTCGCGCCCGCCGTCCTTTTTCTTGACGCTGTCGTCGAAGTCACCGTCGCCAGCCCGCATCTGCTTGGTCTCGACGTCGCCCCAAGGCTGGCAAGGGTCCTGCTCCCAGTACTCGACCAAGCGCGGGGCCGCGAGCTTGTCGACCCGATCGAAGACCTCGTTGGCGAGGACCTTGACGTTGTCCTTTTGCAGCACGACCGGGACCGGCACGATCATCGCGAAGTCCTGCGGCGGACCTTGGTAGTTGTTCTGCATCGAGAGCACCGTGCGGGTGCCGTCGCGCATGAGCACGACCATGGTCGCGTTGTTGTAGAGCTCGCTGTCGGCCCCCGTGACGTAGAAGCCACAGAACTCGCGCAGGGCGTCGAGGGCGGGGGCGCGGAGCTTGGTCGGCGAAAGCGCTTCGGCCCGGAGCGGGGTGGTGATCAGCGCACCGACGCTCAGGGCCGAGAGGGTCCCGACCAGGAGGCGGGCACGAAGAGTCCCGGCTCGCCGGGCATGAGAGGAAGTTGGTTGGGCGAGCATGGGGGCGGCGAGGCATCGTAACGCCGATGCCGCCTGCGCACTTACGAAGCGAAGCCGGCCCGCCCCGACCCACGCGAAGGGGGCGTGAGGCCTGCTCGGCGTCGACTTGCGATCCGAGGGTCAACGCGATCGCGAGGCTCTCGCCCGGCCGCTCGGCCGTCGGCGTCGGACCGGCAAATGTTTCGGATTGCCGGCGGCCGCCTGGGAAGTTCGCGCTGGGCTCGGCTGCCTAAGCTCAGCGCCCATGTCCGAAGTCATCGACAGCGTCGAGATCGCGCAAGATACCTACTGGGTCGGCAAGCGGGACCCGCAGAGCATCTTCTTCGCCAACCCCTACCTGCGCTGCTTCAAGGCCGACAAGGGCAAGCAGATTAATTTGCTGATCGATCCCGGTTCGAACTCCGATTTTGCGGTTGTCAGCGCCAAGGTCACGACCCTGCTCGGCAGCCTCAAGCGGATCTCGGCGGTGTTCATCAACCATCAAGATCCCGATGTCGGCACCTCGACCCCGACGCTGATCAACCGCTACGCGCCCAAGGCCTCGATCCTCTGTTCGGAGGACACCTGGCGGCTCATCGTGCACCTGAGCTTGCCGGCCGAGAACTTCGTCGCGCTCGATCGCTACAAGAAGGGCATGCGCTTGGGCACGGGTCACGAGCTGATCCCCGTGCCCAGCCCCTTTTGCCACTTTCGCGGGGCGATGATGCTCTACGACCCCGAGACCCGGGTGCTCTTCACCGGCGACCTCTTCGGCGGGCTGACGGCCGCCGACGCGCAAGGCATCTGGGCCGACGAGAGCGACTGGCGAGGCATGCGGGTCTTTCATCAGCTCTACATGCCGACCAACCAAGCGCTGCGGGCCACGATCGCGGCGATCCGCCGCTTGGACCCCGCGCCCGAGCTGCTCGCGCCGCAGCATGGTCGGCTGATCCGCGGCCGCTTGATCCACGAGTACCTCGAACGGATCGAGAACCTGCCGGTCGGGCTCGACATCCTCGACGACGGTGAGGACGAAGCGCTCTTGGTCGCGTGGAACCACGTGCTCGTCCGCGTGCTCCAGACCGCGACCATGCTCTTGGGCCCGCACGCCGAGATCCGCCTCGCCGACGCCCGCGAGCTCGAGGACAGCCTCTCGTTCGACACCGGCTCACCGCGGATCACCTCGATCGGTCGCTGGACGGTCGGCAAGGTCGTCGACCTGCTGATCCGCGGCGAGCCGGCGCAGGTCGCCAACCCGATCAAGTTCGAGGCGATCGGCGCGGCCGAGGAGATCGGCCTGCCCGCACCGACGATCTCGATCGAGTCCCAGAACGAGTTCGACGATCACAGCTTCTCGCTCAGCTGATCGTCGGCGAGCCTGCACGGCGCAGCAGCGCGAAGCTGCTGCGCTGCGACAGGCTCGGTCCGAAGCGGGCCTCAGTCTGCGCGTCGACGCCGACGCAGGCCGAGCAAGCCCAGGAGCCCGAGCCCGAACGCTGCGGCCCCACCCGCGCTCGCGCCCTCGACCGAGCAGTGGGCACAGCCACCGCCCTCACCTCCATCGCCGCCGTAGCCGACGATGCCGGGCCGGCGAGGGTCGGGCTTGGGCGCCTCGATCGGTCCCGCGGGCAGCGGACCGACGCTGGCCTCGAGCTCCTGCTTGGCCGCGTCGCTCACGTAGCTGCCGAGCGGCGCCCCGCGAGCCACGAACGCGAGATCCTGGGCGACCGCAGGCTGGCTGCTGGCTTGGACGTCGGGCCAAGGTCCGCCCCAGATCCCCCGCTGCGGCTGCTCGCACGCGATCGCGCCGGTCCAAGGGTGGCGGATGATGTAGCGGGCTTGAAAGTTGTTGTACCCGCTGGGCTCCTCGACCGCGCCACGCTCGAGCTTGCCGTCTTGCTGCATGAACTCGCGGCCGCCGACGATCGCCGGCGCGGCCTCGAAGACCAGATCTTCACCGAGCGAGCTGGCGTCATAGCGGGCGTGGAGGCGAGTCAGCACGAACTCGCTCGGGATCGACCACTGGTAGTCCTCGCTGATCGGCTGGTTCTTGGCGAAGAGCGGGGCGTAGGTCGGCAGCACGTCGGCGCCGAGCGTGACCAACTCTTCGAGGGTCATCGGCGGCTCGGGGCAAGGATCGCAGGAGTTGGCCGCCCACGCGTACTCGGTCACGATCGCCTTGGGGTTGTTGGCGAGCACGTGGTCGAAGAGCGAGGCATAGAACTCGCCGAAGTGCTGACGGGTCTCGTCCTTGACCTCGAGGTTGGTCGGGATCGCGAAATTTTCGTAGTTGGCGGTCGCGTAGCGGACGTTGCGAGACAGGATGTGAATGAGCAGATCCTGCTTGCTGCCTTGCCCGTCGGGCGCGTTGATCAGTCCGAGCCGGACCGGCAGGCTGAACTCGGGCGAGTCGTAGTGAAAGCGCAGCGGCGAGAGCTTGGCCTGGCCATTGGCGTCGAATTTCACCTTCTTGGCGTCGACCTTGGCGACGAAGAACTTCGAGCCCGACTGGACGTAGGGGCGCAGCAGCGGCTCGGCCCCGGCCGGGATCGAGTAGTGCTCGAGCTTCAGCCACTTGTCGAGCCCGGTCGAGTCCTTGGCCGACAAGATCACGACCTGGTACTCGCCGACCTCGAACTTGGCCTCGATCGTGACCCCGAGATCGCGGGCTGCCGACTCGCTGATCGTCTCGGTCGGCGGCGAGCTCGGCAGAGCCATGCCACCCATCTCGTAGACCTCGCCCCAAGGCTGGCAAGGATCCTGCTCCCAGTACTCGACCAAGCGCGGGGCCGCGAGCTTGTCGACCCGATCGAAGACCTCGTCGGGCAGCACCTTCACGTCGTCTTTTTGCAGCACGACCGGGACCGGCACGATCATCGCGAAGTCCTGCGGCGGCCCTTGGTAGTTGTTCTGCATCGAGAGCACCGTGCGGGTGCCATCGCGCATGAGCACGACCATGGTCGCGTTGTTGGTCAGCTGGCTGTCGGCACCCGCGACATAGAACCCGCAGAACTCGCGCAGGGCGTCGAGCGCAGGGTCGACCAGCCGAGCGGGCGAAAAAGCTTCGGCCCGGTGCGGCGTGGCGAGCAGAGCACCGGCGCTCAGGGCCGACAAGGATCCGGCGAGCAGCCGGGCGAGAGAAGCAGAGATTTTCGCAGGCATGGGGCGGCGATCCATCGTAACGCAAATCCAGGATCGACTTGCGATCCAAACCCCAAAGCTGTCACAAGACTGCATGACCGCGAGCACCGTCCGTTACGAGACCGACGAGCGCGTAGCGATCGTCACGATCGACCGGCCCGAGCGACGCAACGCCGTCGACCGCCCCACCGCCGAGGCCCTCGCCGACGCCTTTCGTCGCTTCGACTCCGACGGCGACCTCGACGTCGCCATCCTGACCGGCGCCGGCGGATGCTTCTGCGCTGGCGCAGACCTGCAAGCGATCGTGGGCGGCCAACCCAACCGCCTCGACCGAGAAGGCGACGCCCCGATGGGCCCGACCCGAATGCTGCTGAGCAAGCCCGTCATCGCCGCCATCGAAGGCTGGGCCGTCGCCGGCGGCCTCGAGCTCGCCACCTGGTGCGACCTGCGAGTCGCCGCGAGCGACGCCACATTCGGTGTCCTGTGCAGGCGCTGGGGCGTCCCGCTGATCGACGGCGGCACGATCCGACTGCCCCGCCTGATCGGCCACTCGCGCGCGCTCGACATGATCTTGACCGGCCGCGAAGTCGGAGCCGAAGAAGCCCTCGCGATCGGCCTCGCCAACCGAATCTGCGAGCCGGGGGCGGCCTTGCAGAGCGGGCTCGAGCTGGCCCGGCAGATTGCTGCGTTTCCGCAGGTCTGCATGCGGGCGGATCGGCGATCGAGTTATCAGCAATGGGGCATGAACATCGAGTCTGCATTGGACAACGAGTTCTCGGGTGGGATGAGCGTGCTCGGGGATCCGGGGTTTGCTGCGGGGGTCGCGAAATTCATGACGCGCAAATGATCGTTCGCGTTTCGATCCTTTCGTTTCGATCCTTCGCGTTTCGATCTCCGGTGCAGGATCACGCGCGAGATCCTCCGCGGATGCACGTGCTCCCGAAGTGGGGGCTTCACGGGGAATATTGACGCCCTACCGCTCCGCTCCCCCACTTGTACTCGACCGCCAATGTCCGCTCGGGTAGGACGCCAATATTCCCCGCCGCCCGAGTTCATGGGCTTGCGTGCCGCCCCCAACAGAAACTGCGAACTTGCGAATGTGCGCATTCGACCGAACGAGATCTCAGTCTCTGTTTGCGGCGGCGCCGACGTCTGCGAACTCGGGCGGCGGGGAATGTCGGCGTCCCTCCGAGGCGGACATTGGCGTTCGAGTACGAGTGGGGGAGCCGAGCGTGGGGCGGCGATATTCCCCGTGAAGCCCCCCACTTCGGGAGCACGAGCATCCGCGTAGGATCGATCGAGGAGGCCCCATTTCCGGCCAGCCCCGATGCCCAGCCAGACCCCCACGACCAGGCCCCTGCTGCGTCCGGCGCTTTGGCCCGCTCTGAGGGCATCTGCGGGGTTTTCGCGGTCTCGCGCGGGTTTGCGATAGCCTCCCGACCCATGCGCACTCGCTCGTTGATCCTCGCCTCGACTCTCCTCGCTCTGCTCCCGCTCGCCTGCAACGACGGCTCCTCGAGCACCGGCGACAACGGCACCTCGGCCGCGGG
>JAMHUH010000234.1:0-3327 GCA_035904925.1 Nannocystaceae bacterium
CAACCGCTTTACTGGGCTCGACATCTTGGTGCCCAACTACTGGGACTACCTCGGCCGCTTCGACATGCCCGTGGCCAAGCACCACCTGCTGACCCTCCGGGTGCTCGGTGCCGGCGATCGCCTCCAGAGCGCGGCGCATTCGGATTCGTTCGCGGGCTTCAGCCCTTCTTTCGACTTCAGCGCGGGCTTTCATCGGATCGACGTCGCCCATGCGTTCGAGTCCGGCCGCTGGCGGACCTCGCTCGGCGCGGCGTTGCGGCTCGACTCCGGCCACCTCGAGGCGTTCTACCGAACGACCGAGCGGCGGGCCTGGGTCGGATCCTTGCGGGCCAGCGCGAGCTACGACCTGTCGAGGCGCGCAACCTTGATCGCCGGCCTCGACCTCGTGTCGGAGCGTTGGCGGCGCTTCGAAGTGGCGAGCGTGTCCAGCTTCGCGCCGGACGTGCCCGACGAAACCACCCGCACGCGCGGCAGCAAGCTCGCGCTCGGCACCTGGCTCGGCGTCGCGCTGCACCGCGACCTGCGGACGGGGCCGGCGATCCTGCGCATGCAGGTTCGGCTCAACGTGTTCAGCGAGGGCCACGAGACCCGGGTCATGCCCGATCCGCGGGTCGATCTGCGCGTCCGAGTCCATCCCCGCGTCGAGCTCTTGGCGGCGATCGGCCAGTACTCGTTCTCGAAATTGGTCCAAGCCAAGGACGCCGCCAACCTCTTCAATCCCCAGACCCGGATTCCCGGCCGCAACGGCGTGATCGACATCCCGATCTGGTTGCTGAGCTACTTCGATCCGGGCCTCGAGGGCGAGGTCGAGGCCGGCAGCCTCTTGCTCGGTCGAACCTTGCAGGCTTCCGCTGGCGTCCGCGTCGACCTCCCGTGGCAGCTCGGTCTGCGTGGGACCACGTTCTATCGCGCGCAAGGAGCCCAGACGCGGAGCTCCGTTCACGGCTATCTCTCCGCGATCCCCCAGACGCGCGCCTATGGGCTCGAGCTGCTGCTCGACCGCGCGCTGGCTCGCGACATCCATGGTTGGATCGGCTACACGCTGCTGCGCTCGGAGACTCGAAGCGAGGGCGAGGGCAAGTGGCTGCCCGCGGACTTCGACCAGCGCCACAACCTGGTCGCGCTGGTCAGCTTCGGGCTGCCCCATGGGTTTCGCCTCGGCGTTCGTTTTCGACTCGTCTCGGGCAACCCCGATCGTCCGATCTACGGCAAGATCGTCGCGCACGACAACTTCTTTGGGGTCAGCTACACGCCGATACGCGGCGAGATCGGCAGCGAATACCGACCTGTGTTTCACCAACTGGACCTGCGCCTCGACAAGACCTGGACGGCGAAGCGGGCCTCGGTCGGCGTCTATCTCGATATTCAAAACGTCTACAACAACCTCTATCCCGAGCTGTGGTCTTATACGGCGGATTACCGCGAGCGATCGGCGGGCTACGGCCTGCCGATCTTCCCGAGCCTCGGCGTCCGGGTCGACTACTGACGCTCCCGGCCGAGCCAGAGCCCGACGGCGATCCAGCCCGCGGCCAGGGGCGCGAACACCAGCGCGATGCCGCCGAGCCCGAGGCCCAAGGCGGTCAGTCCGGCGAAGGCCCAGCCGGTCAGGGCATCGCCGCCGCGATAGACGACCGTGTCGATCAGGCTCTTGGCCTTGTAGCGCTCCGATCGATCGAGCGCCGTGAACAAGACCTCGCGCGCTGGCTTGGCGACCCCGTACTGGCAGGCGCGCCGGATCACCTGCATGCCGACCAAGGTCGCGAGCAGGGGCGCGCAGGCGAGCGCGAGCAGCCCGACCAGCGTCACCATGGGCAGCAAGGCCAGCGCGACCCCGAGCCCGAAGCGACGGATCAAGCGGCCAGCCAGCAGCGCTTGGACGATCAAGGTCAGCGCGTTGACGGCGAAATCGACGCTGGCGAAGAGGGCGGTTCGCTCGCCCTCGTCGACGAACTCGCGCTCGACGATCTGGGCCTGGACGAAGTAGACCGCCGTCGAGCTGGCGGTCAGCAGCAGGACATAGACGCAGATGCCGAGCAGGGCAGGGGAGCGCAGCAGCTCGCGGATCCCGGCGAAGGGGCTGCCGCCGATCGCTTCGTCCTCGCTCGGGGTTTGGCCGGGGTCGTGGCCAGGGTCGTGGTTGGCATGCAGCGCGCGCAGACAGCCGAGCGAGAGCTCGAGCGCGAGCGCGACCAGCAAGAGCAGCCAGCTCGGGTCGGCCCAGAGCGCCAGCGCGCCGCCGAGCAGCGGCCCGAGCAAGGCGCCGATCGATCCGCCGACCGAGATCAGCCCGAAGAGTCGCTTGGCGTCGCTGGCCACGAAGAGGTCGGCCATCACCGACCAAAACAACGAGATCGCGAACAGGTTGAACACCGAGGTCCAGACGAAGAACACCCGAGCGGTCCACAGCTCGATCGCCGGGCCCTCGCCCCACTGCATCAGCGCGAAGAAGGCCAGCGCGTGGAGGGCCAAGCTGCGATGCACCCAGGGCACGAGGCGGGCGCGGCCGAGCTTGGCCACGGCCAGGCCGAAGAGCGGGACCGCGACCAGCATCGCGGCGAAGGTCGCGGTGAAGAGCCAATGGAGGTTGCGGACGCCTCCGGCGATGCCCATCGCGTCGCGCAGCGGGTGGATCCCGTAGTTGGCGGTCAGCAGGCAGCCGCACCACAGGCCCGCGAAGAGCACGCGTGGGCCCTCGCCGGGGCGCAGATCCGCGACGCGATGCAGCATCGAGCTCGGACTCCGAGCGAGGCTGGAGAGTTGCAGCGAAACCGCCTCGAGCGAGTCGGGGTCGCAGGCGCGTGACGATCTCTCGCCGAAGCGTGTTGGGCATGAGCGTGGCCGGGCTGATCGCCTTGGGCTGCGATCGCAAGACCAAGGTCCCGGGCGCCAAGCCGCGCGCGCGCGAGCCCGGCCAGCCACTGCGCATCTTGGTCCTCGGCGGCACCGGCTTCTTGGGCCCGCACTTCGTCGAGGCCGCGCTGGCCAAGGGCCACACGCTCACGCTCTTCAACCGCGGCAAGACCAACCCGCACCTCTTTCCCGAGCTCGAGAAGCTGCACGGCGATCGCAAGACCGGCGATCTCGCGGCGCTCGAGGGCCGGGAGTTCGACGCGGTCGTCGACAACTCCGGCTACCTGCCCAAGCACGTCCAGCAGAGCGCCGAGCTGTTGCAGACCAGCGGCCAGTATCTGTTCGTGTCGAGCGTCTCGGCCTTCCGCGATCAGGGGCAGCCCGGCTTGAAGGAGAGCGACCCGGTCGCGCCGCTGACCGATCCCGAGACCGAGGACGTGATGGCCAACTACGGCGCGCTCAAGGCCGCGTGCGAGC
>JAMHUH010000235.1:0-3871 GCA_035904925.1 Nannocystaceae bacterium
CCGACGCGGGGCCGGTCTCGATTTTCTGATCTGCCCGCAGCTTCGAGTCGACGACGATGGTCAGCAAGAAGACGCCCAAGAAGGCCGCCGCGAAAAAGCCGGCCGCCACAATCGACGCGTCCGCGCAGATCGACAAGAAGATCGCGGACCTCGGTGATTGGCGGGGCCAGCTCATCGCCGAGATTCGTGCGCTCATCCACGAGGTCGACCCCGAGGTGATCGAAGAGTGGAAGTGGATGGGCACGCCGACCTGGTCGCACGCGGGCATCTACGCGATCACCAACGCTCACAAGGACAAGGTGAAGATCACCTTCGCCCACGGGGCCGCGCTCGCCGATCCCAACGAGCTCTTCAACGCCGGTCTGGACGGGAACAAGTGGCGCGCGATCGACCTGTTCGAGGGTGACGCGATCGACGAGCCCAAGCTCGGGGCGCTCTTCCGCGAGGCGATTGCGTACAACATCGAGTCGGGGAAGCCCGCAAAGAAGTCCGCTGCAAAGAAGACGAGCGCCGCAAAGCTGCTCTCGGGCGGCAACCCGCAGATCGCCAAGGCCGACGGCGACGCGCCCGTGCAGGCCTACATCGCGGCCATGCCAGGCTGGAAACGCGAAGTCGGGCGCCGCCTCGACGCGCTGATCGTGCGCACGATCCCTGGCGTCCACAAAGCGGTCAAGTGGAACTCGCCCTTTTACGGCGTCGAGGGCCAGGGCTGGTTCCTCGGTTTCCACTGCTTCACGAAGTACGTGAAGGTCAGTTTCTTTCGCGGCTCCGCGCTGCGCCCCATGCCTCCGGGTCCGTCCAAGAGCGAGGACACGCGCTACCTCGACATCCACGAGAGCGACGAGCTCGACGAAAAGCTCGTGGCCAAATGGATTGTCCAGGCCTCGAAGCTGCCCGGCTGGTCGCCCTAATCCGGCAGTTCGCAGGCCGCCCGGCGCCCCTGAGACGAGATCGAGGTCAGCGTCGGCGATCGAGATCCGCATCTACCAAAATCGGCATTTCATGATAGATCGAATGGAAACACTCGACTCCACGGCCCAAAACGCCGTGGAGTCGAGGATCGATCGGGCCTACGCCTCGGGGGGCGTCTCTTCGCTCGACTCGCTCGACTCGGACTCGGTCGATTCGCTCGCAGCTTCGCCCTCGCCAGCCTCGCCGGAGGGGCCCGACTCGCTCTCGCTCGACTCGCTCTCGCTCGACTCGCTCGACTCCGTGCTCTCGCTCGGCTCCGCGACTTCGTTGCCGCCGAAGCGATCCGATCGGGTCAGGACCACGTCGTCGTCCTCGCCCGCCTCGGCCAGCATCATCTCGGAGGTGTTCATGATCACCACCGGCGCGGGCACGCCTGCACCACCGCTGATCCCAGGCTCGAGGTGCTCGGAGCCAACACGACTTTGCTCGCCGAGCCGCGCGACGTCGACCCATTGGCCGTAGCAGCCACGATCGGGCTCACCCTCGTCGACGACCTCGATCACCCGCGCGACTTCGAAGGCCTTGCGCTCCTCGCCGAGGGTCACGCGCAGCAAGCTGCGGACCGGCGGCGGTGTGTCCATCACCAAGAAGAGCTGGTCGCCGCGCTCGCGCAGGCGAGCGGACTCGGTCATGGTGGCTTCGCGGAGATCGACGCGTAGGGCCTCGGACATGGCCCGATGCTATCACCGATCGTCGTTCGGGTGAGGAGTGCGCAGGTGCGCTGCGCTCGGCCACCCAGCCAACGTTACGGTTGAGTCGCACGCGGCCCTGGGCTAGCGTCGTCGTCGTGCAGGTCAGCGGCAACGTTCTGCGATCGCGCCACATGTTCGTGCGCAAGCAGGGCGGTGACGCGTTCGACCGGGTCGTCGCCGCGCTCGGCCCCGAGCTGAGCGAGCCCTTCGCCAGCGGCCCGCTCGAGACCGAGTGGTACCCCTATCCCTACCTGATCGAGATCAGCAAGGTCATCGATCGCGTGCTCGGAGAGGGTGATCTCGCGCTGTGCGAGACGATGGGTTCGTTCTCGTGCGAGCACAACCTGACCGGCATCTACCGGATCTTCTTTCGCTTCGGCAACCTCAACTTCTTGCTCGACCGCGCGGCCAAGGCCTGGCGCTCGCAGTACGACTTCGGAACCATGCAGCTGCACCACGAGGGCAAGTATCGGGTCCGGCTCGAGCTCTTCGATCTGCCCGAGCTGCACCGTGCCCTCTATCTGGCGGTCAAGGGCTGGGGGATCAAGGCTGCGGCGCTGAGCGGCTCGGAGATCACGAAATTCGAGGACGGCTTCGATCCCACGCCGGGCAAGGGATCGAGCTGGACCTTCGAATATCTGTAGTCGGCTCGGATGGCCCGCGAAGCCTCGTTGGAGGAATCACGCAGGTGCGGGTTTTTCGCATGCGCGCGGTCACGCGGCAGAGATCAGACTCACGAGCGCGCGAGGGCGTCGAGCGTGGGCTCGACCACGATCCTCGAGAGCGCTCGATCCACTTGCTCGCCGCCGCCCAGCCGTCTAAACCCGTCCGCGATGTCTCGCCTGTCCACGTCGTTCGCCGTCGCCGGTCTACTCACGCTCGCGCTGACTGCCTGTGACGCTCGCTACCCGCCGATGCCCGAGAAGTGGGCGACGCCGAGCAAGCCTCATCACGATCCGCGGCCGCTGCCCGAGCCGACCTTCGACGCGGTGGGTGCCGAGGACGGCAGCCTCTTGGCCAGCTACGCGGCGCGCAAGCCGACCTCCGAGGACAAGCGCGCCGATTGGTCGCTGCCGACCAACGCCAAGACCCTGATCGTCGAGCTGCTGATCGCGGCGGCCCACGACGACCCCGAGCAGATGCGCCGCAACCTGACCAGCGACGCGCGCTTCGGCCTGCCCGATCGCGGCGAGCTGCGGGGTCGAGCGATCTTCTCGCAGGCCGATCCGCTCGGCATCGAATTCCTGACCGACTTCCGCAACGTGGCCTCGCGGCTGCAAAAGCGGGCGACCTTCAATTGCCGGCCGCTGCAGCCGGGCTGGGAGCTGCTCGCCGCGAGCGGAGCCGAGCCGATGTGGTGCACCTATACGTCGTCCGACGGGTTCGACATGCTCGTGTTCCGGCTCTCGGTCGAGCACAGCCAGCCGGCGGTCGACTATGTCGGGTTCGTGCGCGAGCGTCCCGAGGGCTACATCCGCGCGACCAACATCGGTGATCGGCCGCCGACGACCCCCTACATGAAGACGGCGACTCAGCTCGAGGCGCCCGAGCTGATGCCCGACGCCAGCAGCCCGGTGGTCGAGCCGCCGCGCCGGCCCGAGCCGCCGCCCCAGCCCGCGCCCGAGGCCGCCGCGCCGGAGCCCGCGAAGCCGGAGCTCGTCAAGCCGGAAGAGGCGAAGCAGCCCGAGCCGGCCAAGCCGGAAGCGGAGAAGCCCGCGAAGCCGGAAGCCGCCAAGAACCCGGACGCGCCGAAGCCGGCCAAGCCGGACGAGGCGAAGAAGCCGGACGAGCCCAAGCCCGCGTCCGACTGAGCGGCGACTCGTGCCTCGACACCTCGGCGGGCCGCGGGCAAGCTCCCGCCCATGTCCGTGACCCACTTTCATCGTCGGGCCGCGCGCCCGGACGCGGGCCTGCGAACGCGCGCGCTCGGGCGCTTCGCCTCCGGTCTGTTGACGACCACCCTGGCGCTCACGGGCTGCTTGAAGGTCCCGCTCGATCTCGACGAGCCCGGAGCCGGGACCACGGCGCCGACGACCGCTCAGGAGCTGCTCGATCGGCACATCGCGGCCAGCGGCGGCGCCGAGGCGCTGCGCAAGCTCGACACGCGGACCGTCGAGGCCCGGGTCGTGTTCAAGGCCCAAGAGGGCTGCGAAGAGGGCGACCAAGACTGCATGTGGGAGGACGCGATCGGGCAGTTCGTGCTCTAC
>JAMHUH010000236.1:0-4372 GCA_035904925.1 Nannocystaceae bacterium
TCGGTGGCAGACGCTCGAGCCCGCCGACGCGCTGACCAGCCTCGACCAGCGCTGGGCCGCGCGATAGCCGATTGGGCCCGCGCGATCGCGGGTATCCTCGGTCCATGCGCTCGACTGCCCTCGTCGTGTTTGGCCTGATCTCGTCGCTCGCTTGCAGCTCGCCGCAGAGCTCCGAAGACGAGGTCGGCAACGACTCGGTGACCGTCGACTCGGCGGGCACCGAGTCGACGGACAGCGAGACCGGCGATCCAGCCTGCGACCCGGCCACCAACGACCCGATGACGGACGCCGCGATGACCTTTCGCCTGACCAACCTAGGCGCGACGGCGATCTTCGTGGCCGCGACCGACGACTGCGTTTCGAACGACTTTCGCCTCCGCAGCGAGGGCGTCGACGCGCTGTGGTCGAGCACCATCCCGGCCCAGGGCAATCGCTGCGACGACATGCCGCCCTGCGGGTTCGGCTGCACCAACGACGATCCCGAGCAGTACCTGCGCATCGAAGCGGGCGCGAGCGTCGACATCGTATGGGATGGCTACTGGTGGGAGACGGTCACGCTCGCGGGCAGCTGCTTCATCCCCGAGTGCGAGGGCGACGTGATCTGCAACGCCGGCCGCCAAGCGGACGTCGGCGAGATGTTCGAACTCGAGGCGCTCGCCTTCACCGAGTGCACGCCGAGCGACTTCGAATGCGACTGTGCGCCCGGCGAGATGTCGTGCCTCGTCTACACCTATGGCGGCGTGACCGGGGCGTCCGAGACCTCGATGCAGGCGTTCGCGTTCGAGCCCGATGGCCTGCTCGAGCTCGTGTTTGGTGCCTGAGCGAGCCCGCATGCTGGTAGATTCCAGCCATGACTCCTCGCCCCTTCGTGCTCGTGCTCGCGCTCGCTTCGACCCTGGCTTGTGGCGACGATGGTGGCGCCGAGGGCAGCGACGAGGCCGAGACCAGCACCAGCGCGACCGACACGACCGACGCGAACACGAGCGACACGAACACGAGCGACACGAACACGAGCGACACCGGCGAGGGCGAGTGCACGATCGAGGGTGACGCCCAGGTCGCGTTCAGCCTGACCGGCGTCGACGTCGGCCAAGCGCTCGACTGGGCGCTGACCTGCACGGTCGCGAGCGTCGGCCCGGCCTCGAGCGGGACCGCGATCATGCTGAGCCAGTGCAGCGAGGCCGCGCCCGGCCCGAACCCCGCGCCCACCGAGCTCGAGCTGGTCGTCGACTCGACGCCACCCAGCCAGCCGCTAATCCAGCTCGGCCAGACCTTGCAGCTGCATTGGGTCCAAGAGCCGCCCTTCTACGCCGGTCGCTGGTTCACGCTCCGCTCCGAGGGCGACACGCTGCTGCTCGCCGGGATCGACGGACCTTCGATCTTGCCGCCCAACTCGCCGAGCTTCGGCTTCGACCCGGTCGAGGTCACCTTCGTCGGCTCGAGCTGCGAGCTCGTCGACGCCAGCGGCTGCGCGATGGCTCAGCGTTGGGGGCTCGAGCTCGGCTGGGACGGCGTGACCACGACGATCGCCGATTCGAACGCGGGCTACGTCGGCCAGCTCGTCAGCTACCACGGGATCGTCGACGCGGCGATCCAATACAGCGACATCGTCTGCGACGACTTCGCGAGCGCGACGATCGTGGCCTTGCTGGTGCTGATCCCCGAAGGCTGAGCGACTCAGGCCTCGGGCAAGCCGAGCGCGCCCTCGAGCCGAGCGCCCACGAAGCTGACCTCGCGCAGCTTGGCCCCGCGAAAGTCGGCTTCCCTCAAGTCGCAATTTTCGAAGTCGGTGTGGTCCAAGACCGCCTTGCAGAACTTGGCCCCGCGCAGCGAGGCGCGCGAGAAGTCGGTCCGTTCGAGCCGGGCGAGCGAGAAGTCGGCGCGGTCGAGCGCGGCGTCGGTCAACAACGAGTTGCGCAGCTCGGCGCCGCGAAAGCAGACGCCTTCGGCCATCACGCCGGCCAGCGCCGCGCAGGGCAAGCACGCCCACTCGAGCGAGAGCCCGCCGAGGTTGGCGAAGTTCAAGTTGAGCTGCTTGCCCGCGCTGGCGCTGCCGCCCTGCCAGATCGCCAGCGGCAGGCCCGAGACGCTCAACACCTGCCAGCGGCCCCAACGGATGTTCTCGCACGAGTCGAGGAAGACGGCGTGGTCGGCCACGCAGCGCTTCCAGTCGTCGGCCGACATCGGCGCCTGCGTCATGCTGCGCAAGAACGCGTGATCGATCCCGCCTTCGTCCTCGGCGTCGTCTTCGGGCTCGTCATCGAGTTCGGCTTGGTCCGTCATCCTCACTTCTCCAGCAAGATCACGGCGTCCTCACCGAGCCAAGCGACCATCGCCTCGGCCTCGCGCTCGCTCAGGCCCTTGTCGACCAAGCCCGCGACGACCTCGGGCGCGCTGGTCGAGCGCGGCAGCGAGGCGTCGAAGAGCCGCTTGGTGAACTCGCGCGCCTCCCAGTACTCGCGCCGCGGCCAGTACCAGACGAAGCCCAGCTTGGCGCCGTTGGTCAGGTACTCGTTGACCGTGCCCATCGGGTAGCGCTGGACGTCGTTGGCGTCGTCGAACACCAACATCGCCTCGCTCGGCTGCTCGCCTGGATCGTAGGAGAGCATCGTGCAGCCCTCGGCGACCAGGTCGTCGAACATCGCCTGCGAATGGAAGTTGACCCAATCCCACTCGGGCGGCCGCTCGTACCAGCGAAAGCGCTCGAAGCCGGGCAGGTGGATTCGGCCGCCGCGGTAGCCCTTGCTCGAATTCTCGCGCTCGTCCTTCTCGGACTCGAACACCCAGGTGAACTCGAGCGCGCCGATCTCGGCCGCGAGCGCGAGCACCTCGGGCGGGACCGTGTCGCACAGGCGCAGCAGCATGTTGGCGCTGGTCGGCGCGCCGAGCTGGTTGTCGACCACGAACACGTCGGATCGCTGAATGAACACTCGGATGTAGCGCAGCAGCAAGTAGGGGATCGTGAACCCGAGCCGAGCGACGACCGGATCGTTGACCGCCGCGATCGTCCGCGCGACCTTGGCCATGCGCTGATCCGACGCGGCTTTTTGGGCCGCGAGCTTCTCGCTGGCGTCGGCGAGCGCGGCCGGGGCCTCGCTGCTGCCCGCGAGCGCGGCGACCATCTCGGCCTCGCTCATGATCGTCACGCCCAGGCTCTTGGCCTTGGTGATCTTCGAGCCCGCGTCCTCGCCGTGGATCAGCAGGTCGGTGTTCTTCGACACGCTGCCCGAGACCGTGGCGCCGACCGAGCCGAGCATCGCCGTCGCGTCGGCGCGCTTCATGGTCGCGAAGGTGCCCGTCAGCACGATGACCTTGCCGGCGAAGGGCGACGCCGCGTCGACGACGACCGTCTCGGCGACGGGCTTCTTCGCTGCCGACGTCTTCGCTGCCGCGGGCTTCTTCGCTGCCGCCGGCTTCTTCGCCGCTGCCTTCTTCTTCGCTGCCGCCGGCTTCTTCGCTGCCGCCGGCTTCTTCGCCGCTGCCTTCTTCGCTGCCGACTTCTTCGCCGCCGCTGGCTTCTTCGCTGCCGGCTTCTTCGCTGCCGGCTTCTTCTTCGCCGCTGCCTTCTTCTTCGCTGCCGGCTTCTTCGCCGCTGCCTTCTTCTTCGCCGCAGGCTTCTTCGCGCCAGCCTTCTTCTTCGCGCCCGATTTCTTGTTCGCAGTCGCCATGGGTGGACTCGACGGTGCCACGAATTCCCATTGCGAGTGAAGCCCGGAGTCACCCTCGAATTCGGGTGACGCCGGGCTCCTCGGAGCAACGAAGGCGTGAACGATCAGCTGCAGGTGCCGGGCGTCGAGCAGCACGACTCGGCGTTCATCAGGCAGAAGGTCGGGTCGCCCTCGGCCCCGATGTTCGGCATGATCGTGCAAGCGTATCCATCGCGGCCACACTGCGAGTCGCTGCTGCACACGGGCGCGCAGGCGGTGAAGGCCCCGTCGATCCCGACACAGGCGACGCCGCCGTTGGGATCGCAATCGGGCGAGTCGAGCACGAAGGTGATGTCGGTGCTGCCGACGGTGCATTCGCGGGTAGCTGTTCGACGAACAAAAAATACAAAACGGGAGCAAGACATCATGGATGTAATTCGCGCGTTATTCGAATCGCAAATTCTCTTTACCCTGTTTTTCACGGTGGCCCTTGGTTACTTGGTAGGCGAAATAAATATCAAGGGATTCTCGCTGGGGTCAGGGGCAGTGCTCTTTGTCGGCCTGGCCGTCGGCGGCTTCGCACCCAAGTCAGCACCGCCGGCGCTGATCGGTACGCTTGGCCTGCTACTTTTTCTCTACGGTGTCGGTATCCAGTACGGCGCCCAATTCTTCCGCGGCATGACCACGCCGGAGGGGCTCAAGGCCAATGCCGCTGCCTTTCTCGG
>JAMHUH010000237.1:0-6253 GCA_035904925.1 Nannocystaceae bacterium
GGAGCGGGACGGGACGGCACGGAAACCGCGTGCAGCTCCGCGGCACACGAGCAGCACACAGCACAAGCGAAGGCTGGGAACGGGTCCCCAGCCGGGCCCGGCTGCGAAAATCTGAGATTTTCACAGTATGCCGGATACGCCTTCGGCCTCGCTCCTACCCTCGGACGGCCCCAGACGCACCTCAGCACGCGAATTCAAACCGGTCGCCGCTCTAGAATGTCGTTTCCGCCCCGACGGCCATCGGATAGGCTATCGCGTGAGCCGCGGCACCCCATCCATGTCCATGCTCTTTCTCTGCATGGCTGCCTGCGGCCAAAGTAGTAGCTCGGACGAGGTCTGTCCTGCAGACGAGATTGGCGACCCGAGCCAGGAGGGTACGACCGACGACGGTTGCGTCTTCCTCCCAGGCTGCAACGGCCAGGAGGACGAAGCCCCCTCGGCGAAGTTCGACCTCGAGCCCGACACCGATCTTGCTTGCGAGCCCGACTGTCCCTCGCCTGAGGGTTTGCCCGCTCCCCTGCCACCCTTCCCGACCTGGCAGGTCGACATCGGCACAGGCATCTACTACCGCTTTGCCTCCGAGGAGGAGCTCGAGATCAACAGCTGGGGCCCCTCGACCATCCTGCTCTCCATGGAGTCGACGGTAGAAGGGTTGGTGAACGGCACGACGGTACCGATTACTTTCGGGTTACCTTGGGTCGACGCGACCGGCGGGATTCAGATCGAGGTGCTGACCATCACCCGCAAGGCGACCTACCACGATGTGTCGTACGTGACCTCGGAGGAGGCGGTGGTCGGTCCCGTAGCCGACGCGTTTCGCCCTGACTTTCACTTGTTCCTCCCGAGTTGGGTGAACTTGAACCACCTCGTCCGACCCGTGGGGACAGATGCTTTCCTGTGGGCCTTCGGCGATAGTCACGGTGGAGTGACCGTGCAAGCCGTCACGCAAACCCAAGAGGTCTTCATTGTAGGTCCGACTGTTGGCGTCTGGCTCGAGACTCTGCCGCCCGGAGATTATGGAGTGATGGTGGCGACGCCAAAGTTCACGGCCACCGATTTCGACTCCTTGCTGGACCATTGGCAAGGCGTCGTGGGTGATTTCTGCACAACAAACGATTGTTCGTGGGAGGCGGACGCAGACGATGAAGCGGCGAACGAGGCGGCGAACTGCGGTGATGGTCTCGACAACGATGCCGACTGTCAGATCGACGGCGACGATCTCTCTTGCAAACATCGGCGCGACTTCGGCTGCAGCACCATGGCCGCCCACAACCACCGCTGGGAAGATTCAAAAGATTTCGCCATTCTGCCGGATATCGAATGGTGCACTCGCATGAAAGAGCAAGGCATGCCCTGGCACTCGATCCTCTACACGGAGGGCTCGACCGCGGCGGCCCTGCTGAATTCCACACCCATGGCTTTCCTCCACTTCAAAGACGACTGGCAGCTCTCCGGAGAACTACCAGCGTCGATCCCTCGGATTCACTATCGTTTTGCTCATTGCACCTTCGCTCCGACCGTCGAAGATGCCATGGCTTGCAAGAACGACGCGGAGGCTTGTCCCGATCACTATGAGCTCGGCGGATTAGGCTCGCTCATCCATGTGAACGCGGAGGAGGAGTGGGTCCCCCTCTTCGAAGCACTGTGGCGTCAATACGATGTCGCAGCCAGCCTGGGTGCGACCCTTGGTGTGACACCCAAACCGGTGGCGCTGGTGACTGGCGTATGGTCGGGGGACATCTCGGATGGCATGAGCGTGCCTGACAAGACCGTCGGCCTTGCGGGCTCCATCGGGGACCTCGAATATCATGAGCTGCCACGTAAGCCCAGGGTATTGGGCGCGAGCGCCGTCGAATCAAAATATTTGAATTTCGTTCGGGTGGCGCACGAGCACGGCCACTCCCTCGGATTGAGTCACACGGCGGACGCGGATCCAGATCCGACGGTAACAACCGTCGGTTTCATGGCTTCCCCGACGCCAAGTTCCTTCGCCATCTTGGGTCCCAGCGAAGCTGCCCCTGGCACCGAAGGGTACGGCGCAGCGGACCAATGGGGGCTGTGGCAACTCGTGATTGGAAACAAACAAATCCCAAGGCCCAATGCGTTTGGCATGTCGGGATGCGTTGGACCCGAGGATTGCGCAAACATAGGCTACTGCTGGAACCCAGGATCGTCGGGAGTTTGCTGGCAATGACCCACGAAACACGTTTAGTGGCGCTCGTCGCCGGCATTGTCCTCGGCTCCTGCGGGCCAGGCAAGGTCGTCGACGAATGCATCCCCGTGGACGAGCAGGTCGGCGTCGAACAATACTGGTGCGACGCCATCGACATCTACGACCCCAAGTTGGAGTGGGATGGACCTCCGCCCGCGCAAGCGAGGTTCGTCTGTCTGACGCCGGACGAGGCGGGAGAATGCCCTCTGTGTGGCCTCGACGAACTCGCGGCGTCCGTCGAGAAGGACTTGCGCGAGCAACTGTCGATCGCGGCACCGCAGTGCAAGCTCGACCGTTGGGAGGTCCACTGCATGCGGAGCATCGAGCACGGCATGGTGTTTGGTGGGCCGGACGCATATTGCTGCTACGAGATCGCCATCTGGGGCCAGAGCTGCGAACCGTGACCTTCCTGAACCCTAATCGATATCATGCAACGCCGCGCAAGCGTCGAGCTCGGCGTGGAAGCCCGCGATGATCCGAGCAGGATCGGGCACCAGCTGGGCGTCGCTGGCGATGCCCAAGCGGACCTCGCCGGCGTAGCTGCAGATGCTGACCCCGAGCCCGACCCGGCCCGACTGCGGGACCCAGAACATCAAACCCTCGAGCTCGCGCCCGGCCAGCCAGAGCCGCCGCTCGGGCCCCGGCATGTTGGTCATGACCATGCTGACCCGCTGCGCGAAGTAGGCCAGGATCAGTCGCTCGACCAGCTTGGGCGAGTAGCCCATCACGTCGAGCAGCGCCCAGGTGACCAGCGGCTCGGCCGTGTGCTGGAGCGCCTGCATCCGTCGACGCAGCTCGGCCAGGCGCGCGCGCGGATCCTCGAGGTGAATTGGCAGGGTCAAGAAGAGCAGGCCGAAGCGGTTGCCGAGGCTGGCCATGTCGGCCAAGCCGCGCAGGTTGATCGGCACGGCCGCGCGCAGCTCGACGCCCCTCGGCGACTCGCCGCGATCGATCAGGTAGCGACGCAGGCCGCCGGTCAGGGCCGCGAGCAGCATGTCGTTGATGGTCACGCCGAACTCGTGGCTGATCGCCCCGAGCCACGCGAGCGGGATCGGCCGCGACCACGCCGCCTGCTTGGCCTCGCCCAGGCGCCCGCGCAGGACCGTCGAGGCGTCGGGCCGACGCAGCACCAGCGAGGCGAGCGAGCGCGCGGCACCGCCCAGCTTGGTCGCATGCCAGGCGAGGTCGCGGCGATGAGCGCGGCCCTCGAGCTGCTGGTGATCGCCGCGCAAGAGCAGCTTCATCCCCTGCGGCATGATCTCGCGGACGAAGCGACGGGCCTCGGCGATCTTGCGCGAGCCGGGCACGAAGAGCTCGCGCAGCGGGTTGGCGGCGCTCGGCTCGGGCTCGAGATCGGTCAGCGAGAGCAAGAGCAGCATCTGGGCGAAGCCGTCGCCGAGCGCGTGGTGAACCCGAGCCAGCAGCACCGATCGCGGGCCGGCTTGGCCCTGCAGCCCGCGGATGATCTGCAGCTCCCAGAGCGGGCGATCGGGATCGAGGGGGCGGCTCATCGCCTCGCCGACCAGCGCCTGCAAGCTGGCCTCGTCCCCCGGCGGCGGCAGCTCGCGCTCGCGCACGTGCGCGTCGAGGTCGAAGCTGGCCCGCTCGTGCCAGCGATGCGAGAGCCCGAGCAAGCCAGGCTCGACCCGGGTCCGCAAGCGGACGATCCAACCGACCCGCTCGCGGACCAGCGCCCGCACGCGCTCGGGATCGAGCTCGCCATCGAACGAGAGCAGCGCGGTCACGACCATGTGGTTGGTCGGATCGTCCATCCGCAACCACGCGCGATCGACCGCGCCGACTCGCTGGCTCTCGGGCTCGCTCATCCGGTCCACCCTAAACGTTCGCGGCCGATCGGGTCCGGCAAGCCCTGCGGCCATCGAATCCGCCCCGCATCGTCTCGCCTCGCCTTACAATCCGATCGTGGCGAGTCTGCCCGATCTGCTCAACCTGCGCTGCTTCGAGGCCGCCGCACGGACGCTCAACTTTCGCGCCGCCGCGCGCCAAGTCGCGCTCACACCCGCGGCCTTCGGCGTGCGCATCAAGGCCCTCGAAGATCAGCTCGGCGCCGAGCTCTTCACCCGAACCACTCGCAAGGTCGCGCTGACCCACCAAGGCCTGCTGCTGCTGCCCCAAGCCCGCAAGGTCCTGGTCGAGGCCGGCGAGTGCGTGCGCCTCGTCCAAGGCCAGAGCCCCGGCCCCGCGATCGAGCTGACGATCGGCACCCGCTTCGAACTCGGGCTCTCATGGTTGCAGCCGACCCTCGCTCGGCTCGCCCCTGCCCTGCCCCACATGATCCTCCACCTCTACTTCGGCTCGGGCCCCGACCTGCTCGCGCGCCTGCGTGCGGGCCAGCTCGACTGCGCCGTGACCTCGGCCCGCCTGCCCGATCCCAGCCTCGACAGCGAGCCCCTGCACGAGGAGCGCTACGCCTTCGTCGGCGCGACCAGTTTGCTCGAGCGACAGCCGCTGCTGCGTCGGCGCGACGCCGCTCGCCACGTCCTGCTCGACGTCGACGCCGAGCTGCCGCTCTATCGCTACCTGCGCGACGCCCCGAGCCTGCGCGGGCCGATGCAATTCGCCGAGCTGCGCTACCTCGGCCTCGGCGAGGCCATCCGTCGCGCGGTGCTCGACGAGCAGGGCGTCGCCGTGCTGCCCGAGCACATGGTCGAGGCCGACCTCGCCCGCGGCACCATGGTCCGCCTGCTCAAGCGGATCGAGCTGCTCCGCGACCACTTTCGCCTCGTCTTTCGCAGCGAGGATCTTCGGCGCGAGCGCTTTGCCGAGCTCGGCGCGGCCTTGCGCGCCGAGCCGCTGCTGGCTTGAGTCGCTGGAACAAGCCGCGCTCGAAGGGCGTCGGCCGGCGTGACCACGCGCGTCGTCTCGCTCTCGCTCTTGCTCGCCTGTGCCTGCACCGGCCAGCCCATCTCCGAGCCGCTCGACGTCGACGAGCCGCTCGAGCACGAGCTGGCGCTGCCCGCTTGGTCGCTCGTGCCCGACGCGGAAGCGCTCGCGCCCCGACCCCTCGACTCGAGGACGGCCCTCGCGGGCGAGCGACCCCAGCTCGCGGTGGTCGATTGGAGCTCGGACTCCGCGGAAGATGAAGTCTGTGCGTTCGCGGTCGAGGCCCAAGGCTTCCCGGCGGTGAGCCTCGACGGGGCCACGATCGTCGAGGCGATCGCCTTCACGCCCGGCAACGCCGACATCGACCAAGAGCTGATGGAGCTGCGCTGGCTCGGCGCCGAGGCTCGCGTCGACCCAATCTACGACCGCGGCAACCACGAGCCTGGCGAGCCCGATGCCTGCGACCTCGCGCGCGAACAGGTCGAAGCTCGGGTCAGCGCGCTGCAAGCCGAGCTCGACCGCCAGGCCTGGCGCCAGCTCGAGCAGCTCGCCGTCTACACGCCCGATGCGTACTGGTACGAGTCGCTCTACCTCGAGGTTCGCAAGGACGCCGAGGGCAACGACTACGTCGATCCCAACACGCTGCCCAGCGATCGCCGCCCCGTCGAGGTCACCTACCGCAAAGGCTGGTTCATCGCCCGGGTCGCGGGGATCGAGGTGCTCGAGCGCCAAGCCCAATTGCAGTGGCGCCAAGGCGACGAGGTTTGCGACGTGAACCCCCACATCAGCGCGCTCTGGGCCGACCGCGCCACTCGCCGCGCGATGGTCACGTTCAACTTCGACAACGGCGGCTGCCTCTGCGACGGCCGGGACTATCAAGCCATGCTCGAGCTCGGCGACGCGCTCTTCGCCGCGGTCGACCGTCGGCCTTGGGGGTAGTGTCCCGAGCCTCAGTCGGGCACGGGCGCGAGATCGGACTCGACTCCGGCCCAGGCGGCCAAGAGCGACTGCACGAAGTGGTGGTCGCGAATCAGCGCGCCGACCTCGACGTTGTGCTCGCGCCCCCGGGTCGAAAAATTGGCCGAGCCGACCAGCGCGCTCGAACCATCGACGACGATGCACTTGGCGTGCATGCTCTTGGGCGCGAACGCGGGCACGCCGGGCTTGTACGCGGGCTCGCGCTGGGTCGAGGGCACG
>JAMHUH010000238.1:0-5178 GCA_035904925.1 Nannocystaceae bacterium
TCGGCTGCGAGGCGACCTCGATCGGCCGACCATCGACGACCAAGCTCAGGCCGCGATGATCGGGCTGCATCGCCGGCCAGAACCACTCGATCGCGCCGCGACGGAGCCGACCGGCCAGGTCGTCGAGCGAGGCTTCGGCCTCGCATGTCGGATCGCGAAAGCCCAGCACCAACAAGCTGCTCCCGGTGATCTTGCGCTCGCGCGCGAGCTCGAGCTTGGCCGCGAGCTGGCTCGCCCGCGCGGCCCAGACCGACTCCGCGCGCACCCGACCTTCGCCGAGCTCGACCCGCTTGCCAAACCACCCCGGGCCCATGAAGCCCTGGCCTTCGACCTCGTGAAAGGGCAGCTCCGAGCGGCCGATCAGACGCGGCGAGCGTTGGCCCGGCGAGTGCTCGGACAGCTCCGATGCGAACACGACGCTGGCGAGGCCCGAGAACGCCCACAACACCGACTTGCCGAGCCCGTAGCTGCCGCCCGCGGCCTCGCTCGACTTGATGCTGAAGAGCGTGTCCTTGCACAGCGCACGAAAGTGCGAGCGCTCGCCGTCTTCGTCGCCGGTCAGCCCGACCGTGTGGCGATCGTCGACGCGACACAGACGCAGCCGCCCGCTCGCCTCGTGCTCGGCCAAAAATTCGGCGAGGCGCTGACCCGCCGGCGTCGGAGTCCGACTCGCGCCGACGAGGTGGCCGTGAAGCCGCCGCCAGTCGATCGCCTGGCGAAACTTGGTCAGCGCCGGGCCCTCGAGATCCATCAGCGTGAAGCGGAGCTCGGGGCTCGAGCGGGCGTTGGTGGGCGAGTCCGTGCGGGTTTGATCGTTGGCGTTCTGAATGACCTCGCGGACGAAGGTCTCGAGCCCATGCCCGAACGCGTGCGCGGCTGGTTCGCCGCCCCGCCGCGCGCCCGAAGGCGGCAGCTCGTCGAACACCCACTCGATCTCGTGCCGCGCCATGGCCTCGACCCGGCTAGCAGCAGGCGAGCGCGACCTTCCAGTTCTCGCGCAGCGCCGCGAGCTGCTCGCGATCCCCGCGCGGCACGAACTGGCGATCGGTCTTCCACGCGGCCGCGACCGCGTCGTGATCAGGCCACAGGCCGACGCCCATGCCGGCCAAGAAGGTGGCCCCGAGCGCGGTCGACTCGAGGATCGTCGGTCGAGCCAGGCGCACGCCGAGCAGGTCGCATTGGATCTGCATCAAGAGATCGTTGGCCGCCGCGCCCCCGTCGACGCGGAGCAGCTCGAGCGGGGCGCCGAGATCCGAGGCCATCGCCTCGAGCAGGTCGGTGACTTCGAGCGCGATGCCTTCGAGCGCGGCCCGGGCGATGTGGGCTCGCGTGGTCCCGCGGGTCAGGCCGCGGATCAGGCCGCGAGCTTCGGGCCGCCAATGCGGGGCGCCGAGGCCCGCGTGGGCCGGGACCAGCACGACGCCGCCGCTGTCGTTGACGCTGTGGGCGAGCTCCTCGATCTCGCTGGCCTTGCTGACGAAGCCGAGCCCGTCGCGGAGCCACTGCACGATCGCGCCAGCCATGAAGGCGCTGCCCTCGAGGCAGTAGGTGGTCTGCTCGCCGATCTGCCAGCCGACGGTCGTGAGCAGGCCATGCTCGGACCGAACGATCGCGTCGCCGGTGTTGAGCATGACGAAGGCCCCGGTCCCGTAGGTGCACTTGGCTTGACCGCGCGCGAAGCAGGCCTGGCCGAAGAGCGCGGCTTGTTGATCGCCGGCGATCCCGTGGATCGGGATCCCGTCCGGCAAGCCCGGCACGCCCCGGGTCGTGCCGAAGTTCGCCGTGCAGGGCCGGACCTCGGGCAGGATCGCCCGGGGCACCCGAAAGAGCGCGCACAGATCCCGATCCCAGTCGTCTCGACCCTCGCCCGCGCGGCCCTCGAGCGGCCAGAGCAAGGTCCGCGAGGCGTTGCTCGGCTCGGTCGCGTGCACGGCCCCCGCCGTCATTCGCCAGACCAAGTAGGTGTCGATGGTCCCGGCCGCGAGCTCGCCTGCTTCGGCCTGCGCCCGCGCGTCCTCGACATGATCGAGCACCCAGGCCAGCTTGGTCGCCGAAAAATAGGGGTCGAGCACGAGGCCGGTCTGATGCTTGATCTCGGCCTCGTGGCCAGCCTCGCGCAGCTGCTTGCAGACCTCGGCGGTCCGGCGATCTTGCCA
This sequence comes from Nannocystaceae bacterium, assembly GCA_035904925.1. GTDB lineage: Bacteria > Myxococcota_A > Polyangia > Nannocystales > Nannocystaceae > Plesiocystis. The sequence goes on from JAMHUH010000238.1 coordinate 2,157, forward strand.
GACCAGCGCGCGGTGGATCGGCTTGCTGTCGGCGCGCTGCCAGATCACGCTGGTTTCGCGCTGGTTGGTGATCCCGATCGCCGCGATCCGCTTGGCGTCGACGTTGGCCCGCCCGAGCGCCTCGAGGATCGCATCGACGACCGAGCGCCAGATGTCGTCGACGTCGTGCTCGACCCAGCCGGGCTTGGGGAAGTGCTGCGGGAACTCGCGGTTGGCTCGCGCGAGCAAGTTGAGCTCGCGGTCGAGGATCAGCGCGGTGCTGCCCGTGGTCCCTTGATCGATGGCGAGGATCAGATCGGCGTCAGCCACGGCTGCGCAGTGTATCAGGCTTCACGTCGCGATCGGCGTGGGCTCAATGCGAGATGTCGTCGGGCTCGTCTTCGATCCGCACGAGCTGGACGCCGACGTGGCGCCTGCCGAGCGCGACTCGCTGGCTGCCGTCGGTCATGCGCTTGGCGTAGTGGGCCGTGGCGCGCAGCAGCGAGGTCGCGAGCTCGTAGTCGGCTGGCGTCGCCGCGCGCGGGTGGCCCTCGGGCCCGTTGATCAGCAAGGTCGGATAGGGGCCGCGCGCGGGCGCGAAGGTGAAGTCGTCCAGCTCCTCGCGCAGCGGCTCGGGCAGGTCGCGCTTGGCGAAGAAGGCCACGGCGACGACGTCGAGGGGCGGGAGCGCGGGCAGCTGCGGGTCGTAGGCGGCGTAGCTGGCCTCGAAGACGTCGACGTCGAGGTGGATGCCGAGCCCGCCCAGGCCCTCGTCGCGCACGACCGAGACGACCACGCGACGCTCGAGCGCCGGAATGTCGGCGTGCAGACCGACGAATTGCGCGAGCTTCAGCCAGGGTTTCGCGCGCCGAAATTCGGCCGCCGCGGCGAAGAAGTCCTCGACCAGCCCGAGCGGGATCCGACCGCCGTCGAGGTAGCCCGGCGCGGGCCCGAGGTAGTCGTCGACCGCGTCGTGGAGGCCGGCCCAGAGCGGCTCGATCTCGGGTGTTGGTGCGACCACGACGTCGACCTCGGGCAGCGCCTGGCGGACCAACGCGGCCAGGTTGGCCGATGCCACGCGAACGCGCGCGGGCGCGGACGCGACCGCCTGCGCTGCTCGCCAGGCGCTCGCGATCAGCTCGACGTCGACCCAGGGGCCGAGCTTTGGCGCGAAGGCGAAGTCGGCGACGGGATCGAAGAAGGTCGCGATCATGGGTCGGTAGGCGCCGTCGCCTTCGCGGACCTCCCGGGGCAGCTCGATCGCGCCGAAGATCCACTCGGCCGCGGCCGCACGCGGGGGCGCTGCGAAGGGCAGGTCCTTGGTGGCGAGCTGCGAAGGCTCGAGCGTCAAGCCGACCCACTCGACGCCGGACTCGTCGACCAGGAGGTGGAGCGCGGCGAGCCGAAACGCCTGCGCGGGTTCGTGGCCGAAGCCGAGCATGACTGGCTGCTCGCGCGCTTGCGGGAGCACACCCTCGAAGTAGATCTGCGCGAGCAAGGCGGGCGGCAGCTTCAGCTCGACACGCTCGCCGACTCGCCGAGCTCGAATCGTGGACTCGGGGAACAAGGCCACGCTCACTCCCGGCCCGACCCCCATCACCGACACCCGCACATCGCTCAGTCGCCGACCGCCGATCGACACCGGCCCGAGCGGCGTCGGCTTGCGAGTGGGCGTACCAGTCGGCGTAGTGGTCCTGGTGGAGCGTCGCTTGGCCACGCGTGAGCCTACCCAAAGCGAGCCCTTGCGCCCACGCCCCGATCGGAGACACTCGCGACCCCATGGCCAAGGCCAAGCAGGACAAGCCCGCGCAAGACAAGCAGCACGAACTCGCGATCACCAAGCGCGAGGTCGACTACCCGCAGTGGTACCAGGACGTCGTCCGGCTCGGCGAGCTGGCCGAGTCGGCCAAGGTCGTCAAGGGCTGCATGGTCATCAAGCCGCACGGCTACGCGATCTGGGAGCGGATCCAGCGGGACCTCGACGCCCGCTTCAAGGACACCGGCCACCAGAACGCCTACTTCCCGCTGCTCGTCCCGCAGTCCTTCATCATGAAGGAGGCCGAGCACATCGAAGGCTTCGCGCCCGAGCTCGCCGTCGTCACCCACGCGGGCGGCGAGAAGCTCGAGGAGCCCTACGTGATCCGGCCGACCTCCGAGACGATCATCGGCCACTTCTTCGGCAAGTGGATCACCAGCCACCGCGACCTGCCGCTCAAGATCAACCAGTGGGCCAACGTGATGCGCTGGGAGCTGCGGACCCGGCTCTTCCTGCGCACGACCGAGTTCCTCTGGCAGGAGGGCCACACCGCCCACGCCAGCCACGACGAGGCGATGGCCGAGGTCCTGCAGATGCTCAACGTCTACGGCGACTTCGCCGAAGAGGTGCTCGCGATGCCGGTCGTGCGCGGGATCAAGACCGCGACCGAGCGCTTCGCCGGCGCGCTCGAGACCTTCTGCATCGAGGCCCTGATGCAGGACGGCAAGGCCCTGCAGTCGGGCACCAGCCACGATCTCGGCCAGAATTTCGGCAAGGCCTTCGACGTCAAGTTCCAAGCCGAGTCGGGCGAGGTCGAGTACGTCTGGCAGACCTCGTGGGGCGTCAGCACCCGCTTGATCGGCGGCGTCGTCATGACCCACAGCGACGACGACGGCCTCGTCCTGCCGCCTCGGCTCGCGCCGATCCACGCCGTGATCGTGCCGATCTACCGCAACGACGAGCAGCGCGCCGAGGTCCTGGCCGCCGCCGAGCGGATCAAGGCTGCGCTGCGCGACGTCGACCTCGCCCCGACCCGCGCCCGCTACCGCGACTTCCTCGAGGTCGTCATCGACGACCGCGACATGCGACCGGGCGCCAAGTTCTACGAGTGGGAGCGCAAGGGCGTGCCCATGCGGATCGAGCTCGGCCCCAAGGACCTCGAGAAGGGCCAGGTCTGCTTCAAGCTGCGCCTCGACACGCCCAACTCGACCGGCAAGCAATTCGTCGACGAGCGCGAATTCCTCGGCACCGTCCGCGAGCGCCTGCTCGACTTCCAGAGCTTCCTGC
>JAMHUH010000239.1:0-2398 GCA_035904925.1 Nannocystaceae bacterium
GCTCGTCGGCTTGACAATTGCCCATGTTTTCGACGCACTTGTCGACGCATTTGTCGACATCGGTGTTGTCGTTGCAATCCTTCGCGCGATCGCAGTAATTCTCGCAGTCGAGCCGGCCAAAGGGTGGCAAGTCGTCGCCGGGCTCGTTGCAGGCACCCGCGATCATGGCGCCTGCGCCGCAGAGGACGAACATGAGCGGACGAAGCCAGGCCGCGAGCGGTGGGGATTTCTTTTGGATTTTCATGATGTTTTGAAGGCGAATGCGCCCTCGAAGCGCAGGTGGTGCACGATCAAATCCATCCCATATAAGCGAGCAATATCATCGTCTTGTGGTGCCGAAAATGTTTCGATTCTCTCCCACACGTCAATTTGATGTAACCGCGGTCCAATTCGAAGGACCGGCACTACCCGAATGCGAGCGGAAGATCTCGACCACAAAGAACTCCTCGAGCTCGACGCGGAAGCGGGCGTGATCCGCTTTGCAGGGCAGCGGGCGCTCCTGCTCGACGCCGTCGCGATGGGCTTGCTGCGCAAGTACCTGGTCGAGAATTTCGGCCTCAACGCGGCCCGGACCGTGCTCACCCAGTTCGGCTTCGCCCACGGCTGGCGGATGGCCGAGGCGATGAAGGCCGAATTCGAATGGGACAGCAGCGACGACTGGACCCACGCGGGGACCCGGATTCACGCGCTCGAGGGGCTCTTTCATGTCCAGCCAGGCACGGGCGGACCGATGTCCAAGCAGGGCGTGATGATCCTGGATTCCTACGAGGCCGAGCAGCACATGCTGCACTTTGGTCGCTCCGAGGTCGCGGTCTGTTGGACCATCTGCGGCCTGACCAGCGGCTACCTCAGCCGCAGCGTGGGCAAGGACATCTATGTGTTGGAGGGTCGCTGCATGGCCAAGGGCGACGCGGCCTGCCACCTGTTCGCGCGGACCCGCGAAGAGTGGGGCGAGGAGCGGGCCGCCGACCTGACCTTCTTCGACCAGCGCCGGCTCGAAGAGTGCCTCGACGTCTCGCTCCAGCGGGTCATGACCACGCTCAAGGGGGCCGAGCGCAAGCTCAGTGAGCACCAGCGCGCGCTGGTCCAGGTCGCGCCCGAGGTCGAAGAGCCGCTGGGTCTGATCGCCAAGAGCGCGGAGATGCGGGCCTTCGTCGAGCTCGCCCTGCGGGTGGCCAAGGTCGACGCGACCGTGCTGATCACCGGCGAGAGCGGCTCGGGCAAGGAGCGGGTCGCCCGGCTCCTGCACGAGGAGTCCACGCGGGCCGCGGGCCCCTTCGTCGCGATCAACTGCGGAGCGATCACCGAGAGCCTGCTCGAGAGCGAGCTCTTCGGGCACACCCGCGGGGCCTTCACCGGCGCGACCCAGGATCGCCCCGGTCTCTTCGAGGCGGCCAACGGCGGGACCTTGTTCTTGGACGAGGTCGGCGAGGTCTCGCCGGGCATGCAGGTCAAGCTGCTGCGCGCGCTGCAGGAGCGAGAGATCCGACGAGTCGGCGAGAACCGCAACCGCAGCATCGACGTGCGGGTGGTCGCGGCCACCAACCAGGACCTCTTGCACAGCGTGGCGGGGGGCGTCTTTCGCCAGGATCTCTACTATCGGCTCAAGGTCATCGAGCTGCATGTCCCGGCCCTGCGCGAGCGCAGGCACGACATCTTGCCGCTCGCCCGAGTGCTGCTCGCCGCCGCCGCGCTCCGCATGCAGCGCAAGCTCGAGGGCCTCGCCCCCAACGTCGCGGATCAGCTGCTGAGCTACCACTGGCCGGGCAACGTCCGCGAGCTCGAGAACGCGATGGAGCGAGCGGCCGCGCTGGCCCGCGGCAGCCGAGTCGAGCTCGAAGACCTGCCGCAAGAGATCCGCGCGCTGATCCCCAAGCCCCTCGCCCTCGCCGATCGGGTCCGACCTCTCGCCGAGATCGAGCGCGAGTACATCGTCGCGGCGCTCGATCTCAACGGCGGCAACCAGACCCACACGGCGGCGCAGCTCGAGATCGGCTCGGCGACGCTCTACCGCAAGCTCAAGAGCTACGGCATGGTTGCCAGTCGATCGCGCTGCGCCGAATAGCGGAATCGCGGAATCGCGGAATCACCCGATCGCGGAGCGCCAAACAGCTCGACCTTCGAGCTCGGTCGAGCTCGAAGGTCGCGTCGGTCAGCGGTGGTTTTCAGCCCTTGCGGGGCCGGACCACGATCTCGACCCGGCGATTGTTGGCCCGGCCTTCCGCGCTGTCGTTGTCAGCGACGCCTCGGGCTTCGCCGTAGCCCTCGGCGGTGATCCGGTCGGCCGCGACGTCGTGCAGGATCAGGTAGTCGCGCACCGCGTTGGCTCGGCTGAGCGAGAGCGTCTGATTGGCGTCGGCCTTGCCTTGCGAGTCGGTGTGACCTTCGATCACGAAGG
>JAMHUH010000240.1:0-10563 GCA_035904925.1 Nannocystaceae bacterium
GCTCCACCACTTCCAAGACCACGACGCCTACTTCGGGGTGTCCACGCCGGTCTGGGACTGGGTGTTCGGGACTTGGCCGAAGGATCCGGGCGCCAAGAAGGCCTAGTCAGCGAAGCGATAGTCGACGCGCAGCGCCAGGTGATCCGAGGGCTCGTCGAGCGAGGGTAGAGCCGTGTCGCGGCCCAGCTTCGGCAGCGTCCCTGGATGCGGCTCGAGCCCGCCTCCGGCTTGGATGAGCAGATAGTCGAGCTTGCGCGGGCGCGCGTTGGCGTTGCAGGTGTCCCAGGGCCGCTGCGCGCGAGCGCTGAGCAGCAGGCCGCGCTCGCTGGCCGCTGCGAGCACGCAGCTGTTCGAGGTCGCGTTGAGATCGCCCGCGAGGATCCAGCTCGCGTCGGCGCCGTGGGCTTGGACGTGATCGAGCAGCTCGATCAGCTGGGCACGCCCGACATGTTGATCGCTCGGCGTGCTGTCGGGGCACCACTGCAAGTGCGTGCTCGCGACCAAGAGCCTTCGCTCGCCCACGCGCAGGTGCCCGAGCAGCGCCAGCTGATCATCGCCGCTCGCGTGCGCTCGGTAGTGCAGGATCTCGTGGCGGTCGAGGCTCATGCGCGCGCGCCGGACGAAGATCGAGGCGCCATCGGGTCGGCCCTGGCGCTGCGCGTAGACGCCGACATGGCCCTCGAGCCGCTGCGCGATCGCTTGGTGGGCAGCGGGCTCGACCTCTTGCAAGAGCAGGAGATCGACGTCGAGCGCGGCGATGCGATCGAGCAGCAGCGCGCGACGTCGGCGGGGCTCGAGCGCCTCGGGCAAACAGTTACGGTAGCGATCCGGGCGGACATACGCGTCGGCGAGGATGTTGTAGGTCGCGGCAGAGAAGTCGATGTCGTTCACGAGCGAGTGATATCGCCGAACTCGGGCGAGCACCCGGACACTATCCCGGACAACCCGCCTGGACAGCTTCGATCATGCGGTCAAGAGCCCGGCCGCGCGGGCGTGATGGACCGCTTGGGTTCGATTGCCGACGTCGAGCTTGGCGAGGATCCGATGCACGTGGGTCTTGATGGTCCCGACCGAGACATGCAGGCGCTCGGCGATCTCGCGGTTGGCGAGCCCGGTCGCGAGCAAGCGCAGGACCTCGATCTCGCGGCTGGTCAGCTCGTCGACTGCGTCCAAACTTCGCGGCGCCACTGCATCACGGGCGGCTGGGTCGAAGCTGGGCGGCGCGGGCCGACTCGCAGCCGCGAGCTCGCGTCGCAGCGCCTGCATGCGCTCGAGCGCGACGCTCATGTCGGTCCCTTCGAGCACGATCAGCGCCTCGTCGATCACCTCGATGGCCTCGTCCCCTGCCCCGGCCTCGGCCTGGGCGCGCGCGAGCAGCTCGGTGCCGTGGGCGATGTAGACCAGGTCGCGCAAGAGTCGGTTGCGCTCGAGCCCGGCTCGGCTCTCGGCGATCGCCCCGCTCGCGTCGCCGCGCGCGAGCGCGAGCCAACCGAGCTCGATCTTGGCCAAGCCCGCGCCCGAGAGCTCGAGCGCACCGACCTGCTCGGCGTAGGCCAGCGCACGCTTGACCGATCGCTCGGCCTCGTCGAGCCGCCCGCGTCGGCGCTGGGCCTGGGCGAGGTAGGCGAGCACGACGACGTCGAGCCCAGGATCGCTGCGCATTCGTTGCTCGGCCTGATCGAGCAGCTGCTCGGCCCGCTCGAGCTCGCCCAGCTCCAACCGCGTCATCGCCTCTTGCAGCAGGAAGCCTGCGCGGGCCAGCTGGACCTCGCGCTGGGCGAGATCGGGCAGCGCCGCGAGGCCGGCCTGACAGGTCGCGATCGCCTGCGCGTGTCGACCCGCGCGCTGCTCGATCGAGATCCGCAGCATCGGGCCCATGTAGGCCATGACGAAGCGGGTCGTCGGCCCGGCCGCGCCGCTCGCGAGCAAGGCGTCGGCGCGATCGAGCAGCCCCGCCGCGCGCCGCAATTGCCCGGTGATCACGTCGCACCAACCAGCCACGAACGCGAGCGCGGCTTGTTGCTCGTGCAGGTCGGCCGGCATGCGATCGAGCCAGCGCCGAACCACGCCGGTCTGGTTGGCGGCCAGGGTCTCGACCGCCCAGCGCTCGAAGAGCTCGAGGATCAGCGCTCGATCGCCGCTCGCCAGCGCGTGCTCGATCGCCTCTTCACGCTGGTCGCGGCTCGCCAACCATCGCGCCGCCCGGGCATGCCGCTCGCCCGTCCACGCCTCGCCGCGCTCGTGCGCGCGCAGGCGCAGGAACTCGCCGAAGAGGTGGTGATAGCGAAACCAGCGAGCGTGGACGTCGAGCGGGATCACGAACAAGTTGGCCCGCTCGAGCGCGGCCAGGGTCGCGCTCGCATGCTCGGCCCCAGTCTCGAGCATCGCGGCGGCCAGCGGCGCGCAGAAGCGATCGAGCAGCGCGGTCGCGAGCAAGAACTCGCGCTGGGCCTCGGGCTGCGATCCAAACACCTCGGCCAGCAAGTAGTCGGCGATCCGGCGATCGTCGCCCGAGGGCAGCTCGGCGCCCGCACGCAGCGAGAGCGCGGCCAGCTGGGCGCCCGCGGGCCAGCCTTCGGTTCGGGCCTCGACCCGCGCGAGCGTGGACGCGTCGAGCTCCACGCCCATCACCTCGGCGTAGAAGCGCGCGGCCTCGTCGATCGAGAAGCGCAGGTCGGCGTCGCGCAGCTCGCCGACCTCGCCGCGGGCACGCCAGCGGGCCAGCGGCAGCGCGGGCTCGTGCCGGGCGATCAGCAGCAAGCGCAGCGCGGCTGGCCGCTGCTCGATCAGCCAGGTCAGCGCGGCGTGGATCCGGGGGTCGTGGATCCGGTGATAGTCGTCGAGCACCAAGACCACGGGCTCCGACTCGGGCAGCTCGGCGAGCGGGATGACCAGCTCGTCGGCCAAGAGCCCCTCGAGCGCGGCGGCGTCGGACTCGGGCGCGTGGAGCAGCTCGGCCGGGTCGATCGTCAGTTCGGGCAGGGCCCTGCGCAGCGCCGCGAACAGATAGGCCATGAAGCGCATCGGCTGGTCGTCGGCGGCGTCGAGCGCCAGCCAGGCGACCTTGGCCCGGGTCCGCTCGAGCCAGCTGGTCACGGCGCTCGACTTTCCGGCGCCCGCGCGACCGACGACCAAGGTCAGCGGCAGCGCGATGCTGCGCTCGATCGCCGCGACGACCCGCTCGCGCTCGAGCGTGCGCTCGCGAGCCATGCGCGGGCGCAGCTTGGTCGGGAGCAACCCGTGTCCGCGCCGACTCGTCGCCACGCTCCGTGTCACCACGCTCGATGATATGCCGCGAAAATCTACCTTCGGATAGACGCGGACCCGGCCGGGCTGCCCTACAACCAGGGCATGCTCGAAGTCGAAGGCCTCACCTTCCAATACCCCGGCGCCCGCAGCCCCGCCGTTCACGACGTCAGCTTCAGCATCCCGCCCGGCCAGGTGTTCGGCTTCCTCGGCCCGAGCGGCGCCGGCAAGAGCACCGTCCAGAAGATCCTGACCCGGCTCTTGCCGCTCCAGACCGGCTCGGTCCGCTACGCCGGACGCCCGCTCGGATCGCTGGGCCGCGACTTCTTCGCCGAGGTCGGGGTCTCGTTCGAACAGCCCAACTTGTTCCCGCGCCTGAGCGGGCTCGAGAACCTCGAGGCCTTCTTGGGCCTCTACCCGGGCGAGCACGACGATCCCCGCGCGCTGCTCGAACGGCTCGGCCTCGGCGAGGCGGCCAACAAGAAGGCCGAGGACTATTCGAAGGGCATGAAGCAGCGGCTGGTGTTCGCTCGCGCGCTGCTGCATCGGCCCAAGTACCTCTTCCTCGACGAGCCGACCTCGGGCCTCGATCCCGCGACCGCTCGCGTGGTCATGGCGATCATCCAAGAGCACAAACAGCGCGGCGCGAGCATCTTGCTGACGACCCACGACATGCTGGTCGCCGGCAAGCTCTCCGACACGATCGCGTTCTTGCACGGCGGCACGATCGTCGCCTGCGACACCCCGCGCGCGCTCGAGCTGCGCCACGGCGAGCGGAGCGTCCGCGTCGAGCATCGGCAGAACCAGGTGCTGACCAGAGAGACGCTCTTCCTCGACGAGCCCGACGATCGCAGCTACCTCGAGTCGCTGATCGCCAAAGGCGAGATCGAGACCCTGCACTCGCAAGAGGCCACGCTCGACGCGATCTTCGTCAAGCTGACCGGCAAGGAGTTGGCCGCGTGAATCGGCTCTGGACCCTGCTTCGCCTCGACGCCAAGCTGGCGGTGCGGCATCGCCTGCTCGCGGTCACGATCGTGGTCGCGCTCGTGTTCGGCCTCCTGATCCGTCTTGCGGTCCCGAGCGAGATCGACCACGCCAGCCCCGACCTCGCCGCCGAGCTCGACGCGCTCGACGACCTGCCCGCGCCGACCGTGCTCGATCCCGAGGCCCACAAACCCGGCTTCGATCAGCAGATGGTGCCGATCCTGTTCGCGCTCGATCTGTGCCTGCTCGGCTTCATGTTCGGCGCGGTGATGGTGCTCGAGGATCGCCAGAACGGGACGATCCGGGCGTTCCGGGTCGCGCCCGCGGGCGCGCTCGCCTACGTCGCCAGCAAGCTCGGCGTCAACCTCGGGCTCACGCTGATCAACATCCTGATCTTGGTCGGCCTCGCCGCGCCAGCGCTCTTGCTCGAGCCGGCCTTGATCGGCTTGGCCTTGTTGATCTGCGCCGGGATGACGCTGCTCGGCATCGGCCTCGCGCCGCTGACCCGCGGGCTCGCGCAGTTCTTCTTTCCGATGATCGTGGTCGGGCTGGTCTGCGCGCTGCCGATGTACCTGGTCTGGTCGCCCGCCCCTGGGCTCGCGTGGACCTGGATCCTGCCGACCTGGCACATCCTCTTCGGCAGCGAAGCGATCGCGTTCGGGGCCGGTCGCGCGGCCGCACACACGCTCGCGCTCGAGGCTGGCCTCTATGGGCTCGTGTTCTTGCTCGTGACCGCCACGCTGGCGCTCGTGACCGTCGACCGTCGTCTGCTCCGGGAGATGCACTGATGTTTCGCCGACTCCTGACCATGATCCGCAAGGACCTGCGCGCGGGCAGCCGCGACCAGCTCGTCCTCTACATGCTCGGCTCGCCCTTCTTGCTCGGGCTCGCGATCGCGCTGCTGATGCCGGTGCTCGAGCGCGCGACCCCGGGCTTCGCCGTCGACCCCACGCTGGCCGAGCCGCAGATCGAAGCGCTGGCCAAGCTCGGCGCGATCGAGCGGCTCGAGAGTCGAGCCGAGGTCGAGGCGCGGGTGCTCGAGCGCGACGACGTGATCGGTGTGGTCGGGGCGGTCGGGCCGGCAGGCAGCCGGAGCGGCCATGGCTATGAAGTCTTGATCGAGGGCGACGAGCCCGAGCCGCTGCGTCGGCTCGCCGCGGCCGCGATCGAGCAGGGCTACGAATTCGAAGCGAGCGCGCCCGGGCCCTCGCCGATCCGCAAGATCTCGACCGCGCTCTTGGCCTACACGATCGTCGTGATCGTCGGTCTGATGCTCGGCTTCGCCATCCTCGAAGAGAAGCAGACCGAGACCCATCGGGTCTACGCCGTCTCCCCGCTCCGCTTTGGCGAGTACCTGGCCGCCAAGCTGGTGCTCGGAACGCTGCTCTCGCTCGCGCTGGTGATCCCCGCGATCGCCCTGCCGATGGGGCTGCATGTGGATTGGCTGGCGATCCTGATCATGACCCTGGCGAGCCTGCCCTTCGGTCTCGCGCTCGGGCTGATCGTCGGCGTTCAGGCCAAGGACCAGCTCGGCGCGATCGCGGTCATGAAGGCGCTGCTGCCAGTCTGGACCAGCCTGCCGGTGTTGGGCTTCGTGCTGCCTTCGGCGTGGCTGTGGACGCAGTGGCCCTTCGCCAACCATTGGTGTGTGCAAGGGCTCCATCGCGCGCTCGGCCAGGGCGGCTCGATCACGCTCGAAGCGAGCCTGGGCCTCGCCACGGGCTTGCCGGTCCTGATCGTGGTCGCGTGGCTGCTCCGTCGCCGGCTCGGCTTCACGGGCTGACACCAGCTGCCGAGCATGATCACGGCGCGAGCGCGGCGTGATCACGCCGCAGGCCCACCCGCAGGTCAGCCGCGCTTCTCGACACGCGCCTCACTCGGTCCGCCTATCATGGAGCGAGCTTCATGGACGAAGGCGCCTATCAGAGCACGAGCTTGATTCGTGAATCGCCACGCACGCTCGTCCAACGAGGTGTTCGCGTCCGCGATGGGCTCGAGGTCGTGATCAAGAGCGCGGCGGCCCACGTGCCGCCGGCCGAGTCCCTGCCTCGCTATCGCAACGAATGGTTCATCACGCGGATGTTCGACACGCCCGAGGTCGCGCGCGTGCTCGAGCTGATCGAGGGTGCCCACGAGACCGCGCTGATCTTCGCGAGCAACCCCGGCCTGATCGCGCTCGACGAGTGGGTCGCCAACCAGCGGCCACCCGCGCCCGCGAGCCTGCGCCAGAGCCTGATCCTCGCGCTGGGCATCGTCGACGCGCTCGCGACGATCCACGCCAAGCGCGTCGTTCACAAGGACATCAAGCCCAGCAACCTGCTCGTCGACGCCTCGCTCGAGCGCGTGGTCTTGATCGACTTCGGGGTCGCGACCTTGGTCCCTCGCGCGCTCGAGCGGCCGGCGCTCGAGGGCCGCTTCGAGGGCACGCTCGGCTACATGCCGCCCGAGCAGACCGGCCGGATCAACCAGCCGATCGACTACCGCAGCGACTACTACGGGCTCGGGGCGACCCTGCACTGGCTGCTCTGCGGCGCCGCGCCCTTCGCCGAGCTCGACGATCAGGCCGAGCGGATCCACGCCCTGCTGACTCGCGCTCCGCCCTCGCTGACCGAGCTGCGGCCCGAGCTTCCGCCGGTGGTCGCCAAGATCGTGGCCAAGCTGCTCAGCCCGGCCGCCGAAGATCGCTACCAGGGCTCGTTCGGGCTCCGGGCTGACCTCTCGCGCTGTCTGGCGACGCTCGATCCCGAAGGCACGATCGCGGACTTCGAGCTGGCCACGCTCGATCCCTCCGAGCGGCTGCGCCCGCCTCGACGCCTCCACGGCCGCGAGTCCGAGCGCGCGCGGCTCTTGGCCCAGCACGCCCGCGCCGCGACCGATGGGCCGCGCTTGGTCGTCGTCGGCGGACCCTCGGGCTCCGGCAAGTCGGCGCTGGTCCACGAGCTGCGCGACGCGGTCGCCGAGCGATCGAGCGTGTTCGTCCGCTGCAAGTTCGATCAATACGCCCAAGCCTCGGCGCACGCGGGCGTGGGCAAGATCCTCGGCAGCTTGCTCGCCCAGCTCGGCCATCGCGCGGGCAAAAACCTCGAGCCGCTGCGCGAGCGCGTCCGCGAGGCGCTCGGACCCAACGGCGCGCTGCTCGGCGCCTTCATCCCCGAGATCGAGCTGCTGCTCGGCGCCCAGCTCGACGTCGTCAAGGTCGGCCCGGCCGAGTCCCGCGATCGCTTCTGGGACACGCTCGAGCGCTTCGCCGCCGCGCTGCTGGTCCCGAGCCTCGACTTCGTGATCTTCATCGACGACGTGCAGTGGGCCGACGCGTCGAGCCTGCGCCTGATCGAGAGCCTCTGCCTCGGCCCCGAGCGGCGCCTGACCATCGTGCTCGCGACCCGCGACGAGCCCATGCTCGACCCCACGCATCCGCTCGCGCGGATGCTCGCGGGACTCGAGCAGCGTGGCTTCGTCGGCGAGGTGATCGAGCTGCGCCCACTCGCGCTCGCCGACGTCGTCGCGCTGGTCGAGGACGTGCTCGACGCGGGCCCCGACACCGAGACGCTCGCGCGCCTCCTGCATCGTCGGACCGGCGGCACGCCCTTGTATGTCGCCCAGCTGCTGATGGCCTACTACGCCGAGGGCATCCTCGACATCGATCGGACGCGCGGGCAATGGCGGGTCGACATCGAGCGCGCGACCCAGCGCGAGAGCAGCGGCGCGCTGGTCGAATTTTTGGTCGAGCAGTTCGCCGCGCTGCCCGAACGAACCCGCCGCTGCCTGGGCGTCGCCGCCTGCATCGGCGCGCGCTTCGATCTCGACACGCTCGCGGCGGCCTGCGGCGAGTCGATCGCTCTGACCGGCGAGCGGATCTGGGAGGCGGTCGCGAGCGGGCACCTCCTGGCTCTCGACGCGGCGCTGGCAGGGCCGGTCCTGGTCCGCGGCAGCGCCAGCGCGGGGCCCTCGATCGTGTATGGCTTCGTCCACGATCGGATCCAGCAGGTCGCGCTCGAGCAGCTGCCCGACGAGCCCGGCCTGCTCTACCTGAGCCTCGCCCGACGCCTCGCCGAGCGCGGCCCGAGCAAGGGCGAGCAGGTCCACGCGCTCGCTTCGTACATCGCTCGAGCGATCGACCACGTTCACGATCCGGCCGAGCGTGCTCGCTTCGCCGCGCTCTGTGCCGAAGCCGGCGCCCGGGCCAAAGCCGCCGCGCAATTCGAAGCCGCCGCCGACCACTTCGCCAACGCGCTCGCGCTCGGTCGAGCAGCCGAACCAGATCCGGGCGCAGGTCCAAGCGCCGGTGCTTCCGCCTTCGCCCTCACGCTCGAGCTCGCCGAGTGCCAGACCATGATCGGCGACTCGAGCGGCGCCGCGCTGACGTTCGCGCGCGCGCGCTCGCTCGCCGCCAACGAGCTCGAGTTCGCCTGCCTGCTCGCCAGCCAGGTGACCTTGGCGATGGTCCCCGGCGACACCGAGCGGGCGCTCGACTTGGTCATGGAGGCCGCCGAGCGCTTCGGCCTCGATCTACGCCGCATGGGCAGCCAAGCATGGATCCTCGGCCGCATGAGCACGCTCGTCGCCGAGATCGAGGCGCTCGGGGTCGAGTCGATCGGCGCGCGCCCGCGGCTCGAAGTTCCACTCTACGCCGCGATCGCCCAACTACTGCTGGCCTCGTCCAACGCGGCCTACCTCGCGGGCGACATCCACCTCTACGCCGCGCTCGGGCTGACGATCATCGAGCTCGGCCTCGCCCACGGCATCGAAGCGGCGACCGGCGTCGCCTTCGTCCAGCTCGCGCTCGTCGTCGCGTCGACGCTCGCCGACTACGAGGCCGCGCGTCGCTACTGCGACGTCGGCTTCGCGCTGCTCGAGCGCTGCCCCGATGCCTCGCTGCAAGGCATGTCCTGGGTGATCAAGGGCTCGACGATCCAGCCTTGGATCGAGCCGATGGCCGCGAGCCTGCCCTCGCTGCGAGCCGCACACGTCCAGCTGCGTGCCTGCGGGATGCTGACCAACGCTGGCTACGCGAGCTTCTGCGAGCTCCTCAACGCCTTCGCGATCGGCCGGACCTTGCCGCGGGTCGTCGAGGACGCCCAGCGCTGCGCAGCCTACCTCGAGAGCATCGGCGATCGGCCCCTGTTGCTCGCGACCCACGCCCACCTGCGCGCCTGCGAGCTCTTGAGCGCCGCGCGGCCTGGCGGATCCGGCCTGACCCTGGTCGACGCGACGCCCGAACAGCTCAACCCCGCGTCCCGCTTCGTCGTCCACGGCCTGCGCGCGATCGTCTGCTGGATGCTCGAGGATCGAGCGGGGCTGCGCGCGGCGATCGAGGACGGGAATCCAGCCCTCAGCGCGGGGACCGGGATGTTCACGCGGGTCGTCTTCGACGTCATCGCAGCCGCGGACGCGTGCAGCGACTACGCCGAGGCCGACGCCCGAGCCCAAGCCCTGCTCGAGACCAAGGCCAGGCAGACCTTGGCGATGTTGAAGCGCTGGAACGCGAGCTGCCCGCAGAACGCCAGCCCCCTGCTGCACCTCTTCGCGGGCGAGTGGGCCATGGCTCGCGGCCAGCTCGAGCTCGCGCGCGACGAGTACAGCGCGGCCGCCGACGCGGCCATCGCCAGCGGCATGCTCCACTTCGAAGGCCTCGCCAACGAGCGCGGGGCCAAGGTCTTGCTCGCGCTCGGCCAGCCTCGCTACGCCGTCGGCTACCTCGAGCATGCCCGGCGCAGCTACGCGCGCTGGGGCGCGCACGCGCTCGAGCGTCGGGTGCTCGAACGCCTCCGTTCGCTCGGCCACACCCACCACGCGCCCAAGCCCGAGCGCGGGACCGCGACGCCCGTGACCGAGGTCCACGCGATCGACCTGACCAGCATCGTCAAGCACTCGCTCGCGCTGTCCGAGGCGACCCACCTCGACGGCGTGCTCGCGCAGCTGCTCGCGAGCACCAGCGAGAACGCCGGGGCCGATCGCAGCGCGATCTTGTTGCAGCGCGGCGGCGCGCTCGAGCTCCACGCGACCCAGACCCTCGGCGCGCCGCTGCACCGCTTCGATCCTCCGCTCGCGCTCGACGACGCAAGCGAGCTGCTCGCCCGCTCGCTCGTGCACGAATCGATGCGCAGCGAGACCGCGCTGATCCTCGACGACGCCCGGGTCGACTCCGACGAGCATCACGACCCCTACCTGTGCGAGGCCGGGGTCCGTTCGCTGCTGGTGTTCCCGATCATCAAGCGCGGCGAGCCGATCGGCGTGCTCTACCTCGAGAATCGGGCCACCGCCGGCGCCTTCACCCAACAGCACCTGCGCGTGCTCGCCAGCCTGGCGGCTCAAGCCGCGGTCAGCATCGAC
>JAMHUH010000241.1:0-4188 GCA_035904925.1 Nannocystaceae bacterium
GCTATCGCGCGATCGTAGAGCGAGCGCTCGCCGAAGTCGGCCCAGACCTTGGCCAAGGTGGCCTCGCGGGCGCGGGCGACCAGCTCGGGGTGGTGGTCCTCCCACCACGCGTTGGTCCGCACGTGCTGGGGAAAGGCCACGCCGAGCGCGGTGATGGTGCCAGGTCGATGTCGTGGGTCTGGTTGCATGGTCTGCATGGTCAGGCTTCTCCTTCGGTCTGTTCGACGATGCTGCGCAGGCGATTGCGGAAGGGTGCGAGCTCGTCGGGATCGATCAACACGTCGAGCACGAAGGGGCCGCGACAGTTCATCGACCATTCGATCGCGTCGGCGAGCTGGTGCTCGCGCCAGACCCGAGCGCCATCGGCCCCGAGCGCGCGCGCGAGCCCGAGGAAGTCGACCTCGGGAAAGGCCATCTGGCGGCCGGCGTCGGTGTAGCCGAGCGAAGTCAGGCCCTGGTCGACCATCCCGTAGCGGGCGTCGTTGAGCACGATCCAGGTCACGTCGGCGCCGACTTGGGCGGCCGTGCTGATCTCATTCTGCATCAAGAACGCACCGTCGCCGACGACCGCGACCGCGCGTCGGCGCGTGACCGCGGCGCTGCCCAGGACCCCGGCGCTGGCGTGGCCCATCGGACAAAAGAGGCCCGACTGGCGATAGCGATGCGGGGCGTCGAAGCTCAGGTGGCGAGTCGTCCACGCGAAGGCGTTGCCCGACTCCGAGAGGATCACGCTCTGCGAGCCCTCGACGATTCGATCTTGAATGCACTGCATCAGGAACTGCGGGCGGATCCGCGGCTCTTGCCGAGCGCTCAGCCGCACGGGCCGAGCTCGGGGCAGGATCTCGATCGGCCGCGGCGGCGCGGCGGGCAGGCGCTCGAGCAGCGCGCGCATGAACTCGCCGATCTCGGCCTGGACGATCAGCGTCTCGGCCTGCGGAAACGCGTTGCCGGGCACGTCGGGATCGAGGTCGACGTGAATGAGGCCACCCGGCGGGATCAGGTCGTCGCAATAGGCGCTGCTGACCTCGCCGAGCCGGGTGCCCAGGACCAGGAGTCGCTCGACGCCGGCCGAGCGCATCCGCTCGACGAGGTCGGGATCGCTGCCGAACGCACCGCTCACGCCCAGATAGCGTGGGTCGTCCTCCGGGAACACGCCCTTGGCCCGGGGCGTGACCAGCACGGGCGCGTTGGTCCGATCGACCAGCTCGCGGATCGGCTTGGCGGCGTGGCGAGCCCCGTAGCCCAGCCAGATCGCGAAGGGCTCGCGCAAGCGATCGAGGACCTCGGCGATGGTCGCGGGGTTGGGGGCGATCTCGGTCGCGGGGATCGTGACGCCGATCGCGGGCGCTTGGCTGGCCTGGATCGCCAGCGGCATCGCGACGTGCGCGACGAAGCCCCGGCGACTCGCGAACCCGCGCGCGAGCGTTCGCATGACCCGAGGCAGCTCTTCGATGTCCTCGATCGCGACCGCGTAGTCGAACAGCCCCGCGGGCGTGTAGATGCCTGCGCCCAGAGTATGTGTATTGCTCTCTTGCAGCGTGAATCGACCGCGACGGGCGGTCCCGCTGTAGCCCGAGACCAAGAGTAACTTCGCGCCCTCCCAGCGGGCCGTGAGCGCACCTGTCAGTACATTGGTCAAGCCAGGGCCGGTGGTGGCGAAGACCAGCGCGGGCGCGTCACTGGCGAGCGAGGCCTCGAGCGCCGCAAACGCGGCGCCGCTCTCGTGCCGACAGTTCACTACGTCGAGCGGAGAGCGAACGAGCGCGTCGTAGAAGGGCACGAGCGCACCGCCGATCACACCATAGGCGTGTTGGGTGCCGATCAGTCGCAGACCCTCGATGAGCGCGTCGGAGACGGTTCGTGGCCCGCGAAGCCAGGTTGGCGCAGGCACACCCGATTCGATCGATCGCGCGTCGGAGTTGGTCCCATCGTGCGTATGTGGAATTAGCCTCGCCATGTACAATTCCTTTTGCGTGAACTTTTGTGGAATGCCGAGAACAGCTAGCTATGGCCAGCTTCGCCCACAAAGCGCACTCTGTACTTTCGATCAATCGACTACCATGCCCGGTCGAGCCACGCACGGTATTTTTGTTCGTCCAGCGTCACTGCAAACGGCGTATTCATTCGTAATTGCGGCGAGCTTGGAAATGCCGCCGGGCCGGTGGCGTGATCGATCTCGATCCGCATCGAACCAAATCGGTCCAGTCCGCGACGGAGAATGCAGACCCTACACATTGGTGATCGAGCGCCGTCGGCTCGCTGCGCGAGCGTCGAGCGGTCGCTCGTCGAGCCCCGCCTCGCACGAGGCCCTTCGCTCGCGCGCCAGCCAGCTTCGTCCGCTCGCGAGCGCCTCGCGAAGCGCGGGCCCTCGCCGAGGACCACGCGGATCTCACCCGAGGGGGATCAGCGCATGGTCGAGGGGGGAGCGATGCATCGGCCAAAACTCACGCTATTCGACCACCCTCGACCGATTCGCGCCTGGATCCGTGAGTGTCCACAATCGCCCGCGCCGACGGGGGCGTGCAGGGGCGTGGTACCCAGGTCCTCATGTTCGAGGCCTTGGACGCCGCTCGTACACCCGTGATCGTCGACGCCCTGCGCACCCCGATCGGTAAATTCCGCGGCGCGCTGGCTTCGATCCGTCCAGACGACCTCGCCGCGCACGTGGTCCGCACGCTGGCCGAGCGGCACCCGGCGGCGATCGAGGACCTCGTCGACATCTACTTCGGCGCCGCCAACCAGGCTGGCGAGGACAACCGCAACGTCGCGCGCATGGCCGGGCTGCTGGCCGGTCTCCCGCTCGAGGTCCCGGGCGTGACCGTCAACCGGCTCTGTGGTTCGGGCATGGAGGCGGTCATCCAGGCCGCCAAGTCGATCATGGTCGGCGAGGGCGAGGTCTACATCGCGGGCGGCGTCGAGAGCATGACCCGCGCGCCCTTCGTGATGCCCAAGGGCGACCAGGCCTTCCACAACAAGCCGGAGATCTTCGACACCGCGCTGGGCTGGCGAATGATCAACCCGCGGATGCAGCAGCTCTACCCGATCGAGAGCCTGGGCTCGACCGCCGAGAACGTCGCCGATCAATACAAGATCAGCCGCGCAGACCAAGACGCCTGGGCGCTGCGCAGCCACCAGCGCGCAGCCGCGGCGATCGAAGACGGGTGGTTCGACGACGAGATCGTGTCGGTCTCGGTGCCGCAGCCCAAGGGCGATCCACTGCGGATCACCCAAGACGAGAGCGTGCGGGCCGACACCTCGCTCGAGAAGCTCGCGGCGTTGCAGCCAGCGTTCCGCAAGGGCGGCAGCGTGACCGCGGGCAACTGCTCGCCGCTCAACGACGGCGCGGCGGCGTTGCTCATCACCTCGCTCGAGCGCGCCCAGCATCTCGGGCTCACGCCGATGGCCAAGATCGTCGCGTGGGGCCACGCGGGCGTGCACCCCAACATGATGGGCATCGGGCCGATCCCGGCCAGCCATCGCGCGCTCGCGCGAGCGGGCATCGGCGTCGACGCGCTCTCGATGGTCGAGCTCAACGAGGCCTTCGCCAGCCAGACGATCGCCAGCTTTCGTACGCTGCGGATCCCCGAGGACAAGGTCAACCAAGCCGGTGGCGCGATCGCGCTGGGCCATCCGCTCGGCTGCTCGGGTGCGCGGATCGTCACGACGCTCGTCCATGGTCTGCGTCGCAGCGGCGGCGAGTGGGGCCTCGCGAGCATGTGCATCGGCGTGGGTCAGGGCATCGCTTGTGTGCTCCAGCGCACAGTCTGAGTTCCAGGGCTGGGTCGAGCCGGCTTCGTTTCGTTGACGCCTGCACGCGAGCGCCCCTAGCCTCTCGCGATGAAGCGCTTCGCCGTCCTCACCCTTTGCTTGTCTGCCCTCGCCTGCGACTCCTCCGACGATGGCACGGACGAGGCAGCCGACACCGCGGCCGAGACCACGGGTCCGGCGTGTGGCGAGGAGTTCGTCGAGAAGGACGGCACCACGCCGACGATCATGGCCACGTGGGGCTCGCCCTGCATGGCCGACGCAGATTGTGTGCCCGGCCTCGGGGACGGGGCCAAGTGCATCAACAACATCTTGGGTGTCTACGACCTCCCGGGCGGTTACTGCACTCGCGAATGCACCGTCGGCAGCACCGACATCACCTTCGTGCTCGACTCGCCCGATTGCGATCCCAACGGCGGCGTC
>JAMHUH010000242.1:0-42453 GCA_035904925.1 Nannocystaceae bacterium
CTTGTGATCAATGCTCAGACCGGCGGGTTCCTCCATCCAGTCAAAGCAGGTCCATGCGGCCGAACTCTTCGCGGATTCGGCCGACGGCGCGCTCTTGCAGCTGGCGGATGCGCTCGCGCGAGAGCGCGTAGCGATCCCCGATCTCGCGCAGCGTCTCTTGCTTGGAGCCGGCCAAGCCAAAGCGTCGACGCAGGATGTCGGCCTCCATCGGCTTGAGCACCGCGAGCGCGGCCTCGAGGCCCTCGGCGATCTCCTCGGCCTCGAGCGGGAAGCCGGGCATCAACCCGTCTTCGTCCTCGAGCAGGTCGACGCCCGAGCGCTCGTCGGCGCGCGAGACCGGGGCGTCGAGGCTGATGATCGGGCCGATCTCGAGCGCGACGATCTTGCCCAGCTTGGCGACCGGGACGCCCGTCGCGGCGGCCAGCTCGTCGAGCGTGGGCTCGCGGCCGAGCGAGACCTCGAAGCTGCGCTTGGTCCGAGCGATCTTCTGCTGGACGTCGTGGACGTGGACCGGCAGGCGGACCTGGCGAGCCTTGTTGTAGATCGCTCGGCTGATCGCGTGCCGGATCCACCACGCCGCGTAGGTCGAGAAGCGAAAGCCTCGGCGATGATCGAAGCGATCGATCGCCTTGAGCAGGCCGAGGTTGCCCTCTTGGATCAGGTCGGGCAGCGGCAGCCGACCGAGCGCGAGCCGACGCGCGAGGCTGACGACCAGGCGCAGGTTGGCGCGCGCGAACTGATGGACCAAGCGACGGACTCGCGTCTGCGCGCCGCGGCAGCGCTCGAGATAGCTGCGGAAGGGCCGGCTGTCGCCCGGCATCCGCGGAATGTCGAGCACCAGGCCCTCGCGATCGTTGCGAGCGATCCGCTCGATGTCGGCGATCAAGCGCTCGGCCAGCTCGGAGTCGACGTCGAGCGCGGCCAGCCGCTCGCCGGCCAGCTTGCAGACCTCCACGAACTCGGACTCGTTGGCGAGCGTGCGACGCAGCCGGAACTCTTCGCCCGAGACACCGACGCGCTCGAGCAGCGCCTCGTGAGCCGCGTCGAGCTCGAGCTGACCCGCGATCGCCGTGCGGATGCCCGGGACCAAGGGCGGATAGCTGAGCAGCGCGGCCCAGCGAGCGCCGCGAGCCGCCCACAGCTGCTCGGCCGCGGCCTGCTCTTGCTCGACGCTGAAGGTCGGGCACTCGCCCATCGACTGCATGTAGGCCCGAAGCGCGCTGTCGGAGTCGTCGAGCTCGACGTGCTTCTTGGCGCGGCGACCCGTGGGCACGGCGACCAGCTCACCCTCGGACACGAATTGAGTCGCAGAAGATTGGACAAACTCTTGACGCATGATCGGCTCCCACAGTGTCTGAGGTAGGACAATTCAGGCCAGAGATGGCCGACTCGACCTCGACAGGGATTCTGTAGCAGCTTTGTTCATGGACACGCAAGAGATGTCCAAGGTTTGGATCAGGCTAGAACGGCGCGGTTCGGCCGTTTGGCCGCCGCCTCGAACAACCTTGCACAAGCTAGTTGCGTTGGGTCACGCCCCCGCGAGCCAGCGCCCCGACTTGCCGCCGGACTTCTCGACCAGCGCGAGCTCGACCACTCGCATGCCGCGGTCGATCGCCTTGCACATGTCGTAGATGGTCAGCGCGGCCGTGCTCGCGGCCTGCATCGCCTCCATCTCGGGACCAGTTCGATCGAGCGCATGGACCTCGGCCTCGACGATCACACCGGGCAGCTGGCGATCGATCTCGAACCGGATGTCGACGCGGGTCAGCCGAACCGGGTGACAGAGCGGTATCAGCAGCGCGCACTGCTTGGCACCCGTGATCCCGCCGAGCCGAGCGACCCCGAGCACGTCGCCCTTGCCGATCGATCCCGCCTCGATCCGCGCGAGCGTCTCGCTGGCCATCACGACCTTCGCGCGCGCCCGCGCCATGCGGGCGCTGTCGGGCTTCGAACCGACGTCGACCATGCGTGCAGCCCCGCTGGCATCGAAGTGAGTGAGTTCGTCGCTCATGCGAGCGCAGGGTAACCGTCCGCGATCGCGCTTGCGCTGTCGCGGGTTCTCCGCGGCGCGCCGACTCTCACCTTAAAAGCCGGGGGGGTTCGTGATACCTATGCGACGCCTGCGGCCCAGTGGGGTCGCACGGGAGCATCCGCATGAAAGTCGGCATTCCCAGCGAGGTGTACCCCAACGAGCGCCGAGTCGCGGCCACGCCCGAGACCGTCAAGCGCCTCACGAAGCTCGGCTTCGAAGTGCTGATCGAGTCGGGCGCGGGCAGCAAGGCAGATTTTCCCGACGCTGTCTACGAGGCAGCGGGCTGCACCGTGATCCCGACCACCGAGGCGCTCTGGGCCGCGGCGGACATCGTGATCAAGGTCCGCGAGCCGATGGAGCACCCGACGCTCGGCAAGCACGAGGCCGAGCTGCTCCGCCCAGGCCAGGTGTTGATCTCGTTCATCTGGCCGGCGCAGAACAAGGCGCTGGTCGAGCGGCTGGCCGAGCGCAAGGCGACCGTCCTGGCGATGGACGCGGTCCCGCGGATCTCGAGGGCGCAGAAGCTCGACGCGCTCTCGTCGATGGCCAACATCGCCGGCTATCGAGCGGTGGTCGAGGCCGCCAACAATTTCGGTCGCTTCTTCATGGGCCAGATCACCGCGGCCGGGAAGGTCCCGCCGGCGCGCGTGCTGATCATCGGCGCGGGCGTGGCCGGGCTCGCGGCGATCGGTGCCGCGCGCGGTCTCGGTGCCGCGGTTCGAGCCTTCGACACCCGACCCGCGGTCCAAGAGCAGATCGAGTCGATGGGCGCCGAGTACCTGACCCTCGAGTTCGAAGAGGACGGGACCGGCGTTGGTGGCTACGCCAAGCAGATGTCGGAGGCGTTCATGGACGCCGAGCGGCGGCTCTTCGAAGAGCAGGCCAAAGAGATCGACATCATCATCACGACCGCGCTGATCCCCGGCAAGGCGGCGCCGGTGCTGATCACCGAGCAGGCCTTGATGAACATGAAGGAGGGCTCGGTGATCGTCGACCTCGCGGCCGAGCGCGGCGGCAACTGCCCGCTGGTCGTCGCCGATCAGGTCACCACCGTCCACGGGGTCAAGCTGATCGGCTACACCGATCTGCCGAGTCGGATGCCCAACGTGGCCTCCAACTTGTACGGCAACAACCTCGCCCACTTGCTCGACGACATGGGCGGGGCCGCCAACTTCAAGGTCGACGAGCGCGACGAGGTCGTGCGCGGGGCGTTGATCCTGCGCGACGGCGAGCTCAAGTGGCCGCCTCCGCCGGTCGAGCCTTCGCCGGCCAAGCCCGCCGAGGCCAAGCCCGTCGCGGCCAAGCCCGAGGCCAAGCCGGTCTCCTTGCCGGCCCCGCGGACCGAGCCGACCACCAAGCCCAAGAAGAAGTCGGGCCACGGCCACGGCAAGGGCAGCACGCAAGCGAGCCCGACCCTGCTCTTGGTCGGCGGGCTCGCCTTGCTCGGCGTCGGCTGGGTCGGCGGCGGCGACTTCCTCGATCACTTCACGGTGTTCCTGCTGGCCTGTTTCATCGGCTACCAGGTGGTCTGGAACGTCTCACCGGCACTGCACACGCCGCTGATGTCCGTGACCAACGCGATCAGCGGCATCATCATCATCGGCGGCATGCTGCAGATCGGCGGCTCGCCCAGCGAGCCCGCGGTGATCCTCGGCGCGCTGGCGATCCTGGTCGCGACCATCAACATCGCGGGTGGCTTCTTGGTCACCCAGCGGATGTTGAAGATGTTCCACAAGTAGGCAGGAGCGAACGCTTCGATGATCCCCTCCGGAATCCTGACGGTCTCCTACATCGCCGCGAGCGTCCTGTTCATCCTCTCGTTGGGCGGCTTGTCCAACCAAGAGAGCGCTCGACGCGGCAACCTGTTCGGCATCATCGGCATGCTGATCGCGATCGCCGCGACCACGGGCTACGTGGTCGGGGTGTTCGACATGCCCGCGCCGACCCAGCTCGACGCGGCCGGCGTCGGCCTGCTCGCGGCGGCGATCCTCCCGGGCGCGCTGATCGGGGCCTACCTCGCGGCTCGGGTCGCGATGACCTCGATGCCCGAGCTGGTCGCGGTCCTGCACAGCTTCGTCGGCCTCGCCGCGGTCCTGGTCGGGCTCTCGAGCTTCATGGCCCCGCTCGCGCCCTTGGCCGGGACCGACAAGCTGATCCACGAGATCGAGATCTTCCTCGACGTGTTCATCGGCTCGATCACCTTCACCGGCTCGATCATCGCGTTCGGCAAGCTGCGCGGGAGCATCTCGGGCAAGCCGCTGATGCTGCCGGCCCGGCACGCGCTCAACCTCGCGATGGTGATCGCCTGCGTGGTCTTCGGCGTGATGTTCGTGACCGACGAAGCCAACGCGTTGATCTGGCTGCTGGCGATGACCGGCGTGGCCGGGCTGATCGGCCTCCACCTGGTCATGGGCATCGGCGGCGCCGACATGCCCGTGGTCGTGTCGATGCTCAACAGCTACTCGGGCTGGGCCGCGGCCGCGGCCGGGTTCATGCTCGAGAACGATCTGCTCTTGGTCACCGGCGCGCTGGTCGGGAGCTCGGGCGCGATCTTGTCCTACATCATGTGCGCCGCCATGAACCGCTCGTTCATCTCGGTGATCCTGGGCGGCTTCGGGACCGACAGCGGCGTGACAGCGCCCGCCGGCGCCGCTGCGGGCCCGCAAGGCGAGGTCACCGAGATCAAGCCCGAGGGCACGGTCGAGCTGATGCGCGCGGCCAAGTCCGTGATGATCGTCCCCGGCTACGGCATGGCCGTCGCCCAGGCCCAGCACTCGCTCTCGGAGGTCGTGAAGATCCTGCGCAAGGCCGGCGCCGACGTCCGCTTCGCCATCCACCCGGTCGCGGGTCGTCTGCCCGGGCACATGAACGTGCTGCTGGCCGAGGCCAACGTGCCCTACGACATCGTGCTCGAGATGGACGAGATCAACGACGACTGCCCGGACACCGACCTGGTCCTGGTCATCGGCGCCAACGACATCGTCAACCCCAGCGCCCAGACCGACCCGGCCAGCCCGATCGCCGGCATGCCGGTGCTCGAGGTCTGGCAGGCCAAGACCGTCATCGTCATGAAGCGCGGCATGGCCAGCGGCTACGCGGGCGTCGAGAACCCGCTCTTCTTCAACGAGAACACCCGGATGCTCTTCGGCGACGCCAAGAAGGTCATCGACCAAGTGCTCGTCGCGCTGCGCGGCGAGTGAGCCGGGGATCCCTCAAGGCGGGGGGACTTGATCGCAGCGGTAGGGAAAGGTCGTCGGCAAGGTGTCGGGGTTCGTGCCGTCGTCGGCCAAGCGGATCGCGGCGAAGGTCGAGCCGGCGAGGTCGAACTCGAGCGGGCTGGTCAGCATGCCCGAGACCGTGCCGCACAGGGCGTCGACGTGCACGACGTGGCCATCGAGCACCAGCGTGGCACTGATGTCCGAGCCGGTGATCGGGTTGGCGGCGCCAGTGATCATGACCTCGCCCATGTCGAGCACGAAGTTGCCCATCGCGTCGAACTCGACCGACTCGAAGATCAACGGCTCGCCGACCGCTTCGCGGGGATCGGTTTGCGAGCCGACGATCAAGCTGAGCGATTGAAGCGTGGCGTTCGCCGTCGCGATGGTGCAGTCGCCCCCGTAGAGCACGTCGAGCGTGAGCACGAATTGCAGCGGCGTATCGGGGGCGAGCGCGGTCTCGAGCGCGAGCAGGTAGACGCCCGAGTTGTCGGGGCCGCAGTCGTGGGTCGTCGAGTCGCTGGAGGTCGAGTCGCTGGAGGTCGAGTCGCTGGAGGTCGAGTCGCCCGGCCCGACCCCGTCGGTGCCGGTGTCCGCGAACAGGTCCTCACCGATCAACTTGGCGGGGAAGCAAGCCGGTAGGAGACAGAGCGCGAGCGGGAGGGCGAAGTTCGGCGTGGGCATGGCCTTCGTGCATGGCCGACCAGGCGTGGTTCCGTCCGGGCGCGGTCACTACCAAGGCAGGCGCAGCTCGAAGCCCGCCAGGGCCCGCACGCCGATCGCCGCGACCCGGTCGACTTCGAGCGTGTCGACGACGAAGCGCCCGCGCGTGAGCGGAACCAAGACTTCGAGATCGAGGCCGATCGCGAGCCGCTCGAAGGGCGTCCACCACAGACCTTGAGCGAGGCTCGGCGCGATCCAGAGGTAGCGCGCGGCGTGGACCCGTGGGATCGGATCCAGCCCCTGACCGCGGACCTGACCGATCGCGAGCCCGGCGCAGAGCGGTAGCTCGATCCGCTTGGCGACGACCGGGACAAAGCAGCCGCGCGAGTCGACCGTCCACGCGTCGAAGCGGCCGCGGATCACCTCGCTGCGACGAACGACGCGAGGGATCGACCAGGTCCCGCCGAGCTCCCAGCGCCAGCGCGGACCGAGCAGGGCCAAGGCGCCGCCGAGCTCGGCGTAGCCGGTTCGCGTGGGTCCGTAACCGCCGCCGCCGCTCAGCTGGAGGCCGACGCGAAGGCGCCCGCGACTCGGGAGTGGCGACGCGGGCTCGAGTTCGAAGATCGTCGAGGTGGGCTCGCGTTCGGGTTGCTCGGGTCCAGGCTCGGGCTCCGGCTCGGGCTCTTCGGGCTCCGGCTCCTCGGGTCCAGGCTCCGGTTGCTCGGGCTCGGATGAAAATTGGGGATTGTGCCGAAGCTCGAGCCACTCGGTGGCGGCGATCGGATCGATCGTGACCGCGACGACCAGCTCGATCGCCTCGACCAACGTCGTGCAGTCGTGGGCGCTGAACGAGCGCTGGCTCTCCCCTTCGCGGGAGCTCAGGCCGAGCTCGACCACGTATTCGAGCCCGCGCAGCTCGACGCGCGCATGCACCCGCAAGGTCGAGCCTCCACTCGTGGGTGCATGTTCGAGCAAGCGCTCGAGCAGCTCGGCATGGGCCGGACACGAGTCGGGTGCCCGCCAGTCGAGCACGATCGGCTTGGGCGGGCTCGGATGTTGAACGGGAGGGCCGAGCAGCCCGAGCCCGAGCACGAACACCCGAGCCGACGCGATCGAGTTCACTCGGGCCCCCCAGGGATGTCGAGCTGCGGACAAGCCTCGCGGATCCGTGCGCGCAGCGGCGAGCGAGGCTGGTCGCGCAGGAATTGGTCGGCGGCCGCCTGGGCCTCGCGGATCCGATCGAGCTCGCACAGGGCTGCGATCGTCAAAGCGTCGGCCTCTGGACCGAGCACGCCGCTCGCAAAGCGTTCATGGTGGCGTTCGAGCAAGCGCAGCCGGGCGAGCGGATCTCGAACGCGGCGGGCTCGTTCCACCAGCGCGAGCTCGGCGGCGAGCGGGTCGCCTTGCTCGGCGCCGACGCGAGCCTCGAGCTTGGTCGAGCTCGGTGTCGGAGCGGCTGCCGGCTTGTCGAGCGGCGGGCTCTCGGGGTCGAGACGCGGGCTCGCGCGGGGCTCGGGAGGCTCGCGCGTGGCGGGCTCGCGCGTGACCGGCTCGCGCGTGACCGACTCGCTCGCGCTCGCGTCGACCCTCGTGGGCGCGGGTTGGAGCACCAACGCGGTCAGCTTGATCAACAAGAGCCCTGCGCTGGTGATCGCGGCCGTCGCCGCGATCACCTTGGCCACGTGGCCGATGTCGATGCCAGCCTCGGCCAAGCTCGCGCCTTGGCTCGGGCCACCACTACCTGGATCGCCGCCGCCGATCGTCGCTCGCAAGGCCGCGAGCACCCGCTCCTCGGCGGCGACCGGCGGCCCCGCTCGGGCGCGGAGGCGGGCGAGATCGTGGCGGAGTCGATCGTCGAGATCAACCATGATCGACCCTCCTCGCGCCGAGTCGGCCCGCGTCGATCGGCGACCAGTCCTCGAGCGGGCGGCGGTCGAGCTCGGCCATCGCACGAACCACCGCGTCGCGGGCTCGACGAAGCCGCGAGTACACCGTGTTGAGCTTGCAGCCGAGCGCGTCGGCGATCTCGGGCGCGCTCAGGCCTTCGACATCGGCGAGCACGAACACCTCGCGTCGCTCGGGCTCGAGTCGCTCGATCGCGAGGGCGAGGTGATCGAGGCGCTCGCGATCGTCGAACTGATCGTCGAGTCCAGGCAGAGGCCCGGGCACAGGCAGCGCGTCGAGCTTGGTCCGCTGGCGCTGCGAGGACCGCCGCGAGGTCGCCGCGACTCGGCGCACGATCCCGAACATGTAGGCCCGGATCGAGGCCTGACCCTGCCAGGCTCCCCAGTGACGATGGACGACCATGAACACCTCCTGCGTCGCATCTTCGAGCGTGGCCGCGGGCACGCCTTGCCTGGCGAGCGCTCGCCAGACGAACCCGAAGTGGGCGCGATAGGCCGCCTCGAACTCGGCCCTCGCTGCCCTGGCGCTGGCGGGCATCTGCGTAGTCATGGCCGGGTCCACGGAGATCCGTCCACGAGACTACACTCGGGCGATGCTGACGCTCGGCATCGACCTCGCCAGTCAGCCCAAGAACACCGCGTTCGCCCAGATCGAGTGGACGGAAGGGAGCGCTCGGATCCTCGACGTGCGCCTCGGCGCCAAGGACCCCGTGCTGCTCGAGCGAGCGCGAGCCTCGTCCCACGTCGGGATCGACGCTCGCCGAGTTCGCCATCGCCGAGCCGCGCGATCGCTGAGCTCAGCGCGATCGCTGAGCTCAGCGCGACTTGCTGCGCTTGTCGGACTTCAGCCAGGGCTGGGGATCGATTGGGCGTTGGCCGTGGCGCAGCTCGACGTAGACGGTCGTGCCCAGCCCATCGTCGATCGCCTTGGCCCCGGCCCGGCCGAGCAGGGCGCCCGCGTCGAGCTCTTGGCCCTCCTCGACGGCGACGCCGAGCAAGCGGGCGGTCAACGAGAGGTAGCCGCCGCCGTGCTCAATCACGACCACGCGTTCGAATCCCGGCAGCGCGCCGACGAAGGCGACCCGACCAGGCGCGAGCGCGTAGACCTTGTCGTTGGGCTTGCTGCGCAGCTCGACGCCGTTGCGGTGCATCGGCACGTCGAGCAGGGCGTCGCGGTAGTCCCCGAATTCACCGACGACCGCACCGACGACCGGACGCGTGAGCGCGCCGGGTTCGAGCAGGTCGAGGCCCTTGTGCCGCTCGAGCTCGCGCCGCTCGGCCGCGAGGCTACGCAAGAGTCGACGCTCCTCGGGGTTGGCGTCGCTGCCGAGCTCGGCTTGCAAGCGCTTGCGCTCGACATGGACCGCGGCGAGCGTGGGGTTGAGCGCGCTGTCGCTGGCCTCGAGCGCGCGGGTCTGGAGCCCGGCGACGCCCTCGAGCGCGGCGAGGGCCGAGAGCTCGCGCGTGGCCCCGAGCAGCGCCGCGCGAGCGCGAGTCTCGGCTTGGGCGTGGACGCGCAGCTTGTCGAGGTCGTGATCGATCAAGTAGCGCAGGGTTCGACCGCGAGCGATCCGCTCGGCCGGCGTGGAGCGGCCCCCGGCGCCGGTTTCGAACACCTGCTCGAGCATGCCGCCGCGCGAGAGCTTGTAGAGCTTGCGGGCTCGGATCTCGGCCAGGCGCTGCCGCTCGACTCGCTCGCCCCGATAGACGTCGAGCTGACGCAGGCTCTCGCTGCTGCGCCGATCGAGCAAGCTCGCCGCCCAACCCAGGCTCTCGCGCTCGCGCTCGAGCCCGACCTCGGCCCGCTCGAGCTCGCTCGCCGACGAGGTCAGACCGAGCTCGCGCTCGGCCGCGGCGCGCAGCTTCTCGCGGGTCTCGATCTGCGCGGCGCGACGCTTGCTGACGCCATGGTTGCCAGCTCGGCTCTCGCTCGCGAGTCCGGTCGCGACGCCGAGCAAGGCGATCATCGGGACGAGCAAGGGAAGGATCAATCGGCGCTTCATGATCGGAGCTCTCAGACTTCGGCGTGACGAGCGACGGCGGCCCGCGAACCGAGCAGGCCGAGCAGGCCGCCGAAGGCGAGCGCGAGCCCGAGCTCGAGCGGCTGGAAGAAGCGGATCGAGCCCGCGGCGAACACCAAGGCCATGCCTTGCTCGACGAAGGGACGGATCAGATCGAAGGCCAGCCACAAGGCCGCGAGCGCGAGCGCGGTCCCGAGCACGCCTTGCAGCACGCCCTCGACCACGAAGGGCGCGCGGACGAAGCGGGTGGTGCCGCCGACCAGGCGCAGGATGTCGAGCTCGGCCCGGCGGGCGAACACACCCAGGCGGATCGTGCTCCACACGATCGCCAGGCAGGCGAGGCTGACCAGCGCGGCCACGCCGATCGCCAGCCATTCGAAGGTGTCGAGCATCGCCTCGGCTTGCTGAACCCAAGGACCGAGCGCGGCGACCTCGTCGACGCCCTCCATCGCTTGCACGCGCCCGGCGAGCGCGTCGGCGAAGCCAGGCTCGACGCCCTCGACCAGCTGCAATTCGATCGAGTCGGGCAGCGCCGCGGCGTCGATGCCCGCGAGCAGCTCGGGGTGATCGCCGACGCCCTGGTCGAGCCGCGCCAAGGCCTGGGTCGGGGTGATCCGCTCGGCCTGGGCGACCTCGGGCAGCGCGGCCAACTTGTCGCGCAAGGCCTCGACGCTGGCCGGCTCGGCGCCCGGCTGCATGTAGACGGTCAAGGGCACGTCGATGCCCCAGCCGGCCGCGACCGCGCGCGCGTTCTGAAACAAGAGCAGCGTGGTCGCGAGCAAGAGCATGCACACGGCCATCGTGCCGATCGCCAAGAGCTGGACCAGCGGGCTCTGGCCCATGCCCCGCAGCCCGCGACCCAGCGCGTAGATCATGCTGTTGATCGAGCCCCAAAAGGGCGCGCGGATCGGATCGCGACGGGCGCGAGTCGGCGCGTGCTCGGGCTCGAGCTCATGCTCGTTGGCGAGGTCGAGCAGGCGCTGGCCGAGCGGCTCGTCGTCCACTTCGTCCACTTCGCCCCGAGCGAAGCTCGCGTCGTCGTCGTCATCGTCATCGTCCCAGAGCCGCGCGAGCAACCCGGCGGGCTCGGTCGCGGCCTCGGCGATGTCGTGCATCTCGATCTCGAGCGACTCGCTGGCGGCGTAGCCCTCGTCGTCGTCTCCGTCGAGATCGTCGAGGTCGTCGAGCAGCAAGTCGTCCTCGTGCAGCTCGAGGGTCTGCGCGGCGGGGTCGGCCTCGTCGTCATCGGGCCACAGCACCAGCTCTTCGGCACCCGAGCTGGCCAGCATCACGCGACCTCGGCGATCTTTCGCTCGACTTCGGACTCGACCTCGTCGGGGATCAAAGTCAGCGAGATCGACAGCTCGTCGACCAGCGCGTCGACGACCAGCAGCAGATCGGGAACTTCGAAGCGGCTCGGCTCGATCGCCGCGATCTCGTCGAAGACCTCGAGGTCGCGGGCGACCAGGGCGTCATCATGGCGAGGGGCATCGCAGCGGAGGAGTCGACGGGGGAGCGGAAGCTTGAACTCGGACATCACGCGACCTGTTCGAGCGCGTCGCGCTCGCCTTGGTGAGGGAGCCACAGCGGCTCATCGGAGAATTCGTCGTCGCTGATCGCCCGCAGCGGGTCGATCGGGTCGCCGTGCTCGTCGAGCTCCGGCGCGAAGAGGGGCCTGCGATCGAGCACGCGGTCCTCGACCAGGCGACCGCCGTCGAGGTAGAGCACGCGGCTGGCCGCAGCGTGGCGAAGCACGATCGGATCGTGGGTCGCCAGCAAGATCGTCGTCCCGCCCGCGCGGATCAGCTCGAGCGCGTGCAGGATGTCGCGGGTCAGCGCGGGATCGAGGTTGCCGGTCGGCTCGTCGGCCAGCAGGATCGGCGGCCGACCAGCGATCGCCCGGGCCAGCGCCACGCGCTGCTGCTCGCCGCCCGAGAGGCAGCGAACCGGCTTGTTGTTGCGCGGGTCGAGCCCGACGCGGATCAGCGCCTCGCGGGCGCGCGCGGCCACGGCCCGACGGCGCAGACCGAGCACCTGCAAGACCAGGCGGACGTTCTCGAGCGGCGTCGCCTCGGGCAGCAGCTTGAAGTCCTGAAACACCGCGCCGAGGTTGCGACGCAGGTAGGGGATCGAGCTGCGGGTCAGACGGTGAACGTCGCGCCCAGCCACGCGGATCGAGCCGCAATCGGGCTGCTCGAGCGCCAGGATCAGCTCGAGCAAGGTGCTCTTGCCGGCGCCCGAAGGCCCCATCAAGAGCGCGAATTCACCTTGCTCGATGCGCAGACTGACGTTGGCGAGCGCGGGGCGCTGGCGGCCGGATCGGCCGTACGTCTTGGTGACGCGCGAGAGCTCGATTGCGGGGGCGAGCATGGGCTCGACCGGGCTAGCATGGGCGCGCGAGGGCCGGAAATTTTCGGCGTGAAGCCGGGGGGTTCGCGAATTCGAGCAGGTCCGCGAGATCAGGGCTCGAGAATCAGGGCTCGAAGGGATCCGGCTTGGCCGGCTTGGCCGTCGGGTCCTTCTCGATCTTCGTGTCCTCGTGCTCGATCTCCAGCATCAGGTAGGTCGCGGCGATCACCATGATCACGAGGATGCTGATGACCTGCAGCGGGATCGCGATCAGACCCGCGGCGCCCGGGCCGGTCATTCGGCGGCGGCGGATCTTCTTGGCGACCTTCTCGTAGAAGTCGGGCGGCGCCTCGACGGCCGGCAGCTCGCGGACCAGGCTGAGCATGCGCTCGAGCGCCTCGGCCTCGCGCGCGGCCTCGGGCGAGGCGGCCAAGAGCTTGGCGAACGACTCGGCCTCTTCGCCCTCGAGCGCGCCGTCGAGGTAGTCGGTCATCAGCTCGGCGTTGGAATCGGCGGCCATCGGTCTCCTTGGGAAGCTCGGTCAGCGTAGCGCAATCGGGCGCGGCGCACAGGGGTCACTCGAGGTAGGGCTGCAGGCGCTCCTTGAGCGCGAGCCGGGCCCGGTGGAGCCGGCTCTTGAGCGTGCCCTCTTGCAGGCCGGTGACCCGGCGGATGTCGGCGTAGCTCATGCCCTGGATGTCGCGCAGGACGATCAAGAGCCGGTGCTCCGGGTCGAGCGCCGCGATCTCGCGCTGGATCGCCTGCTCGAGTCGCGAGCCGGCCATCGTCGCTTCGGGCCCGGGCACGATGCTCTGAAGGTGGACGGTCGGGCCATCGGCGCCGGCCGTGTGCGCATCCGGGGTCTCGTCGATGTCCGACGAGCGATGGAAGTTGCGCCCCTTGAGGTACTTGATCCGGTTCTTGCAAGTGTTCGAGGCGATTCGATACAGCCAAGTATAGAAGCGCCCTTCACCGCGGTAGTTGGCGATGCCGCGGTGGACCGAGATGAACACCTCTTGGGCGAGGTCCTCGGCCTCCTGCCGGTTGCCGATCATCCGGTAGGTCAGACCAAAGATTCGGTCTTGGTAGGTGTGGACGAGCTCCTGAAACGCCCGCTCGTCGCCTTGCTTGAGCCGTCGAACCAGGCGGCGGTCGCGGGCGTCGCGGACCGCTCGCACGTCGCTGGGATCGGGGTCGTCGTCCTCTTCTTCGACCGGCGCGGCCTCGCTCGGGCTCGCCGCCTCGCTCGAACCATCACTGGCGCTCGCCGAGTCCTTCGGCGGGCTTGGAGGGGCAGAGGGTCGGCTGTCGTCGACGGTCACAGACACGATGGGCGACTCGGGGTGGCCAGACAGCACGACCCCGTGTCGGTTCCGATCCATGTTCCCCGGCCGGGCTCGCGGGGGTCAAGCACGAATCACAGCGCGTTGTTGCGCCCGTCGTTGCAGACCTTGTTGCCACCCGAGAGCGGCGTGACCTGGCAGCGGTACTCGCCCGGGCCATCCCAGTAGGTGTCGGCCTCGTTCCACCGGCAGTCGCGATCCGACTCGCAAGCCTTCAGACAGACCTTGCTCTTGATGGTCGGGACGATCACGCCGTCGCCCATGATGGTCTTGTCGATCAGCACGTGGCCGGCCGGGCACTCCGTCACCATGTCGTAGTCGCCGATCGGT
Source organism: Nannocystaceae bacterium (assembly GCA_035904925.1). Taxonomy (GTDB): domain Bacteria; phylum Myxococcota_A; class Polyangia; order Nannocystales; family Nannocystaceae; genus Plesiocystis. The sequence continues at coordinate 13,858 of JAMHUH010000242.1, forward strand.
CCGGCCGGACACACCGCTCCGCCCTCGCACTTGAGCGAGATCATCTGGCAGTCGCCGCCGGCCGCATAGACCTCGTTGTTGCCGATGTACGTCCACGAGCGGTTGCAGCCGACGGCGGTGCCGGGCACCGGCACGACGGCGTCGCAGTTTTGGATCTCGCCCTCGGCGACGTTGAAGAGCGGGTCGACCTCCATGCCGTTCTGAAACACGGTGCAGGCCGCGTGCACGGCCATGTCGTTGAGCGTGCACGAGCTCGTGCACGCGTCGCGCGAGTCGAGGTTGCCGTCGTCGCAGTCCTCACCCGGATCGAGCGTGCCGTCGTTGCAGGTCGCGAGCAGCATCGAGCAGTCGTCGATGCAGGCGGTCGCGGCGTAGGGCGGATACTCGGTCGTGTTGTTGCCGTCGTCGCAGATCTCGTCGGCGTCGAGCACCCCATTGCCGCACATGCCGAAGTCGGTCGTGTCGGCGGTCGCGTCGGCCGTGTCGGCGGTGTCCGTCGCGGTCGTGTCGGCGCTCGTGTCCGCGCTCGTGTCGGCGCTCGAGCCCGTGTCGCCGACCTCGTCGTCGGTCTTGGCGTCGTCGGTGCAGGCAGGGGCGAAGAGCAAGCTGGCCAGCGCCAGCGGAAGGGCCAAGGAGCGGGGCAAGGTCAGGGACATGAGGGCCAGAATACGGCCAGCGTTTTTTGCGCAGTCGTGATGCGGATCACAGTTTGGCGATCTGCTCGAGCGCGACCCGACTCCCCAAGCGGCCACGAGTCGCCTACCTTCGTCCCGTGGCGGATGAAGGCAGCGGCTCGGAGCTCAACGCGGAGATCAACGTGACGCCGATGATCGACGTGTTGATGAGCTTGCTGATCATCTTCATGGTCGCCTCCGAGCCGCCGCCGCTGCACACCCAGCCGATCAACGTGCCCAAGGATCCGGTCACCCAGGTCGCCGACGATCCCAACGCCACCTTGCTGATCAAGATCGACGCCGCCGGCCTGGTCCAGATCGGCAAGACCCCGGTCGCCAACGATCGCGCCACGCTGATCGAGGCGCTCAAGAACAACGAGAAGGCCCAGAGCGAGAGCCGGATCGCGATCAAGGCCGACGACAAGGTCCCCTACGGCAAGGTCATCGACGTGTTCGCGGCCGCGCGCGAGGCTGGGATCGGCCAGATCAACATCGCGTCCGAGCGACTCTGATCGGGTCGGGCCAAGTCTAACGCCCAGGTTATGGCTCATCGCCAAACGATCGTTTTGGATCGTGGGTGGGCGCGCTAATCGAGCGCGGTGACCAAAGAACGTCGACCCCCGAACTTCCTTCCTCTCGGCGGCGGAGCGCTCGCGCTCGGACCGAGACTCGGCAAGCGTCGCTACCCCATGCTCGAAGCCGCGGGCTGCACGGCCGTGCTGACCTTGCTCGGCGAGGCCGAGGACGTCGCGCCGATCCAGGCCGAGATCACGAGTCGCGGCTGGACCTGGATCTGGCTGCCGCTGCGCGGGGGCGAGCCGCCTCGACCCGAGCGCGACGTCGAGCTGCAAGCCAAGCTCGACCACGCGATCGCTTCGCTTCGTGCTGGCGCGCGGCTCTACGTGCACTGCGCCGCGGGCCTGCATCGGACCGGGATGATCGCCGCCGCGCTGCTGCTGCAGATCGAGGGTCCCGAGGTCGACCTGGTCGCGCGGATCCACGAGCTGCGACCCGAGACCGCCGCCGAGCTGCGCGCGGATCGGGTCGCCTGGGCGCGGCGAATCAGCGATCTCGCCCGGCCCTGAGGCTCGAGCGCCGAGGCTCAGTCGTTGGTGCGAAAGCCCGCGACGATCCGCGGGATCCGAGCGTAGTCGGTCCGGCTCGCGACCTCGACGAAGCCGGCGCTGCGCAGCAGCTCGGCGACCTCGTCGGCTTGACCGACGCCGATCTCGAGGAAGAGCCCGCCGCGGCGCGCGAGCAGGTCACGCTCGACGACTTGGGTGATCAGCCTGCGGACGAGATCGAGCCCGTCGCGGCCGCCATCGAGCGCGAGCCGAGGCTCGTAGTCGCGGACCTCGGGCTGAAGGCCGGCGAGGTCGGCCGTCGGGATGTAGGGCAGGTTGGCCGCGATCGCGTCGAAGCCCCGCGCCGGGCGTTCGACGGCCGCGGCGAGATCGGAGCGAAGCAGGGTGATCCGATCGCCGAGGCCGAGCCGCTCGACGTTGCTGCGGGCCAGCGCGAGCGCGTCCGCGGACAGGTCGAGCGCGTGGACATGGACCTCGTCGCGCGCCTTGGCGATGGCCAACGCGATCGCGCCCGAGCCGGTCCCGACGTCGAGCACGTGCATGAGCGGGGCCGGAGGCGGACGCAGGGTCTCGAGCAACCAGTCGACCAGGTGCTCGGTCTCGGGCCGAGGGATCAACACGCGACGATCGACCGCGAGCTCGAGGTCGAGCGCATGAAAGCCGCGGTGACCCTCGATGTAGGCGACCGGCTCGCGGGCGAGCCGACGTCGAACTAGCTCACGAAAGGGCGCACGCTCCTCGTCGCCGAGCAGGCGATCGTGCTGGAGATAGAGCTGCATGCGGGTGCAGCCGAGCGCGTGGGCGAGCAGGTGCTCGGCGTCCACGCGGGCCTCGTCGATGCCCATCGACGCGAAGCGCTCGGTGGTCCAAGTCAGCAGCTCGCGCAGGGTCCAGCTCGTCTGTCGTGGCTCGGACACGGGGCGGTTCTACCTGAGCGCGTCGACGAACGAGCGACTTGCCAAACGAAAAAGCGCCCACGGGCACCCGCCCTCCCCGTTACCGTTGCTGCCGTCAGGCCCTGGCGGAGTTGGGGGGAGAAGCGTCACCCGGGGCATGAGAGGCTCTTGGAGCCTGGACCCGGTGGGGTCGAGAAGACAGTTGGAACGGAGAGGGCGGGATTCGAACCCGCGGTGGGTTGCCCCACACATGATTTCCAATCATGCACCTTCGACCACTCGGACACCTCTCCAGGTGATGATCTCGGTGCGGAGCCACGACGTCGTCGTGGTCGGCGGTGAGCTTGGTTTGTCAGTCAGCGCGGTCCCGGGGGACCGGCTGGGACTCGGTCAGCGGAACAGTTGGAACGGAGAGGGTGGGATTCGAACCCACGGTGACTTTCGCCACACCAGATTTCGAGTCTGGCACCATCGACCACTCGGACACCTCCCCGGGGGCGCGGAACATAGCAAGTTTTCCCAGCGAGCCAAAGCCCGCGAACGGGTTTTGAAGCGCTAGCGCGAGAGCTGACGCACTCGCAAGCTCAACTCGAGAGCCCGTGATACACGCCCCACATCTCGCGCCGAACCAAGTCGAGCAGCGCTTGGTTGGCCGGCGTGCTCGGATCGACGCCGGGCGCGAAGTAGCGAGTCTCGTCGAGCTTGGTCCGCAGCATCTTGGTCTGCCAGATCGCGTGGGCAGGCAACGCGAGGTCTTCGCGCTCGTACTCGGCGAGGATCGCCGGATCGATCCACTCTTGGATCGACTTGACCGTGTGATCGATGAACACCCGTCGGCCCTCGCTGTCGCGGGTGAAGCCGCGGACCACGTAGTCGACCATGACCACGTCGTTCTCGAAGCTGCGCAGCATGTAGTCGAGCGCGCGCAAGGGCACGATCGTGCCGCAGGTCGCGACCACGATGTCCGCTCGAAAGGTGCAGATGCCTCGCGGATCGGCGACGTCCGGATAGGTGTGCGCGCACAGGTGGCTCTTGGTCAGGTGCGCGCCGACGCTGACGTGGCCGAGGTCGCTCATCAAGATCAGCGAGCTCGCGCCATAAGGTTCGTAGTCCTGGTCGGAGACGCTGAGCACCTCGGCGTCGATGATCTCGGCGATCTCGCGCAGGATCGCGGTGATGCCCTGGCTGCCGAAGTTCGCGTGCAGGAACTCGAGGTAGCTGCGCCGTTCGGCCTCGTTGCGGGCGATCGCGAAGTCGTAGAGGTTGAAGCTCACGCACTTGGTGAGGTTGTTGAACCCCTGCAGCTGGATCGGCTCGCGCATGCGGGGATTCTCGGGGCCCACGTCGGCTTTGCAAGTCAGGCCGGCGGCGAGGTCAGGAACCAGGCCCGAGCTCGCAGCACGCGATCGACGAAGCCCTGAGTCCGCGCCGGGATCGGCTCGCCCTCGCGGACCCAGCCGGCGACCACGCCCGTGCCGCGGTTGTAGGCCGCGAGCGCGAGCTCGACGTCGCCGTCGAAGCGATCGAGCAGCCGCCGGATCAACAGCGCGCCGGCGTGGATGTTGAAGTCGGGGTCGTAGCTGTTGCGCTTGCGGTCGAGATCCTTGGCCAGCGAGGCGGCGGTCTTGGGCATCAGCTGCATGAGCCCCTGCGCGTCGCCGCCCTTGGCCTTGGGGTCGAACTTGCTCTCGACGTAGATGACCCCGTTGATCAGCGCGGGGTCGAGCTCGCGGGCCGCCGCCGCCGCCTCGACGATCGGCTGGACGGCGAGGATCCGCTCGCGCAGGTCGGCGTCCTCGAGCCAGGGCGCCGGGTCACCGACGAGCATCGGCTCGATCGCGGCGGGCTCGGGCGCCGGCTCGACCGACTCCTGGTTCGCGAGGGTCGAGGCCGCGCGCTCGGGGTTCTCCGGCGCGGGACCGGATTGGATCGGCGCGCCTTTCGAAGTCGCGCAGGCGAACGCGAGCGAGAGGCCGATCAGCGCCATCCTGCCGCGGCGATCGTGACCTGCGAGCCCACGCACGCGACGATCGTCGAAGCGCGCGCGGGGCATGTCAACCTTGGCGCACGCGCGTGTCGTGCATGTGAGGACAAACCCGTGTTGTGCAGAGCCGCGCCGCTGGCCTAGTTTGTTGGCCATGTTCTTGGTTCGCGGCTCGACGCGGTCGATGTGGTTGGCTCCGATCGCGCTCTCGTTCGCGTTCGCCTGTGGCGACGAGGGCGGGTCGTCGATCTACACCAGCGACGCGGGCGTCGACGAGGTCGGCGACGAGGTCGGCGACGCGAGCACCGCCAGCGACGCGGGCACGAGCAACGACACGACCTCGGCCAACGACACCACCAGCAACGACAGCGCGACCACGGGCACGCTCTTCGACGTCGGCGGCGGACAAGAGAACGCCGACGACGGCATGACCTCGTCGACCTGCCAGAAGGTCGACGTGCTCTACGTGATCGACAACTCGCCGAGCATGTACGAAGAGCAGCAGACCTTGATCGCCAACTTCGACGCCTTCGTGGCCGACATGCAGACCGCCTTGGTCGACGTCGACAGCTATCACATCGGCGTGGTGACCTCGGACAACTACATCAACGAGGGCTTCCTCGACGACAGCACCCCGGTCGTCAACGCCAACCATCCCGAGTGTCGGGTGCTCGGCGGGCTGGTCGTCGAGGCCCAGCAGGGCGACTGCAAGCCCTTCGCGGCGGGCGGCAACTACGTGACCGAGCAGGACGTGCTCGCGGCCAAGTTCTCGTGCATCGCCAACGTCGGCGAGGACGGCGACAGCGACGAGCGGATGGGCACGGCGCTGGTCAACGCGCTCACGCTCGGGCAGATGGGCGGCGGCTGCAACGGCGGGTTCATCCGCAACGACGCGCTGCTGATCGTCGTGATGCTGACCGACGAGAACGACTCGTCGAACACCGGGCCGCAAGAGTGGTTCGACGCCGTGGTCGCGGCCAAGGGCACCGAGCAGAACGTGGTCATGCTCGCGCTCACCTGGGACGCGGGCGAGGTCAACTGCGACTCGCAGCTGAGCGAGTCGACCGGCTACACGATCGTCGAGTTCGCCGAGATGTTCACCAACCACGCGACCGGCAACATCTGCGACAACGACTACTCCGGCTTCTTCTCGACCAGCATCCCGACCATCGACTCGGCCTGCGAGATGTTCGAGCCCGTCGGCTGACATGCGCGACCTCGCGCTCCAGGTCCTGGTCGTGGCGATGATGCTCGCGGTCGGGCTCGACCTCTCGCTCGAGGAAGCGCGCGCGGGCCTGGCCAAGCGCTGGCTGCTGGCGCTGGGCTTGCTGATCAACGTGGTCGTGATGCCGGCGATGGTGGTCGGGATGAGCTGGGCGCTCGCGCTGCCGAGCGGGCTCGCGACTGGGATGTTGGTCTGCGCGGTCGCCCCAGGCGGGCCGACGGGGCCGCTCTTCGCTCGGATCGCGCGGGCCGATCTCGGCTTCGCGACCGCGCTGCAGGTCTTGCTCAGCGCGATCGTGCTGGTCAGCGCGCCGCTGAGCCTCGAGCTGCTCGGCGGCGAGGGTGAGCGCTCGCTGATCTGGCCGATGGCGCGGATCCTGGCGCTCTTTCAGCTGCTGCCCCTGGCGATCGGAGTGACCACGCGCTGGCGCTGGCCGCAGCTGGCCGAGCGCCTGGCCAAGCCGATCGGGATGTTCGCCAACGCGCTCTTGCTGGCCGTGGTCCTCGGCATGTTGATCACCCGCGGCGAGCTGCTGCTCACGCAAGGACTCGCGGTCCACCTCGGGCTGATCGCGCTGGTCTTGCTGCCGCTCGGGTTGGCGCAGATCTGGCCGGCGAGCGCGGCGATGCGGGCCACGCTGGTCTCGACCGGGCTGGTCTCGACCGTCCGCAACCTGACGGTCGCGCTGCTGCTCTCGACCAGCTTCTACGCGAACGACCCCAGCGTGGACACGGCGATCCTGGTCTGGGCCTTCTACATGTTGGCGCTGCCGGGGCTGTTGAGCTGGCGGCTCGGGCGAGCGAAGCTGCGGGCCGCCGAGTCTGCGCTCGGCTGAAGCCGATGCGCCGCGCCTCCCTCATGTTCGCCCTCACGCTCGTTGCCTGCAAACCCACTCCGGCCGAGCCCGCCGAGCCGCCGCACGATCACGCCCACGGCCACGATCCGGGCGGCCATGGTCGGGTCAACGAGCAGGGCTACCGCGGCCATCATCGCTTCGACGATCCGGCCAAGTGGGCGGCCGAGTTCGACTCGCCCGAGCGCGCCGCCTGGCAAAAGCCCGACGAAGTCGTCGCCAGCCTCGGCCTCGCCCAAGACGCGATCGTGGCCGATCTCGGCGCCGGCACGGGGTACTTCGCGATCCGCTTCGCCAAGCTCGCGAGCGCGGGCAAGGTCTACGCGGTCGACATCGAGCCGAGCATGGTCGCGTGGCTGGGCCAGCGCGCGAACGAAGAAGGGCTCGCCAACCTGGTCGCGGTCCAAGGTGGCGCCGACGATCCGGCGCTGCCCGAGGCGGTCGACCTCGCGTTCATGTGCGACGTCTTTCACCACCTCGCCGATCCCAAGGCCTACTTCACGCGGGTCGCCGCGCGGATGCGGCCGGGTGGTCGCGTGGTGATCGTCGACTTTCGGCCCGACAACCCCGACGACGCGCCCGGCCCACCCGCGGCCATGCGCACCAGCGTCGAGCAAGTCTCCGCGGCGATGGCCGAGGCCGGGTTCCGACTCACGCGAAGCGACACCGAGCTCTTGCCCTGGCAATACCTGCTGGTGTTCGAGCGGGCGAGCTGACTCGCGGCGTCCGGGTGGGGATCCACACCTAGACGTCGGCGCCCCCGAGCGATCGGGCCGCTGCGGGTCGCCAAGGCGGTGTTCGTGAGTCAAACCAGCGACGCTGGCGGGCGCTTGCTACTCTGGGCCTTGGAAACGCCGATGGGTCGCGGTGTCGAACGAACTTCAACCAGGACCCCTCCGGGCCTGGAGAGTCAGTCCAGGGAGGGCCAAGCCTCCGCGTCGACCTCAGCCCTCATGATCGAACACGCCGAGATCTTCGCCGACTCCCCCTTCGAGGTCGACCTGCCCGAGAGCAGCGTCGAACGACGCGAGGAGCAGGCCTTGCTCGCACGGGCGCGGACGGGCGACGAGCGGGCGCTTCGATCGATCTACGAGCGTCACCAGGCCCAGGTCCGCGGCCACCTGCATCGCATGCTCGGCGCCGACTCGGAGATCGACGACCTGATCCAGACCATCTTCGCGCGCGCCTTCGCGGCCATCGACAGCTTCGAAGGCAAGGCCGCGATCAGCACCTGGCTCTACCGGATCACCGCCAACACGACCCACAACTTGATGCGCCAGCGCTTCCGTCGGACCCGGATGCAGCGAGCGGTCCGCTGGTTCGAGGTCGGTCGTGGGGCCGATCGCGTGCAGGCCAGCAAGGTGGTCGCGCGCGACGAGGTCCAGCGGATCCTCGAGCACCTCCACCCCGACCTGCGCGAGGTCTTCGTGCTCTACCACTACGAGGGCCTGACCTTGCAAGAGATCTCCGAGATCCTCGAGCGACCGCTCTCGACGATCGGCGACCGACTCACCCGCGCGCGCAAGCGCTTGCAGACCCTGGTGGACGAGGTTTGACGATGGGCGTGTTCAAGCCACCGCCAGCGGACAAGGGCGAGTTGCCGGCCGACTGTCACTACGGCTGTCACGAGTTCCGCGAGGACGCCGAGCGAGTGATCGCGGGTCGAGCTCATCCCGAGCTGGCCGCGCTCTACGAGATCCATCGGCTTCACTGCCTCGTCTGCGATCGCCACCACCATCGCCTGGCCGCCGTCTATCGGGTCCCACGTTCGCGGCTCGGGCCCGACGAGCGCGCGCGCGAGCACGAGTTCGCGGCCATCTTGGCCCGAAGGGGCGAGCTCGAGCACCAAGAGCGTGGCGACGCCTGGCGGCGGCGGGCGAGCGGGGCCGGGATCGCGGTGCTGGCCACGACCGCGGCCGCGCTGGCGCTGAGCTTGCTGATCCCCAACCTCGGCGAGCGCGTGTTCGGCCTGCCCGTCGGCGAGCGCATCGAGCTGGCCGAGCACGAGCACGGCTTCGGTGCTGCGCGGGTGCAGATCCCCGAGCGCGCGATGATCGAGCACCGCGCCCAGGGCTTCGGGCGAATCATCGGCGGCATCGCCCTGTTGATCGACGACGAAGGTCGGCATACGAGCGGCGACAGCTTCACGGTCGGGACCGAGATCGCGGCGACCGATGACTCGGTTCAGATCGCGCTGCTCGGTCGCTTGCTCGCCAACCTCGTGCCGGGCACCCACGCCAAGTGGCGCAGCGCCTCGCCCGAGCTGGTCGAGTTCGGGCTGAGCCGCGGCACGCTGGCGGTTCGCTACGAGCGACACCCCGAAGATCCAATCTTGCAGATCCGCACCCCCGACGCGATCGTCCGCGTGGTCGGTACCGTGTTCACGGTCAGCGTCGACCCGCGCGGCTCGAGCTCGGTCGCGGTCCTGCGCGGCGAGGTCGAGATCGTCGATCCTCGCAGTCATCGCCTGATCGCCGAGGTCGGCGCGGGCGCTCGCTTCGACACCTTCGACGGCAGCACGGCCTCGCTCGGACGCAGCGAGGTCGCGGCGGCCTTGCCCGTCGCCGACGAAGAGCCGGTCTTGCTCGCGCTCGACTCGTCGAGCGAGCTCTTGACTGGCCAAGTCCCGGCCTCGTGGACGGTCCCTGGGCTCAGCGAAGATCCGCGCTACCGAACCCTCGACGCGATGCTCGACCCGCGCGACGCGATGCTCGATCCCGCCGCCGATCTCGTGCTCGCGCTCGACACCACGCGCCCGCAGCCGCGCCGGCGCAGCTCGTCGAGCGAGCCCGCGCCGACGCGGACCTTCGTCTTCGATCGCCCGACGCCCTGGCCGGTCTCGCCCGAGGGCTACGACTACGCCGCGATCGCCGAGCGCGAGCGCAAGGCCGCCGTCGAGCGAGCGCTCGATCGCTGCCGCCTGCTCTACACCGACGTCGACACTCGCTTTCGCGCCGCTCGCTGTCTCAACGAATTCATGCGCAACCACGGCCACGAGCCCGAGGCCGCCGAGGGTCTGCTGATGTTCGGCGTCCTGCGCATGGACTTCGCCCACGACTACCAGACCGCGAGCCGCAACTTCGAAGAGTTCCTGCGTCGCGCGCCCGATCATCCGCAAGCCGAGGTCGCTCGCTACAAGCTGGTCTTGGTCGCGATCGAGAGCGGCGCGATCGATCTGGCGCTCACGCGCGCGCGTGGCTACCTACGTCGCTACCCTGACGGGCAGTACGTGGGCCGGATCCTCCAGCGCTTCCCCGAGCTGAAAGACGAGCTCTGACTCGGCCCCGAAAGCGGTTGAAATCGCTGGGTTTTTCGACCTATCATGGTTGACCTCGCGGGAGCAACCGTGACCAAGTCCGAGCTGATCGATCGAGTCGCGCAAGAGTCTGGCCTGACCAAGGGCCGAGCGGAGATGGTGGTCAACACCATCTTCGACGCGATGACGGCTGCGCTGTCGAACGGCGACGGCATCGAGATTCGCGGCTTCGGCAGCTTCACGGTCCGCCAGTACAAGTCCTACGAGGGTCGCAACCCTCGCAGCGGCGACGTCGTGCATGTCGGACCCAAGCGCCTGCCCTTCTTCAAGGTCGGCAAGGAGCTGCGCGAGCGGGTCAACGGCAAGTGGAAGCGCGTGGTCAAGCCGGCCGAGCCGAGCCAGTCGGCGAATCGATCCGAGCCGGCTCGGACTCCGAGCGACGCGGTCGCTCGATCTGCGACGCCGGCCGTCAAGCCGCACGTGCCTCGGCGGCGCGACGAGAACCTGTCCGAAGACATCATTTGATGCAGGGGGGCCGTGGTCCCTTTAGGGGGGCCGCCCGGCGGCCTCCCCCCTCGAGCTTCGCTCGAGGAACCCCCCCTTCGCGGCTCTGTATTCTGGGGGGCTTTGACCGCGGTGAATTGGCGCCTGCGTGGCTTCGCCCGCGGTGTGGCTTCGGTCGTGGGGCGTCCCTACCCCGATCAGATCAATGGGAGCCTGCGTCCTCGATCAATCGGGGGTCAGCACCAGAGTTTGCGGGCGCGGGTGTCGACGACGACGGGGGTGCCTTCGGGGACGCGGGTGCAGCCGCGGCAGCCGATCAAGGCGGAGAGGCCGAGCTCGCGGGCCATGAGGACGCCGTGGGCCAGCGCGCCGCCGTATTCGGTGCAGACGGCTCGAATGCCGAGCTGGTGGAGGGCGACGGCGGCTTGGGCCGTGAGGGCGGGGATGCACAGGACGGCGCCCGCGGGCGGGGGATCGGCGAGCAAGTCGCGAAGATCGCGACGCTGGGCGACGAGGCCGGAAAAGGGCTCGCCGACGGCGAGGCCACGCAGCAGACCACCGACGGGATGGGGCAAGGGCGCGCCGTCGACGATTCGGGTCGGGGGATCGATCTCGTGCTGGCGAGCCCAGCGATCGGCTCGACTCTCGAGCAGCGCGGCGAGCAGAGGTGCGGGTCCGAAGGCTTGGGGATCTTCGTCGAGTCGGATCAGCTCGTCGCCACGCAGCAAGAAGGCTCGCTCGTGCTCGAGGCCGAGCCGCTGCGCGGCGTAGAGCCAGAGCCGACGCAGCGGGGCCAAGCCGAGCGCGAAGAGATGATCATCCCACTCGCCGAGCAGGCGGGTCGCCGTGGCTTGGTCTTCGGGGATCTCGCGCTCGTCGGCGGCGCGCGTGCGCGTGTCGGCCAGCAGCTCGCCGAGGCTCGGGCTGGCGATGTCCCAGACGGCCGGCAGCACGTCGAGGAAGGCCCCGCGCTCGCGCAAGGTCACCGGCGTGCCGCTCGAATTGCCGACGCTGGACATCTGCGCGGCCAGGCGATGCAAGGCGGCGCGGCGAGCCGGGACCAAGGTGCCGACGTAGTCGTCGATCATGCCCAAAAAGAGCGTCTCGGCCCGCTCGAGCGCGGCGCGGATCGTCGGCTGGGTCGCGAGCAGGGCGTCGAAGCGCTCGAGCGCCGCGCGAGCGCCGGGCAGCGCTCGATCGAGCAACCACGCGAGCGCTTCGCCGACCTCGAGCGGCTCCGAAAAGGTGTCGCCGAGCTCCCGCGGCAGCGCCCGTACGTAGAGCCACCCGGCCAGGATCACGGGGTCGCCAGCGCTGCCGGGTCGCAGCACGCCGAGCCGCCGCATCACCCAGGCATGCGCGGGCGAGAGCGGGGCCGGGTTGTGCTCGCCGTCGAGGGTCAACCGACCCGCCAGCGCCTCGACGACCAAGCCCTCTTCGCGCAGCGCCGCGACGAAGCCTGGCCAGCCCGGATGCAGCGGAGCGGTGAGCGGTCGGGCTTGAACCAACCATGGCTCGCCCTTCGGATCGACGACGATCTCCAGATCGACCCCGAACTCGCCGCCCTCGCTGCTCGCGACGCTTTCGGCCAGCGCCTCGACCTTGGTCCGGCTGGTGTCGGGCCACTCGGCCAGCGAACCCGACCAGTCGGGCGAGCGGCCCTCGGCCAGCGGCTCGGGCCCCGCCGTGGGTCCATGCACCTCGACGTAGTAGCGCTCCTCGGCCGTGCCTCCGCGGACGACGACCAGCAAGGCTCGGCGCGGGACGTCGCGCTGGATCAAGATCATCGTCGGCTCGGGCGCGTGCGAGAGCGTTCGACCGTGGATCTCGATCATTGCGAGCGCGCCTTCGAGCGCGCGCAGGCTGGTCAGGCCCGCGACCGACATGCCCAAGCCCGCGCCGCTCTTGTGCTCGCCGTCCTCCCACGCGCGAGCGCTGCGGGCGATCAAGCGCTCGCCGGCCTCGAGCCTGGTTCGGACCCAACGCATCGCCGGATCGGCCTCGGTCGCGGCCCGGCCAGCCTCGTGCGCCGCGAAGAGCAGCCGAGCCGCGACCAGGTCGAGCACAATCCCCTCGGGCACCGGCAAGCCGCGGGCCGCCAACGCGTGCTGGCGCGCCACCTTGGGGAAGCGCGCGAGATCGTCGCGATCGCTTTGCTGTCCGAGCTCGAAGCTCACCGCGCGATTGTACACTCCGGGCGTGGAGGTCCACCTGCCCTGCCCGCCGCTGCGGGAGTGGTTGCCGGTGCTGCTCGCGGATCAGCGCGTCGGCGTGTGGACAGCTCGGGCTGCGCCTCGGCGCGTGCGGGCGATCTTGGCCGAGTGGCCTGCGCTCGAGGTCGGCCCCGAGGGTCGCGCGCGCGCGCTCGACCTGACCAGCCTCGACGCGCTGCTCTTCGCCGTCGAGCTCGATCGTCCCGATCCGCCCGAGTCCTGCCTCGAGCTGCTGCGTCCGGGCACGCGCGTGATCGAGCTGGGCTGGCCGCGGCGTCGCGTCGTTCGACGCATGTTCGGGCTCGACCACTCGGGCCCACGCCAAGCTCGACTCGGCCAGTCGCGTGTCCTGCAATGGTTGGCACGCGGCTACTTCGAACTCGAGCAGTGGGAGAGCGTCGAGCCCGACGAAGTCTTGGTCACGCTCGCTCGCGCGCGTTGACCTGGATCATGAACACGCTCACGAGCGGGGCCCTGGCAGGATTCGCGAGCAGCGTCATGCTTCGCGGCGTGCAAACTCGCTTGGCTTCGATCTCGCTCGCTTCGATCTCGCTCGCGTTCGCGCTCTGCAGCTGTTCGAATGATGCCGGCAGCGGCGACGAGGTGGCCGCGTCCAGCGAGGGCGACTCCACCGACGCCAGCGAGAGCGACTCCACCGACACCAGCGCGAGCGAGACCACCGGCATCGGCGATCTGCCTGCGGGCTGCGAGCAGCCGACCACGCTGGCTTCGGGGCTGAGTCTGATCGGCGAGTTCCCGAGCGATCCCTGGTCGGGCGGCTGCTCGGTCGACCAAGCCAGCTTCGACGCCGGGCGCACGAGCTTGGTCCTGACCTGCTCCGACGGCGACGCCAGCTTCCCGCTGACGATCAGCGTCCCGGCCGAGCAGCTGCCCAGCGGGGTGGGCCCGGGCCTGTCCGTCGGCGTGACCCACTCGGGCGATCACAGCGACGAGTTCTTGCCGGTCCAGACGCTCGAGGTCGACGACATCGACGGCTTGATCCTCGCGTCGACCGAAGCGAGCCTGCAAGACGCCGTGTTCAAGTCGATCAATTTGAGCGTCGCCAGCGACTGCGCCGAGGTCGGAGATCCCGACAGCGCGGTCGCGATCGCGGCCGGCTACGTGCACGCGAAGATCGGCCAGAGCGAGGCCGACATCGAGGTCGGCGGCGTCGCGACGCTGGCGCTCGCGTTCGAATGGGATGTGTACGTGACCGAGGCGACGGCGATCCAGTGCTGCCACGGCAACCAGCTGAGCGCGACGATCGTCCGCCGCTGAGCCGAGCGCGAGCTCAGTCCGGCAAGCCCGCGACCCCGACCTGCGCGCAGACCTGCGCGTAGAGCCGGGCTCGCACCTTGGCCTCGCAGACCATCGGATGCACCGGGGCGACCTCGCAGCGCACGAAGTAGTCGCCGGCGTGCTCGCGCAGCCGCGTGATCGGAGCGCGCGCGAGCCAGACCGAGGTCGCGGCGCCTTCGCTGAGCGAGTCGGAGCCCTCCATGCGGAAGGCCCCGCGCAGCAGCTTGGTCGAGACCACGCCCGGATGCAGCGAGAACGCGAGCGGCCGACCCCCGACCCGGACGGCGAACTCGCGACCGAGCATGACCAGCGCCAGCTTCGACTGGGCGTAGGCGGTGTAGGGCGAGAAGCGCTCGGCCAGATCGAAGTCGTCCCAGCGCAGCGTCCCGTGCAAGTGGGCGATCGAGGCCACGTCGATCACTCGCCCGCCCTCTTCGCTGGCTCGAAGCGCCGGTAGCAGCAGGTGGCTGAGCAGCAGCGGCGCGAGCACGTTGATCGACCAGGTCAGCTCGTGGCCCTGCGGCGAGAGCTGGCGATCGTTCATGAACACGCCCGCGTTGTTGATCAGCACGTCGAGCGCGTCGAAGCGAGCGCGAAGCTCCGCCGCCATCGCGCGGACCTGGTCGAGGTCCGCGAGGTCGGCCACGAGGGTCGTGATCGTTCCAGCCCCGGGGACTCCACGCAGCGCGCTCGCCAGCTCGTCGAGCTTGGCGACGCTGCGACCATGCACGATCAACTCGGCACCGGAGCCGGCCAGGATCTCGGCCGTGCGTCGACCGATCCCATCGGTCGCTCCGGTGACGAGGATTCGCGCCATGGTCGTTCAGACGGCGACCGAGAAGTCGCGCAGCGCTTCGTTGAGGCTGGTCCGCTGATCGGTGCTCTGCTTGCGTCGACCGATGATCAGCGCGGCCGCGAGCTGGACCTCGCCGGCCGGGAATTTCTTGGTCCGGGTCCCAGGCACGACCACCGCGCGAGCAGGCACGCGACCACGATACTCGACCGGCTCGCTGCCGGTCATGTCGATGATCGGGGTCGAGGCGGTCAAGACCACGTTGGCCCCGAGCACCGCCTCGCGCTCGACTCGAACGCCCTCGACCACGATCGCGCGCGAGCCCAAAAAGCAGCCGTCCTCGATGATCACCGGGGTCGCGCCTGGAGGCTCGAGCACGCCGCCGATCCCGACCCCGCCCGAGAGATGCACGTTGCGACCGATCTGCGCGCAGCTGCCCACGGTCGCCCAGGTGTCGACCATCGTGCCCGCGCCGACCCAGGCGCCGATGTTGACGTAGCTCGGCATCAAGACCGCGCCACGCTCGATGAAGGCGCCGTGGCGCGCGGTCGCGGGCGGAACCACCCGCACACCCGCCGCCGCCCAGTCGCGCTTGAGCGGGATCTTGTCGTACCACTCGAAGGGCCCGAGCTCGATCGTCTGCATCGCCTGGATCGCGAAGTAGAGCAGGATCGCCTGCTTGACCCACGCGTGGACGACCCAGTCCTGCTCGGGCGCAGCGCCCGGTTCGGCCACTCGCAGCTCGCCGCGATCGAGCAGCGCGATGGTCTCGCGCACGGCCTGAGCATGCTCGACGTCGGCCAAGAGGCTGCGATCAGCCCATGCAGCGGTGATCTGGGCGCGAAGTCGTTCACTCATGCGCCCGAATTCGCATGGGCTCGCCCGCGATACAAGCGTCTGCCATCCTCCCGCGCATCGTGACCAGTGCGAGCGAACGTTCGACAGCGGAGGTGGCGCGACGCCGCACCTTCGCGATCATCAGCCACCCCGACGCTGGCAAGACCACGCTGACCGAGAAGCTGCTGCTCTTCGGCGGCGCGATCCAGATGGCCGGCGCAGTCCGAGCCCGCAAGTCCTCGCGCCACGCCGTGTCCGACTGGATGCAGATGGAGCAGGAGCGCGGGATCTCGGTCACGACCTCGGTGATGAGCTTCGAGTACCCGATCCCCGGCGCGCCCGAGGACGCCGAGCCTGCCGCCGTCAACCTGCTCGACACGCCCGGCCACGCCGACTTCGGCGAGGACACCTATCGAGTGCTCACCGCCGTCGACTCGGCCTTGATGGTCATCGACGGAGCCAAGGGCGTCGAGGCCCGGACCGAGAAGCTGATCGAGATCTGCCGGATGCGCGACACCCCGGTGGTCACCTTCGTCAACAAGTTCGACCGCGAGTGCCTGCCCCCGCTCGAGCTGCTCGACGAGATCGAGAACAAGCTCGGGATCCCCTGCGTGCCCTGGACCTGGCCGATCGGCATGGGCAAGCAGTTCCGCGGCGTCTATCACATCGTCGATCGCGAGCTGCACATGTTCAAGCCGAGCGACGTCGGCGACGTCGCCGAGGGCATCCCGGTCAGCGGCGTCGACGACCCCAAGCTCGACGAATTGCTCGGCGATCAAGCCAACGATCTGCGCCTCGACATCGAGCTGCTCGAGGGCGCGGGCGCCGAATTCGATCGCGAAAAGTTCCTGGCCGGCAAGCAGACCCCGCTGCTCTTCGGCTCGGCGATGAACAACTTCGGCGTCCGCGAGCTGCTGCGCACCTTCGTCAGCCTCGCCCCGCCCCCGCAGCAGCGCGAGGCGATCGTCGGCAACGCCGCCGTCGTCGCGGCCAAGCCCGGCGACGTGGTCGAGACCCGCCTGGTCGCCTCGACCGAAGAAGAATTCTCCGGCTTCGTGTTCAAGATCCAAGCGAACATGGACCCCAACCACCGCGATCGCATGGCCTTCATGCGCGTCTGCTCCGGCCACTTCGAACGCGGCATGCGAGCCCACCACGTCCGGCTCGACCGCGAAGTCCCGCTCGGCAACGCCACCACCTTCCTCGCCCGCACCCGAACCCTCGTCGAAGAAGCCTGGCCCGGCGACATCATCGGCCTGCCCAACCACGGCACCATCAAGATCGGCGACACCTTCACCAACGGCAGCAAGCTGCGCTTCACCGGCATCCCCAGCTTCGCCCCCGAGCTCTTCCGCCGCGTCATCCTCAAGACCCCGCTCAAAGCCAAACAGCTCGCCAAGGGTCTGCATCAGCTCTCCGAAGAAGGCGCCATCCAAGTCTTCAAGCCCCTGCTCGGCTCGCTCTGGGTCGTCGGCGCCGTCGGCCAACTGCAGCTCGAAGTCATGAAACACCGGCTCTCGAGCGAATACACCGTCGAAGCCGACTACGAAGGCGTCGAGTACAACACCGCCCGCTGGGTCTCCCCGATCGTCGAAGGCCGAACCAAACACGAGATCGAGAAGCTGGTCGCCAACTTCAAGCGCAAGTGCGAAGAGAACCTCTACGTCGACGGCCACGAAGACCTCGTCTACCTCGCGCCGAATCGCTGGAACCTGGCCAAAGTCGAAGAGCGCTTCCCCGAGATCCGCTTCGAAGGCACCCGCGAACACACCTGATCCGCCAGGATAGCGATCCCTCGCTCCTCTCCTCTCCTCTCGTCTCCTCTCCTCTCCTCTCCTCTCGTCTCCTCTCTCCTCTCCCAATCCCCGCGATCCAGCTCCCGTCTTCTCCTCCGCTCCTCCACGCCCCCGTTCGACTCTGCTCCGCCGAGACTCTCCTGGTCCCTCCAAGCGGCGGCGCAGACGTCCGCGAACCAGGGCGGCGGGGAATATTGGCGTCCCTCCGAGGCGGACATTGGCGCTCGATTACAAGTGGGGCAGCCGAGCGGGGGGCGGCAATATTCCCCGTGAAGCCCCCCACTTCGGGATCGCAATCACCCGCAACCGACCCAACGAGCAATCCCCACTCTCCGAAATCCGAATCAATCATTTCAAACTAAAGCAAATGCCGAGCCTTGATCTCGAGATAACGATTGATCAAAGCCGGAGTGAGCCCGCTCGGATCCACATCCAAAACCAGCGCCCCATGATTCTTCAAACTCCGCAAAAGCTGGTCCCTCCAAGCGACAATCTCCGCCGCCGCCCCCCGCTGATAGAGCTCGACATCCCCAATCCGAGCCTTGCTCGGCGCCTGCGGCCGCCCCTCGGGAGCCGCCGCCTCGCCCGTCAGCAACGCATGAACCTCGACATCCCGAAAGAGCACGATCAAAGGCAAATGCCGAGGCGAGAGCCCCCGCGTGAATCGAATCAGCTCCTCTGCCGAGCGCTCATCGATCACCTGAGTGAAGAGCACGACCAAGGTCCGCTTGCGAACCCGCAGGTTGAGCACATGAAACGCCTTCTCCGGCTCCGACTCGACCATCGCCGGATGCAACGCATAACCCGCCGCAATCAGGGTCTGCACGGCCTTGCGCCCGGCCGAAGGCGGCACGAAGGCCAAGACCTCGTCGGCGTAGCTGATCAAGCCGACCCGATCGCCCCCGCGCGCGGCGATGTGGGCCAGCATCAGGGTCGAATTGAGCGCGTGGTCGAAGAGTGAGAGCCCAGCCGTCTCGGCGGTCATCAGCCGGCCGCCGTCGAGCAAGAACATCAGGTTCTGGTTGCTCTCGAGCTGGTACTGGCGGGCGGTCAGCTTGCCGCGCCGCGCGGTCGCCTTCCAATCGATCGAGCGAAAGTCGTCGTCGCGGCTGTAGTCGCGCAGCTGCTCGAACTCCGACTCGCCGCCGAGCTTGCGGGTCGTGCGAGTGAGCGAGTGCTGGCGATCTTGGCGGGCGAGCAGCTCCCAGGTCCGGACCGATTGCACGTCTGGGTAGACGCGCACGGCCTGGTGGCCAGGAAAGCGGAGCTGTCGCTTCCACAGCCCGAGCGGGCTGCCGTAGCGAACGACCGTGTCGCCGATCGCGTGCGCGCCACGGCGACGCGGGATCACGCGAAAGCGATCGATCGCCCGGCCGCGCCCGTCGACCACCAGCTGCATGGGCAGGTTCTCGGCGCTGGCGTGATCGAAGAGCTCGCAGGTCAGCTCGACCCGCAGCCGCCGACGGATCTGCGAGCGGACCTCGACCGTGACCACGTTGGGCCGACCGAGCGAGAACACCTCGGGCGCGCGCCGACTGATCGTCACCGCCCGACGCGGGGTCATCAGCCCGTCGACGAGCGCGAGCACCAGCATGCCCACGTCGGCCGCGAGCATCGGCCAGAGCATGGCCTCGTCGAAGGGCACCATCACCGCCAGGACCAGCGGAACGATGGCCAGCCAGACCAGGCTGCGGTTGGGGATCAGCATGGCGATCGTGGCCTCATGCCGCGGTGCGCGGGACCGGGGCTTCGCGCAGGATCTGGGCCACGCAGTCGTCGGCGCTGACACCCTCGATCTCGGCGTCGGGGTGGAGGACCAGGCGGTGGCGCAGGATCGCGGCCGCGAGCAGCTTGACGTCGTCGGGGATCAGGTAGTCGCGGCCCTCGCTGGCGGCCCGCGCTCGGCCGGCCGTGAGCAGCGAGATCGAGGCTCGCGGCGAGGCCCCGAGGTAGACCGAGCGATGCGCTCGCGTGCGCCCGACCAGGTCGGTGATGTACTCGAGGATCGCCTCGTCGGCCCGGACCGACTTGATCATCTGCTGGAGCCCGAGGATCTGCTCGTGGGTGGTGATCTGGCGCAGCCCGATCGTGTCGAGGTCGGAGGGATCGAAGCCGGCCACGTAGTTGCGCAGGATCGCCTTCTCGACCTCGCGCTGCGGGTGGCCGACGTTGATCTTCATCAAGAAGCGATCGAGCTGGGCCTCGGGCAGCGGGTAGGTGCCCTGCGACTCGATCGGGTTCTGCGTGGCGATGGTGAAGAAGGGCGCGGGCAGGTGGCGGGTGACGCCGTCGACCGTGACCGAGCGATCTTGCATGGCCTCGAGCAGCGACGACTGGGTCTTGGCTGGCGCGCGGTTGATCTCGTCGGCGAGCAGGAGCTGGGTGAAGACCGGGCCCGGGATGAACTGAAACGCGTTGGCCTTGGGGTCGAAGACGTTGCCGCCGGTCACGTCGCTGGGCATCAGGTCGGGCGTGAACTGGATGCGCTTGAACTCGCAGCCGAGCACGCGACCGAGCGCGCGAACCAGCAAGGTCTTGCCGAGCCCGGGCACGCCCTCGATCAGCACGTGGCCGCGGGCGAACACGGCGAGCAAGACTTGGTCGACGACGTCGGCCTGGCCGAGCAGCACGCGGTTGACTTCGGCGCGGATGGCCGCGAACGCCTGGGCGAAGGTCTGTACGCTCATGAGTCGGAGTCGGATCGGATCGGGGTCGGGGCGAAGTCGAGATCGAGTCGGAGTCGAGATCGAAGCAGGAGAGTATCAGCGGGCGCTGCCCGTCTCGGCCAGCAGCTTGGACAGCTCGCGCATCAGCTCGAGGTCGGCCGGGGTCCCGCGCAGGGCCCCCTTGTCCTCGCGCAGCTCGTGGGCCTGAACCAAGAGCTGCATGACATGGCCCTCTTCGCGGCCGGTTCGAGCGGCGATCGCCTGGGCGAGCGGAAAGAGGCCCTTGGCCGCGCCGCCGGGCTGCAGGCGCTCGCGCAGGCGGTCGAGCGCCCAGTTCGAGTAGAGCGCGGCGACATGGCGAGCGGCGCGGTTCTGGGCGTAGCGCTGGCCGAGGGTCTGGACGTGCTCGACGAAGGAGCGCCGACGCTGGCGAAGCGGGTCGCGCAAGCGAGCGAAGGGGATCCCGACCGCCGCGTAGAGCAGCCCGAGCAGCACCAGGATCTGCAAGAACACCGCCCAGAGCTTGCTGTCGCGCATGCTCTCGAAGGGGTTGTCCGCGCCCGACCCAGTGAAGTCGTCGACGAACTCGACCTCGCTGATGTCGCGGCTGCGAAACAGGTTGACCAGCAGCGCCCCGTTGTCGGCGACGGTCAGGCTCGCGTTGGTCCACAGGTCGGGGCTGGCGAAGACCATGACCACGCCCTGCTCGCTGCCGCGCCGCTGCGTGACCGCGTAGACCTCTCGCTCGGCGTAGGTCCACGTGCTCGCGTCGGGGTCGTAGTCCTCGACCTTGGCCCGGCTCAAGAGCGTGTCGGTCGTCGCGGGGAAGGGCTGCTCGACCTCGATCGCCCAGCTCTTGGGCGCGCGCAGGTTCAGGCCGTTGTTGAACCAGTCGTCGCTGGTCAGCGCGTCGTCGCGATCGCTCGGCACGTACTTCAGCCCGAGCTCGTCGGGCAGCGGACCGCCGGTCGCGATCACCAGCGTGCCGCCCTCTTGCTCGACCCAGTCGAGCAGCAGCTTCCACTCGTCGCGGGTCAGCTCGACGCCCTCGAGCAGCACGATCGCGCCCTTGGTCTGGGCGAGCTGGCCGAGCTCGGCCATGCGATGCCGCGCGTGGATGTCGTTGCGGATCAGCAGCTCGCCGATCGCTCGGCTGCCGCTCGGTCCGCTGTCCAACCCCGCCAGAGATTTGATCGCGTCTTCTTGGGGATCGCAGCCAACCTGAGCACCAAAGCCAAACATGAGCGCCAGCGCGAGCACGCCCCGGCCGACGATCGCGAGCACCTGGCGACGCACGCTCTGATAGCGCTCGGCGTCGGCCGAGGCCGCGCCGAACTGGACCTGCTCGACCTCGCGGATGATCGTGCGGACCTCGTCGTGCAGCGGCGGGCGACCGGGTGGGGTCGGGCGCGGCTTGCTGCGCAGCTCGTAGAGGTGCTCGCCGTTGGTCTTCCAGGGATCGACGCTGATCAGCGCGTCACCCTCGAGCCGGCGCAGCAGGGCCGCGTAGGCGTCCGCGATCGCGGCCTCGTGATCGCCCTTGGCCGCCGACGCCTCGGCCCGCGCGAGCAGCCGCTGGACGTCGGTCTCGACCACCTTGCGCGCCGCGAGCTTGGCCGCGAGCAGCGAGTCGCCGGGGTCGGGCGGGAGCTCCTCTTCGGGCTCGTCTTCGTCCTTGCCGCGGACCAGGTTCTTGTAGATCGCGTAGCCGAGCCCGAGCACGGCCACGCCGATCAGCAGCCACATCAGGACTCGGGCGAAGCCGCCGAGATCCGGGAGCGTGAACTCGACCGGGTCTCGCTCCTTGCGAGCGCCGCGGTTGGCCTTGCCCTCGCGTTCGTCTTCGTCCGCGCCCTCGCCCGCGCCCTCGCCCAACTCGATGTCGTCGAGGTCGAGCTCGCCGTCGAATTGGTAGGCACAGACCGTGCGAAAGCCCGGGCAGCGGCGAAAGTCGTCCTCGCTGGCGAGCTCGCACCAGCGCTTGTCCTCGATGCCCGGGAGGTAGCCGCTCTCGTCCGCGCAGAAGCGATAGCGACGCTGCTCGAGGATCTCGCGGGTCGTGCGATCGGCTTCGCTGCTGCTGATCGGCGAACCAGCGAGCAGCGCCGCGCTCAAGATCAGCGAGGCGCTCACGCGACCACCTCGCCGCCCTCGGCTTGCTGCTTGGCCTGGATCGCCATGAAGCGCAGCTGCACGTCCCAGCCGTCGCGGCGGGTGCGAAGGTCGACGTAGGCCAAGAAGCGCGCGGTCGCCCAATAAGGCACGGCCAAGAACGCGCCGAGCAGCGCCGCCGCCGAGCCGCCTTCGTCGAGGAGCGAGCCGAAGGGCTTACCGACTTGGAGCACGAACTCGAACAGGCCGTCGTTGATCAGCAGCTCGGCGATCAACACGAAGCCGGTCGCGCTGACCAGCAAGAGCAGGACCAGCCCGACCGCGCCCATCGAATTGCGCACGACCATCCGCGAGGCCCGACCGATCGCGTCGACCGGCCCGGCCTGCTCGAGCAAGACCGCCTCGTGCACGTAGTTGACCCGACCCCACATCCAAAAGGGTGGGATCAACACGAAGAAGAGCAGGCTCATCACGCCGATCATCAGGCGGGTCAGGACCAAGGTCGCGAGGTACGTCGGCAAGCGGCGCAGGTACTGGCCGAAGATCTCGCGCAGCCGGACCTCCTCGGCGAACATCAGCTTGCCGACCGCGATCGTGTAGAGCCCCTGCAGCGGGGTCACGAAGGCGAGCGCCAGCAGCCACACCGCCGGCCACTCCCAGTGGAGGCCGAAGCGGGCATAGACGCACAGGCCCCAAGCCGGCAGCAGCGTCAGCAAGCCGATGTGGAGGTAGCGCTTGCCGGCGGTCTCGCTCATGAAGCGCAGGGCGAGATCGAGGATCTCGCTGCTGCTGCGCGGGCGCAGCACGATGCGAGCATGGTCGAGGTTCATGCGCCGACCTCGACGCGCGGGCTCGCGGCGCGCGAGCGACCGCCGAGCCCCAACCAGGCGATCACGAACAAGCAGGCGAAGCCCGAGAAGGTCCACTTCACTGGCGGCGGCAGGCCCGAGGGCGACCAGAAGCCTTCGATGGCGGCGGCGATCACCAGCATGACCGCCGCGCCGACGATCAGGTTGCCGAGCTCGCGCGCCTGGGCCCGCAGCGAGCCGGTCCGCGTCAGGCCATCGGTCTTGATCAGCGCCCAGCCCATCTGCAAGCCCGCCGCCGCCGAGATCACGATCGCCGTCAGCTCGAAGGGCCCGTGGCCGCAGATGAAGGTCAGGATGTTGCCGCCATGGCCCGTGTGGGTGACCCAGCCCAGGACCACGCCGATCGTCAGACCGTTGTAGATCGAGAAGAACAGGCTGCCGACGCCGAACAAGATCCCGGTCGCGAAGCAACGAAACGCGATGCCGACGTTGTTGAGCACGTAGAAGCCGGCCATCGCCGAGTCCGTGCCCTCGTCGCGGCCCTCGTTGAAGCCCTCGCTGTACATGTCCTCCATCCCGGCCAGCTGCTGCGCGGGCAAGATCGTCTCGGCGAACTCGGTCGAGGCCAGCGTCCCGAACATCCCGATCAAGAAGGGCAGATAGAAGAGCAGGTTGGCCAGCGCGAAGAAGCCCCAGCGACGCCGAAGCGTCTGCGGGAACTCGTGGGCGATCAGCTTCCACAGGGCGGAGACACGGTAGGCCCGAGCCCCGTAGAGCAGGTTGTGAGCCCGAGCCGCGAGCCCGTCGAGGTAGCGGATCAAGTCCGGCCCGTAGTTGGCCCGCGCCCGCATCAAGTCGGCGCAGACGCTCCGGTAGAGGCTCGCCGCCCGCGAGATGTCCCGCGGCGCGCTGCGGTGCAGCTCCTTGCCCAAGCCAATCAGCTTCTCGAGCTCCGACCACTCGGCCTGGCGGCGGAACACGAAGGTGTCCTGATCTTGGGCGGTGCTCATGACCAAGGTCCTGGGTTCTGGTTGGGTTGGTTGGGCGGTTGACCGGGATGCGGCGGCTGCTGCTGCGGCCAGCCCTGCTGCTGCGCTTGCTGTTGCTGCTGCTGCCAGCCCTGCTGCGGCTGTTGCTGTTGCGGCCAGCCTTGCTGTTGCGGCGCGGGTTGTTGCGGCCAGCCCTGTTGCGGCGCTTGCTGCTGCGGCCAACCCTGCTGCTGTTGCCAGCCTTGCTGCGGCGCTTGCTGCTGCGGCCAGCCCTGCTGCTGCTGATGCGGCGCGGCGACGGCCTGATGCCCGCGAGCCCGCGCGTAGATCAACCCGAGCAGCCGGACGGGATCCGGCACATGGAAGAGGTTCAGCCGCTTGGCGAAGATCGGCGCGATCATCTCGGCCAGCTCGAGCTCGCGCAGCGGAGCCAAGGTCCCGCGCCGACGCAAGAACACCTCGATCGCCTCGAGCTCCTCGCGCGAGACCGGCATCCGACTCGGCAGCCGCTCCATCTCCTCGACCGTCGGCGGCGGATGCAGATAGAGCGGCGCGGTCACCCGACCCGGATCCTCGATGACCACGACCGTGCCCGCGACCATGTCACCGAGCCGACGAAACATCGGATCGCTCGAGACCACGACCAGCCCGACCGCATAGCCGAAGGGCAAGAAGTCGGCCGCCCGCAGCAGGTTGCGCAAGACCGAGTCGAGCACCGTCAACGAGCGACCATCCTGCCCGACCACCCGCAGCCGCAGCGCTCGCTTGCCCGGCGAGCGCCCGCTCCAGATCGTCTCGAAGAACACGTAGTAGAACCAGTCGAGCAAGAAGATCGCGATCAGCGTCGCGCCGGTCGACATCCCGTCGAAGCCGACGCCGATCTCGACCAGCTGCAAGACCAGCACGACCACGAACACGACGCCCGCCCGGATCATGGCGTCGATCAAGTAGGCGACCGCTCTTCGACTCGGGCCCGCCAAGGGGTAGTCGAAGCGCACGTGCTCCGGAGTTTCGACCTCGGCCGTGGTGTCGATCGGCCGAACCGGCTGCGCGGCATCCATCGGGATGCCCAGAGTCGCCGGGACGGCGGCTGCGGTCAACTGGTTCTCGCGGTCCGCAGCGCCAGCTACGCGAGCCACTCTGGCGGACGGGCGAGCTCGTGACGGGCCGCGTCACGGCCTGATAACCTCGCCGCGTGAGCGAGTTCGTCCGGGCGCGCAACTCGACCGAGGTGACTTGGTCGCTCGATCCCTTCACGATCGTCAAGCCGCACGACCCCCGCTTCGCCGACATCGAGAAGGATCTACCGCGCGAGCATTTCGGCGTGTCCGAGCCCGTACGCCGGATCTTCGGCGACCCCAAGCGGGCGCCTGGTCAGGTCAAGTTCGGCATCATCGGCCACCGCGGCACCGGCAAGAGCACGCTGATCCGCAAGGCGATGGACGACCTGCGTCCGCTCGGCATCATGCCGGTCCTGGTCGACGCGCTGACCTCGGTCGACCAGACCAACTTCGGGCTCGCCGACTTCATGCTGGTCGTCGTTCGCTCGGTGATCGCCGAGCTCGAAGCGCAGCAGATCAGCCTCGAGCCCGACGTCGTCGAGACGACCTACCGCTGGTTCGCCGACGAGCTGATCAGCGAGCAGTCGCGCAAGCAGATCGAGGCCAGCATCGAGACGAGCGCGAGCGCGGGCGTCGGCTTTCCATCGCTGGCCCAGTTCTCGGCCAAGCTCGCCAGCGCGCTCAAGACCGACAACGAATATCGCGTCGAGATCCGGCAGCGAGCGCTCCGCGACGTCAACGATCTCCTGCATCGCGTCAATCGAGTCCTCGATGGAGCCCACGCCGCGCTCGCGCAGCGCAAGCAGCAATTGTGCGTGGTCTTCGACAACCTCGAGAAGGTCATCGATCGTGAGCTCGTCGCCAAGGCGGTGCTCGTGCCCGCCCAGGAGATCCGCGAGCTGCGTTGCCATCTCGTGCTCTTCTTGCACCCCGCCGACGACTACGCACCGACCCAGATCGCGGCCAGCCAGTGCTTTCGCACGATCCATGTCCCCGCGCTGCCCGTCCGCTTCAAGGGCGACGACACCG
This sequence comes from Nannocystaceae bacterium, assembly GCA_035904925.1. Classification (GTDB taxonomy): domain Bacteria; phylum Myxococcota_A; class Polyangia; order Nannocystales; family Nannocystaceae; genus Plesiocystis. The sequence goes on from JAMHUH010000242.1 coordinate 39,939, forward strand.
ACGTCGTCCGGCCCGAGGCCAAGCGTGCGATTCGCCGCCTGCTCGACGCGCGGCTCGAACTCGACGGTGTATTCAGCGACTCGGACGCCGCGCTCGACAGCTTGGCGCGCTTGTCCGGCGGCAACGTGCGCGACGTATTTCGCCTGGTCTTGCGGGCCGCCGAGCTCGCCGAACCCGAGCGAATCGAGGTCGATCACGTCGCGAGGGCGAGCGTATGGCTGGCTGGCCAGCGCACGCCGCTGATGACAGCCGCCGACTGGCGCCGGGCCGTGCAGATCGACGCGACCAAGCGCGTCCGCAATTCACAGGAAGACGCGCATCTGCTGCTGCATTCATGCGTGCTTTCCTACGACGGGCTGCCTTGGTGGGACGTGCATCCGATCGTTCGTGCCGATCCCGAGTTCGAGCGAGTCCGGCTGGAGCTCGATGAATGACTCCGGCGACGCGCAGGAGTACCTCGACCTCCTGCGCTTCTTGACCCGACCGGGCCCGCGCACCGGATTGGCGCTGGCCCGCGTCGACGATCCTCGGCTCGCGTCCCGAATTCGTCGCCGCCTCGCCCGCGAGGTCTCGGCGACCTGTCGAGTCTCCCGGCTCGAGCTCGCGCGCACCGACGACGTCGCCGACCTCGTCGAGCGAATGCGTGCGGCCCTGACTGGCGACGCGTTGTTCGTGACTGGGCTCGAGCGGCTGCTGCTCGACGATCTCGGCCAGCGCCGCAACTCACCCGCGGTTTCGAACCTGAACCAACGCCGCGACGATCTGCCCAATCGCATTCACGGTCGAATCGTCGTGTGGTTGCCCGAGTATGCGTTCGTCGCCTACTCGGAGGCGCTGCGTGACTTCGGTGAATTCGTGCTGACGGTCGCACATTTTCGAGCGATCGATGACGAGGCGATCGAGCCGATTCGCCTGAGCGCGCTCGATGGCTGGCGGAACGAGATCGTCGGCGAGGACCGCGACCGGCTCGAGCAGCGGATCGAAGCGCTCGTGCGACTGCATGATGGCCTGACCGGAGTCGCTGCGGCCGAGACCGCTGGGGAGCTCGCGGACGCCTGGATCACGCTGGGCGAATTGGTGCACGCGAGCGAATGGACGGAGCGTGCCGCAGCCGGATACGTGGCTGCGGGCCGGCCCGCCGCGGCAGCGCGAGAGCTCCGTAAGCTCGGCGAAGCCCGGATCTTCGCGGCCGACTACGACCTCGCCCAAGCGCTGCTCGTGCGCGCCGAAGAGCTCGGGGCGCTCGATGAGCTGACTCGAATCTTGGTCGCGCGTGCCGACGTGCTGATCATGCGAGGAGAGCTGACCGAGGCCCGCGTGCTCCTGCACGACCGGGCGCTACCACGGGCGCAGAACGATGAAGATAGGGCAGCCGTCCTCGATCGACTCGGCGACCTCGCGCTCATGCAGGGCCAAGTCGACGAATCGCTCGACCTTCGTCGCATGCAGCAGGCGATCGTCGAGAAGCTCGGCGACGAGCGAGGCCTCGCTCGAGCTCGGCGCAAGCACGCCGCGATCCTGCTCGAACGCGGCGATTTTCATGAAGCGCTTCGATGCCTGCGAACCGAGGTCTTGCCGGTGTTCGAGCGGCTCGGGGACGTGCGCGAGCAGGCGATCGCGTGGCGGCTCGTCGCAGACGTCGAGTTCTCGCGCGGCGAGCTCGATGAGGCACGACGGCTCTACGAGCACCAGGGTGAGGTGTTCGAGCAGCTCGGGGACGTGCGCGAGCGGGCGGTCACCTGGACGCGGATCGCAAATGTCGCCGTGGCGCTCGGGCAGATCGACGAGGCGCTGGTCTTGCTGCGTGATCTGGCTCGGCCGGCCTTCGAGAAGCGCGGTGACGCGCGGGCGATCGAGCTGGTCGATCGGCAGGTCGACGGCATGCGGGCGAGCCCTGGCGCTCGAACAATCCAACCGAGCCATCCCACGCCATGACCGAGCTACCCGTCGTCGCACCCAAGAGCGTCTGGACCCGGCCGATGAAGCTGAAGCTCGGTGGGTTCTTGACCGGCCTCGCCAAGCTCGGGGTCGACGGCGCCACGATGCAGTGGGCCGAGGCGAGCAAGAGCCTCGTCGATGTCGCGGGCGCCTTCGGACTCGCTCGCTCGGCTTCGGAGCTCGCGGGGCTGCTGATCCGACGAGCGGCGATGCGCGCGACATTGGAGCTGATTGAGCCCTACCACGACGACTTTCCGGCGGTGATCTATCCGGGTCCGCCAGACTTTCTGAGCGCGATCGCGGAGTCGGAGTTCTCGATCGACGAGCGCTTCCTCGAGCACCCGCGCACGCTCCCGGTCGTCGGGCAGCTCGAGCGACTGGTCGAGCAGTGGCTCGACCACGCGAGGCTCGAGGGGCATGTGGCCCAGACGATCGCCGCCCGGTTGCCGGCTCGCTTCGTGTTCATGCTGCATCGCGAGTGCATCGAGCACCGCGCAGAATATGGTCCGCTCTTCGAGTCGCTGCGCAGTGAATTCAGCGTGGCTTGGCAGCGCGAGCGATCGTGGGAAGAGTATCG
>JAMHUH010000243.1:0-3346 GCA_035904925.1 Nannocystaceae bacterium
CACTGCCGCTCACGCTCGATCCGCAGCCGAGTCGGCGCGCGCCGCCGAACGAAGGCTTGCGGGACCCAGACGCCGCGCAGCCCCGCGCGAGCGCTGCGAAGGTGGAGGTCCATCTCCCAACAGGGGCCGACGCCATACTCGCGATCGACCCCGCCGATCTGTGCGAGCGTCGAGCGCTTCACGAACAGGCAGCCGGTCAGCAAGCTGTAGCGCGGCGCGAGATCGCGAAGCGTGGGATCGAGGCGCTCGGCGGCCGCGCTGGCCTCGGCCAGCGGTCGATCGGCCCACTCGCGCAGCGCCGCCTGCTCGTTCCAGCCGCGATCGAAGCTTGGCCCGCACAGGCCGACGTCGGCCAGATCGAGCGCGTCGAGCAGGCGATCGAAGGCGCCCGGGCCAAACTCCGCGCCGGCCTCGACGAAGCCGAGCCGGGTCGCCTCGGAGGTCTCGTGCAGCTCGGCCAGCGCACCGGCGCCGCCGGCCTGATCGAGCTCGAGCAGGCCTAGCGCCTGGGCTCGCGCCAGCGTGCGCAGCTCGGCGAGCTGACGGCGAGGCAGCGAGTCGGCCAGCAAGACCAAGTCGACGCGACGACGGACGCCCTCGCGCTCGAGGCTGGCGACGGTGGCGAAGAGACCCTCGAGATCCCCTTCGAGATGAACGCCGAGCGCCAGTCGGTCCACGCTCGGCCAGTCTGGCATGGTTCTCGCGGCCCGCGTCACCGGCCCTTGGGTCGGCTCACGCCGAAGCGCGGCGCGAACCTGGTAGAACCACGACTCGCGCCAATGCCCCTGATCTCGCGCAAGAAACAGCCCTATCCGATCTCGCCCGCGCTGCGTGGCTATCTGGCCGAGACGGGCCGCGAATTGGTCCTGCCGATCCGCTACGACGACCTGACCAGCTACGGCGACTCGATCCCGGTCTACGACAAGCGCGGCCGCGACACGCTGTGGGAGTCGGTGCTCTACCCGGCCCACGAGCGGGCGCGGATCTTCTCGGGCTTGCTCGCGACCTACGCGACCTTGCGGGTGACCGGCGACGGCTCGCTGATGCGCCACCTGATCACCGATCGCGTCGACGTCTGCTCCTACGGCAACACCCAGCCCTTTCGGATCCGGATCCTCAACACGCTCAACGACAATTTCGACTACTTCTATGTCAAGCGGGCCGACGCCTCGCGGGTCTATGGGCTCGAGCTCGAGCACATCCTCTCGCCCAACCGGCTGGAATTTCTGACCGAGGCCGACACCTTGGTCGAGGCCCACATCGCCGGGATCCCGGGCGATCAATTCATGCGCGAGCACCTCGACGACAAGCACCTCGATCCGGTCCGCTTGACCAAGGAATTCGTCAAGTTCTGCGAGCGCTGCTTCGTCCGCCTGCTCGGAGACATGCACGCCGGCAACTTCGTCGTCGACATCACGCCCGACTTCGATCGCACCACCTACCGGCTGCGCGCGATCGACTTCGATCAGCAGAGCTACGAGGGCAACCTCAAGGTCTACCAGCCCAACTACTACATCGAGAACAACCCGATCGTCCGGCTCGGCATGAAGTGCATGCAGCCGCAGACGACCCGGCAGTACCAGCAAGAGGAGCGCAGCTTGATCGGCCACCGCGCCCGCGCCGAGCGAGCCCGGCTCCACCAGCTGCTCGACACGATGCGCGCCGACACGCTCGCGCCCGAGGCCCACGTGTTCGAACTGCGCGAGGGCTTGGCCAATTTTTACGCGGACGATCGCTTCGCCCACGCGACCAGCATGGGCGAGCTGGTCGAGCGCTCGCTCGACCGGCTCGGCTGGGCTTGATTTGGGCCGGGCTCAGATCAGAAGCGGCCGCTGAATACCAGGCCCGCGCCGCCGGCTCCGGCGTAGGGCAGCGCGGCAGTCCGGCGCTCGCTCTGCTTTTTCGGCAGAGCCGTCAGCGCGACGATCAGACCGACCAGCGCCATCGTGCCGCCGGCGATCATCAGGACGTCCGAGGTCGTCGCCAGCGTGGTCCCGCGATCGACCAGCTTGGCGCGCTCGGCCGGATCGTTCTGGCCCGCGAGCGAGTTCGAAGTCGACGCCGTCAGGCCGGTCGTGACCGCGCCCGCGACCAGGGTCGCGCCGCCGATGCCGAGCAGCGCCCAACCGGCGTTGCGCTGCGGCTTGCGACGATCGGCGTCGGGCGCCTCGTCGACTTCGGGGGTCGTGGTGACGGGCTCGGGCTCGGGCTCGGGCTCGGGCTCGGGCTCGGGCTCGGGCTCGGTCTGGTCGCGCTGGGCCGCGAGCGCCCGCTCGAGCACGTCGATCCGCTCGAGCGCCGCGGCCCGATGGTCGATCTGCACGCCCGGCTGCGCGACGAAGCGCTTGTAGTAGTCGACCGCGGCCTCGAGGTTGCCGGACTCCTCGTGCACGCGGCCGATGTTGAACAGGTTGTTCGGGTCGTGCAAGGCCGCGAGGCCGTGGCCGACAAGCCGGGTGCATGACTGCGCCGCGCTCCGTCGTCCCCGGTCGGCTTTGCTTCGTCACCGCTCGAGCGGTGTGTCGGATGTTCAGGTTCGTGCCCGTCGCCGAGGTCGTGCGGGTGTTCGAGTATCTGTTCGCCGTCGCGGCTGCGCGCTATCGGATGGATGTGCACGAAGTTCTGTGCATGTCCAACCACTTTCACGTGCTGATGACCGACGTCGACGGGGTGCTGCCCGACTTCATGGGCTACTTCAACTCGTTGTTGGCGCGATCGTTGAACGCCATGCGTGGGACCAGCGGGTCCGTGTTCGAGAAGGAGTACAGCGTCGTCGAGGTCACCGATGACGAGAAGGCGGTCGAGCATGCGATGTATACGCTGGCGAATCCGTGCTCGGCGAATCTGGTGCGCAGGTCGAAGCAGTGGCCCGGGGTCTCGACCTTGCGGATGAAGTATGGCGACACGCGGGCGATCGAGCGGCCGAGGATCGGACTTTGGAAGCGGGAGGCGCGGGTCGAGAATCGGCGGAGGAAAAAGAAGCGCGATCCGAAGCGAGGGTGGCGGCGCGGGAAGCCGAGCGTGTTGCCGGACGTGATCGAGTTCGAGCTCGTGCGGCCGCCGATTTGTAGGGCGCTGGGCGATCGGGAACTACGTGCGAAGATCTTGGCGCGGCTCGACGCACGCGAGCTGGAATTGATCAGGGAGCGGGAGGCTCGGGGACCGAGGTGTTGGGCGTCGCGCGGGTGCTGGCTCAGCCTTGGTATGGATTTCCGGGTCGGCCGGAGGATCTGTTTGGGACGAGTCCGGGCGTGTCGGGCAAGAGCAAGTGGGCGCGGATCGAGGCGCTTCAGCGTCGGGCGGATTTCGTGTTGGCGCATGGTGTCGCGCGGGCGAGGTTTCTCGC
>JAMHUH010000244.1:0-1653 GCA_035904925.1 Nannocystaceae bacterium
TGGGCGATGACCGAGTTGGCGCAGGTGGTGATCGGCGGCCGCGAGCGATAGTTGGCCTCGAGCTTCACGACCTTGGCGTCGCGAAAGTAGATGTCGAAGCCGAGGATGTTGGCGACCTTGGCCCCGCGCCAGCCGTAGATGGCCTGGTCGTCGTCGCCGACGACACACAGGTTGCGCTGCGGGCCGAGCAGCGCGAGCAGCAGCTGGAACTGGGCGGTGTTGGTGTCTTGGTACTCGTCGACGAGCAGGTAGCGGAAGCGGGCCCGCCAGCGCTCGCGAACCTCGGGGATGTCGTGGAGCCGACCCGCGACCCGACAGACCAGGTCGTCGAAGTCGACCGCGGCGAGGCTGCGCAGGCGGTCTTCGTAGGGCTCGTAGAGGACCGAGGCGACCTCGTCGTAGTCGGTGCTCGGGCCCTCGTCGACCTGTTTGCCGACCTGCTCGGCGGTCAGGAATTCGTTCTTCCAGAGGCTGATGCGCTGGACGATCGCGCCGAGATCGAAGCGGCGCTTGGTCGCCGGCCCGTGGTAGCCGAGCTCGCGCAGGAGGTTGCGAACGACCCCGTAGACGTCGCCCTGGTCGAGGATCTGAAACCGCTTGGGCACGTCGAAGCCCTGCGGATCCTCGCGCATCATCCACGAGCCGAGGCTGTGGAAGGTGCCGAGCACGAGCCGCTCGGCCTGCTTCTTGCCGACCAGCTTGGCCAGGCGCTCGCGCATCTCGTCGGCGGCCTTGTTGGTGAACGAGAGCGCGACGATCGCCTCGGGCTCGACGCCCTGCTCGAGCAGGTGAACGATCCGATGGGTGATGACGCGGGTCTTGCCCGAGCCGGCGCCCGCCAAGACCAAGAGCGGCCCCTCGGTGTGCAACACGGCGGCGCGCTGCGAGGGGTTGAGAGCAGAGAGGTCCATCGCGCGAGACCGCGACTTGTACGGGTTTGCGATCGCCGCTGCAAGGGTCTTGTCGGGCGCTGGCCGAGCGTGGTGTGGTCGCGCGGATGAGCGAAGTCGCCGAGATCCCCGGGCTCGAGATCGTCCAGATCGAAGTCGGTCTCTTGCAGAATTTCTGCGAGGTGATCGGCTGTCCGATCACCGGCGAAGCGGCGCTCGTCGATCCTGCGTTCGAAGTCGATCGCTTGCTCGCGGCGGCGCAGCAGCGAGGCTGGCGAGTGACGACGATCTTGCTGACCCACACCCACGAAGATCATGTCGCGGGCCTCGACGAAGCCTTCGCGCTGACCGGCGCGCTGGTTCGTTGTCATCCCTTCGAGCTCGAGGCCGCGCGCGCGCTGGCGGGTCGGGTCGAGCCGGTCGCGGACGGCGAGGACGTGTGGATCGGTCGCGGCCGCATGCGGGCGATCTGGTCGCCCGGGCACACGCCCGGCTGCGTGTGTTGGTATGGGCCCGAGAGCGCGGCGTTGATCACCGGCGACGTGCTCTTCGTCGGCTCGTGCGGCGGCGTCTCCTATGCCGGCTCGGACGTGGCCGCGATGGTCGACACGCTCCAGCGCAAGCTCGGTGGGCTGCCCGAGCACACCCGCGTGTTCCCGGGCCACGACTACGGCAAGACGCCGACGAGCACGCTCGGCTGGGAGCTGGCCAGCAACCCGGCGCTGCTCGCCGACAGCGTCGAGGCGTTTCGGTCGTACAAGCG
>JAMHUH010000245.1:0-12107 GCA_035904925.1 Nannocystaceae bacterium
CATGGTGCCGAGCTCGGGCACGCCGTCGGCGTCGGCGAACTCGCGCAGGTCGAAGCCGAGCAAAGGCTCGAGCTCGGGCGGCTCGCTGGGTTCGGACACGCGCCAGACTTGCAGCTCGGCCGCGCCGTAGAGGCTGACCCAGGCCCGCCCGGACGGGTCGAAGACGAGCGCCTGCGGGTTGGCGGACACGTCGAGGCTCGCGGGTTGGATCGGGAATTCGTGGACGAGCGAGAGCGCGTGGCCGGGGTCGAGCTCGTCGATCCAGTCGTAGCCGAAGCGGTTGATCACGAGGGCTCGCTCGCCCCAGGCGACCGGCACGGCGTCGGTCGAGGCGAGCGCGAGATCGGCATGGACCTCGCGGGTCGCGAGCTCGACCAGACCGACGGCTCCGGTCGAGAAGTCGGTGCTCGTGACCAGCAGGTGGGTTGGTTGTTCGGCCGGCGCGATGCATGGCTGCGTGACGATCGGGGTGCTCTCGCGCAGGCCGAGCGCCTGCACGGGCGGTGGCTCGAAGGCGGGCGGCTCTTGCTCGTGCGTGCAGGCGACGAGCGCGAGGCAGAGCAACCAGAGACGCGTCTTGGTGGTGATGATGATCATGGCGATGGCGATCGCGTCCGAGACGAGAATTCGAAGTCGAAGCCGAGCGTGGCCCACACGCTGCGGCCGGGCAGCGGGAAGCCGAGGAAGTCGGCGATCGCGGCCGGGTAGGGCGCCAAGGGGCCCGACTGCGGGCGAAGGGTGACCGAGCGAAGATCCCCGACGTTGCGGATCTCGGCGCTGAGCCGCACGCGGTCGGCGAGGATCAGCTCGACACCGACGCGATGGAGCAGCCGGGCCGGCAGCTCGACCCGGCCGCTCAGATCGAGCACGTTGCCGGCGATCCACTCGAGCTCGTAGAGCGCCCGCGGCTCGAAGCCGATCCCACGCGGACCCAGCTCGAAGCGCCAGCCGCCGGCGAAGCGAGCGAGCAGGCCGTGGCGCGGACGACCGGGCAGCGGCTTGCCCTGCTGCTCGGCCTCGGGCGAGTCGTTGCGCGTGTCGAGCAGGGTGTAGGCGAGATCGATCAGCGCGACCCGACCGAGCAGGCGCAGGCTGGTCCCGAGCTCGAGTCCGCGGACTCGAGCGCCCGCGACGTTGACGGGCTGCACGACCGGGCCGTTGCGCAGCCATTGGATCAGATCGTTGGCCCAGCTGGAGAAGCCCGCGACTTGGATGAAGAGGTCGACGTCGTCGCGTCGACTCGGGGCTTTGTCTTCGGCTTCGGCTTGGTCGCCGCGCAGGCCTTCGAGCAGCGCTTCGAGATCGAAGACCAGCCCGCCATCGAGGTTGAGCCCGGACTCGACCCGCAGGCCCTCGTTGCCGACCAGATAGCCGCGATCGCCGAAGAGCTCGGTCAGGGTCGGGAGCCGGACATAGCGGCCCACGCTCGCGCGCAGATCGAGGCCCTCGACCAGCACGACCTTGGTCCCGAAGCGGGGCGAGATCGCGAGCACGACGCTGTCGCGGCCGGCGTCGTCGAGCTCGCCTTGGCCGCTCGGGACCGCGAAGCGGCTCTGCGCGAGGTCGATGCGCAGGGCCGGGACCAGCAACCAGCGGCGGCGAAAGAGCGCTTGCTCGAGCTCGGCGCCCAGGCCTCCCGAGGCGCGCTTGCGGGTCGCGTCGCCCGAGCTGAGCAGGTTGGGGTCGTCTTGGTTCGTGCGCTCGTCGACGCGGATCCACTCGCCGCGCGCCTCCGCGGTGGTCAGCAAGAAGGCCGAGCGCCAGAGCGGGACGCGGAGCCGGGGCGAGATCCAGCCCTCGAGCGCGAGCGCGTGCTCGTCGTCGGCCGCGAGCCCGAGCCGGGCTTGGGGATCGCGAAAGTGGCGATTCTCGAGCGCGACGCTGCCGACCCACTCGACGTGCCCGCCTGGCGCGTCGCTGCCGAAGCCCTTGCGGACGCGGGTGATGTTGCGCAGCACCAGCGTCGACTGGTTGGCGTCGCTGTCGGGGTTGCCGATCATCGCCGGGACCTGCTGCTGCTCGAGCCAGACCAGCTGCTGATGTGCGACCCGAACCAGGCCGCGGCGAAGGTCGAGGCGGACTTGACCGAAGAGCCGGTCGTAGCCGTCGTTGATCCGTCGCCGCGTGCGATCGTCGGCCGGGAGGCGCGGCGTGTTGGCGGCGTCGTAATAGGGGAAGTCGCCGCGCGAGCCCGAGTAGCCGGCTCGGATCGCGAGCGAGAGCCCGGGTCGCAGCGCGATCGCAAACCCGGCCCGACCTTCGCGGGCCAAGAAGCTGCCGAAGCCGACCCGCGCGCTGAGCTTGGCCGGGCCTCGATGCACGCGCCCGACCAGATCGATCGCGCCGCCGATCGCCGCCGAGCCGTAGACGACTGGGACATAGCCGCGATGGACCTCGATCCGCTCGAGCCCGTCGAGCGGCTGATTGCCGAGGTCGACGGTGCCCGAGAGGCTGCCGGTCAGCGGCGCGCCATCGAGGAAGATCGCGACTTGCTGGGTCGTGCTGCCGCGCAGCGAGACCGCGCTGAACTGACCGAGCCCGCCGACCGATCGAATCGTCACGCCCGGCGCATGGCTGAGCACGCGGGCGAGGTCGTCGGCTGGCGCCTGGCCGGGCTCGTGATCGAGGTCGATGACGCTGACGAAGCCGACGTTGCGCGCGCTCGCGTCACGCTGCGCGTCGAGGCCATCGCCGCGGTCTCGCGCGCTCTCGACCACGGTCTCGTAGGTCGGCGGCGGCGGACTCGGTGGGTTCGGGGCGGGTTCGGGATTCGGGGGCGCGAGGGCCAAGCCCCACGCAAAGAGCATGGCGACCATGGCGAGTTGGCTCCCGTCTCACCGGTGGATGAAGAAGTACGTCGTCGGCAGGTCTCCTGACTCGCGGGTCAACCGTCGATGGCTCCTTCCCAGGATCGCTCCCAGTGGTTTGTTGCCATGACGTCGCCGCTCACAGTGGCGGGAGCCGTCCCGGATTCTCACCGGGTTCCCTTGGCCGACGTGGGGATGTTTTCGGTCCGAGTTGGTTCGCATGAGCCGGCTGCGCGGTCAACCGCTGTCGACCATCGCAGCTGGATCACGGCGGGTGTCAGCGATCGACGTCGGCGAGCAGCGCGTCGGCCGTGTCGACGATCAGCGCTCGGGCGATCCACTGGTCGAGCTGGGCTTCGTCTTCGCAGCGCTCGATCAGGGCGCGCTGCTCGGGCGTCGGCGCGAGGCCGCGCTTGTCCGCGATCAACAAGAGGGCGTCACGCTTGCCCCCGAGGTGGCCCTCTGCGCGACCGTGGACGAACCACCCGCCTTCGCGCTCGTACTCGGTGAGCTCCCACTTCAAAACCTCGGGAATGGCTGGCTGGATGCTGTTCATGACGTCGGCGCCAACTTCGTCCCAGAGTTCCGGCGAAGGCACGAACTCATCGTCTCGGGTGTGATCCGAGCGAACCAGTGAAGGTCTGCATGGTCGGGGCCGGCAAATGTTCGTGGTTGGGCGAGACTCCTCCTGGGCGCCCTTCGGGCTAAGATGTGGCCCGTGTCCGGCAAGCCGCTGCTCACCCGCCGCCGCGTCCTGCAGGGCCTCGGGCTCGGGGCCGCGTGCATGGCCGTCGACGCCTTCGGTGTCGAGCCGCGCTGGTTGCAGGTCGATCATCACGTCGTGCGTGTCGCTGGTCTTCCGCGCGCGCTCGAGGGCATGCGGATCGCTCAGATCACCGACGCTCACTTGAACGGGCTGGGGCGCGTCGAAGAGGCGATCCTCGCGGCGGTCGAGCGGGCCTCGCCGCAGCTGGTCGTGCTGACCGGCGACATCGTCGATCACGCCGAGCAGCTCGGCGATCTCACCGAGCTCAGCGCGGCGCTGCGCGAGCGAGGGGCGCGAGTGATCGGGACGCTCGGCAATTGGGAGCATTGGGGCCAGCTCGCCCGCGCCGAGCTGGCTGGGGCCTATGCCCGCGGCGGGGCGACGCTGCTGGTCGACGAGTGGCTGGTCCACGACGGCTTGGCGATCTACGCGAGCGACGACTCGACCGGCGGGAGCCCGCGGGTGATCTCGGCCGGGCCGGGAGCGCAGATCGAGCTGCTGCTGACCCACAGCCCAGCCTTCGTCGATGAAGGGCTCGCGCCGCGACCCTTCGCGCTGAGCTTGGCTGGGCACACGCACGGCGGCCAGGTCGTCGCGGGCTCGCTCGTGCCCTTCGTGCCGCCGGGCAGCGGTCGCTTCGTCGCCGGCTGGTACGAGTCGGCCATGGGACCGCTCTATGTCAGCCGCGGGACCGGGACCAGCCTCGTGCCGGTGCGCTTTTGTTGTCGACCAGAGCTGCCGGTGTTCGAACTCGTCCGGGCGTGATCGGGCGTGCGATCCTCGTCGCCATGCGAACCCGGCTCGATCGCTTCCGCTTCATCACGGCCTTGGCCTTGGCTCCGCTCGCGCTCTCGTGCGGCGACGACAAAGGTGGCGACGACGAGGTCGCCGACACGACGAGCACGAGCGAGACGGGCACGAGCGAGACCGACACCACGTCGGGCACGGTCTGCACGCCCGGCGAGACGATGGACTGCATCTGCCATCAAGGCAGCACCACCGGCACGATGACCTGTCTGCCCGATGGCAGCGGCTACGGTGAGTGCGAGGGCGACTGCGCTTGCCCACTCGGGCGCAGCGATGGTTGCTGCTTCGGCGACGGGATCTGTTGTCCCTGCGTGCTCGGCTGCGATCCCGACACCCACTTCGAGCAAGACCCCGAGACCGACGCGCTGATCGCCTGTGTCTGCGCCGCGGGAGTCTGCGACCAGGAGTGCGCGATCGAGTGCGGCGGCGGGGGCATCTCGGCCAACTGCGAGCCCTGCGTGCAAGAGGTCGGGATGGACGTGTGCATGGCGGAGTTGCTCGCCTGCCAGGCGCCTTGATCCGCGTCGATCAGCCGGGCGGGTTCACGACCAGGTTGAGCCCGCTGCCGGTCATGTCCGAGTAGGTGTAGGGCCCGATCAAGCCGCTGACCGTGAGCACGGTCTGGTAGGTGTCGGGGTCGACCTTGTAGGCCTTGCTCGAGCCCATGTCGACGATCCACACGAAGCCCTCGACGTCGGCGCTCACGCCCCAGGGGCTGCTGCAGTCGATCGGCAAGGGGATGTTGGTGTTGACGTATTGCTTGGTCTCGACGTCGATCTGCACGAGCCGGCAAGGGTCGCTGCCGGCCCCCCAGACGTTGCCGTCGCGGTCGACCTGGACGCCGTTGACCCGCGTGCCGCCGGCGTTGGGGATGGTCGTCCATTGGTTGTTGGCGAACGAGTAGGTCGAGACGCCCTCGCCGAAGCAGTGGCCGACCCAGATGTCGCCGTTCTGATCGACGCTCATGCCGTACTTGCAGGCGTTGCCGGGGTTGCCGAGGTCGGTGACGGCGAGGGTCTCGGCGTCGATGTGCTTGACCGGATCGGTGTTGAGCCCGGTGACGAGCAGATCGCCCTCGGCGTTGACGGCCCCGCCGTAGGGCCCATAGCCGCTGCCCCAGTAGCCGACGTCGATCTCGTCGAGGATCTCGCCGGTCGCCCCGTCGAGCCGCCAGAACACGCCGTTGCCGTTGTCGGTCCTGAACCCGATCCACAGGCGCGGGTTGTCGTCGATCGCACAGCCCTCCGCGTCGAATTTGCCGCCCTCCCAGGCGGTCGGTCGCGGGCCGTTGCCGTAGCTGCTGGTCGGGGTGACGGTATGCCAGAGCACGCACTCGTCCTGGCCCCAAGGCAGCACGTCGTTGGGCCCACTCGAGGTCTCGATCTGGTTGTTGTTGTTCTTGTCGACGCAGTCCTCGACCCGCGCGGCGATCTTGGTCACGCCGCCGGGATCGCGGTTGGACACGGCGACGTCGCCGAGCAGGTTGACCGAGGTCCGCGAAGGGTTGCCGCCGACCTGCGGGCTCGAGTCGTAGCGGCCCTCCTCGACCCCGGTCATGGTGTTGATCTTCGAGACCGTGCCCTCGCCGCTGTTGGCGATCCAGATGAACGAGAGCAGGTCTTGATTGCCACCGCCGCCACCACCCGCGCAGCCCTCGGAGGCGTCGGGGATCGGTGGCAGGTCCCACTTGGTCCCGCTCTCGGCCGAGTCGCCGTCGCCGGTGTCGGTCGTGGTCGCGCTGGTCGAGTTGGTCGTGTTGCCGCTGTCGCTGGTCGAGTTGGTCGAGGCGGTGGTGGTGTTGCCCTCGCTGCTCGCGTCGCCGACCTCGTCGGCGGTGCCGCCCTCGATCCCGCTGCTCGCGTTGTCGTCGCCCGCGGGGTTGCTCCCGCAGGCGAGCAGCAGACTCAACGAAGACCCGATTCCAATCGTGACGAACTTGCGCATGGCGGCTCCGCGATCAGTACAACCGGCCGGCCGGGGCCAACGCAAGCATGGCGTCGGCCTCGGCGTGGCGGGTCTCGCGACGTCGGTCTGAACCAGCGATCAGGCCGATCAGGGCGAGGCGGGCGGGGCCTCGGCGGGCGCGTCCTTGCCCTCGCCGCCTTGCCAGGCCTGCTTCGAAACGATCGTGCTGCTCGAGCGCTCGACCTTGAACGTCGCGCCGTCCCAGATCACGACGATCCGCTCGAAGGCGACGTCGCGGGCCGGGACCAAGCCGCTGTGCCGGGCCTCGAGGTCCTCGAGCCCGCCGCGCTCGATCGCCCACAGCCCGGTGTTGCCGGCCAGGATCGAGTCGCTGACCCGCTGGGCGTCGCGGACGGCCGCTTGAATCTGCTCTTTGGTCGCGTCGGCGGGGAGCGGCTTGGGCCCGAGCACCAGCGTCGAGTCGAGGTCCTGCCAGAGCAGGAAGGTCCAGGTCGTCGGCGCGTCGAAGAGCTGGAGCCGCTTGAGCTCGCGCGCGAGCTTGTCGGCCGGCAGCGCGTCCTCGGTCGCGAGCATCTGCGCGAGCAAGAGCGCCGCGTGGAGGCGAGCCCAACGACGCGGATCGTCGGCGCCCGGTCGGCCTTCGCCAGTCGCGACCTTGCGCAGCAACCTCAGGGCTTCGTCGACCCGACCGGCACCGGCGGCGGCCCGCGCCATGCGGATCGCGTCGGCGGGATCGCCCGTCAGCGCGAGCAGGTCGGCGTATTGGTGATAGGCCTCTTGGTCCCAACCGTGGCGCAAGAAGATGTCGCCGAGCATGCGCCGACTGGCCTCGCCGCCCGGATCGAATTCGACGATCTCGGAGAACACCCGCTTGGCTTCGTCGCGCTCGCCCGAGCGGACCAGCAGCTCGCCGAGTCGCTCGGCCAGGACCGGCGTCATCTGGCCGCGGTCGCGGAGTCGTCGGCCACGCGCGAGCGCGTCGTCGGTTCGGCCGAGCTGGAAGAGCAGGTTGATCATTCGCATCTCGCCCTCGGGCGAGTCGGGCGCTTGGTCGAGGCCGGCTTGCAGCGCGGCGAGCTTGTCCTCGTCGGTGGTCGCCAGCGCGATCTGGGCGTCGATCACCGTCCAGTCGAGCGGGCCGAACACGGTCCGCTCGACCGTGGCGATCAGGTTGCGATCGACGAGCCGACGCAGCAGCGCTCGGACCACGAACTCGCGCGCGTCCTGGCGATCCCAAAAGTGCGAGATCAACATCGCGATCTCGGCCTCGGTCGCGGCGCTGGCTTGCAGCATCTGCAAGAACACCTGGTCCTCACGCCAGGTCTCGAGCTCGCACGAGCCGGCCGCGGCCTCATAGGCGGTCAGGCGCGCGACCATGTCGCGCGAGCGAGTCAGCCGCTGCTCCCAGAGCAGCTTGCGCTGCGCGAGCGAGCGGGCCGAGGCGTCGCTGCAAGGCAGCTTCTGATCGCGGGCGACCGGCGAGGTGTCGATGGGGCGCCAGCGGCCCTGGTTGCTGTTGAACACCCGCTCGACCTTCTTGGGTTGGGCCCAGCCGATGCCCGAGCCCTTGCCGAATCCGCCTTCGCCGGCGGCGAGTCCGTCTGCGACACCCGGCATCGCTTCGCTGCCCTCGAGCGCGCCCCAGAGCTCGGCGTCGACGTCTTTCTTGTCGGCGAGGAAGCCCGCGACGTCGGAGGGCACGTCGTCGAAGTTGCCCTCGTCGAGGCCCAGCCCGATCGAGTCCTTGCGCTCGCGCCCGGGCGCGGGGCTCGACTTCGGCTTGGCCATCATGGCGTTGCCGTCGTCCGACCCTCCCGATCCGCCCGAGCGGTTGCCCATCGCACCCATGTCGCCTTGCTGCATCGGCTCGGCAGGCGGGGCGGGAGCCATCTCGGCCATCTCGGGCTCCTCGGCCGTGGCCGTGGCCGTTGGCGCGGCTGCGGTCGGCTCGGGGTCCATCGCTTTCTCCTCGGCCTCGTTGCGGGCGACCGTCTGGACGTCGCTGGCCGAGCGATCGTCGTCCATCTTCCGCTCGTCGCGGGCCGACGCGGCGCGGGCCGGCGCTTCGTCCTTGGGCGCGGCCATGCACCCGATCGGGGCCGTGAGCGCGCCGAGCAAGAGCTCGCCCGCGCTCGGCGAGCTGTCGACGACCCCGCGTCGCTCGACGAAGGGCTGCTCGTGCGGGAGCACCTGCGCGAGCAGCTTGAAGTCCCAAGGCCGCTTGCGTCGCTCGACGCCCTGGCGCGAGTAGGCCCGCTCGTCCTCGAGCGCGAGGAAGGAGGTGAAGGGCGTCATCAACCCATACTCGAGCCCGAGCGAGAGGATCTTGCCGCGCACGGCGTCGGGGCCTCGGCCATCGCCGAGCAGGCGCTCGACCTGCGCGGCCGCCCAGAGCTTGGGCACCACGCGATCGAGCACGCCCTTGTCGCGCTCGAGCTCGTAGGTCCACTCGCGATCTTCGCCCGCGAGCCGGCCGCGAACGGTCACCTTCTCGGGCATGTCGTGGTGCGTCCGCGCGAGCACGACCAGCTCCTCGCCGCGGGCCAGCTTGCCGGTCGCGTTGTCGAAGCGATCGTCGAGGCCCTGGCCGAGGTCGATCTCGAGGTCGGTGATGGTCGGGGTCTTGATCGCGCCCGAGAGCTCGAGCGCGCGCACGACCGCTTGCTCGGAGGTCTCGACGCGCAAGCTCTGACCGCCGCCGACCTGAGCCAGGCGCGCGAGCAGACGCTCGTCGACCTGGGCCCCGACGCCGACCGTGAAGAGCCGCGCGCGCGAGCCGGTCAAGGTCCGACGCAGTCGCTCGGCCAAGCCGTCCGAGCTGCGCTCGCCCGAGGTCGCGAGGCCATCGCCGACATAGACGATCGCCGGTTGCTCGGCCGAGTGGACCCGCTGCAAGGCCATCTCGAAGATCGCCCCGAGGTCGGTCGCGCCGCCCGGGCGGTGGTTGTTCAAGCGCTCGAGCGCGGCCGCGATGTTCTCGGGCGTCGCCTCGCTCATGCCCTCGCTCGGGTAGAGCACCTCGGTGTCGAGGTCGGCCGAGACCAGCGCGAAGCGGTCTTGGGCCGAGAGGCTGCGCAGCAGCGCCTCGGCCACCGCGATCCGGCTCTGGTGCTCCGAAGCGTCGCCGAAGGCCGAGGTGTCGACGACCACGACCACGTCGGCGCTCGGGACCTCGATCGTCGCCCAGTCGATGCTCGCGTCGAGGTCGGGCAGCCAGCGCAGCATCACGAAGCGGGCCTGATCGCGGCCGGCTTCGAATTCGTTGAGCCGCAGCGGCAGGGCCTTCTCGGTCTCGTCCTTGCGGGTCAGCTCGAGCTCGAAGTCCGAGCGGGGCACGAAGCCGCTGCGCCGCATGGTGACCAGCCGGTTGTTCTCGTCGAGCTTGGCCTCGCTCGAGGTCGCGACCGTGTACTCGCGGGCCAGGTCCTCGCGCAGCTCGACGGCCAGCGCGAACTCTTCGATCGCGATCGCGTCGCGGCCACCCGCGGCGGCGAGCGGGTAGCTGTAGTGCAGCTTGCCCTCGCTCTCGCTCAGCAATTGTTGGTAGCGCACGACGATCCGCCGCTCGCCCGCGGCCGGGACCGGGTAGATGCGGGCGCGGACGGTTCGCTCGTCGATCCACTCGAGCAGCGCCGGGTTGTCGTCGCTCGCCGCGGCGCGCTCGTAGGTGGCGACCGCCTGGTGACGCTCGACGATCTCGCCCTCGACCAGCTTGCCGTTGGTCTCGAGCGCGAAGCCGACCAGCATCGCGTCTTCGGGGACCGTGAACCAATACCAGCCCTCGACGTCGCGCTCGGACGGGTTGAAGAAGCGCTGGTCGACCCGGGTCTCGGCCAGGTTGCCTTCGATCGCGACGTCGACGGTCTGTCGGCTGATCTGCAAGGGCAGCGCCTTGGTCCCGGCCGGGCCGAATTTGTCGACCGCGAAGAGGGCCCCCGAGCCGCTGCCGATCGCACCGCCCGCGCGGCGATCGGCCATGCCGCCCGTCCAGTCGTCCCAGAACGCGACCGACTCGACCGTGGGCTTGGCCTCACCGACCACGATCGCCTGCTCGCCCGAGCGGACCTCGGTCCGGCCGCCCGAGGTGGTCACGGCCGCGACGCCTTCGGCCACGTAGATCTGCGCGCCACCGCTGGTCGCCGAGAGGCTCGCGCCGCCGTCGGTCAGGGCCAGCTCGGCCGCGCCGACTTGGTGCAGCAGAGGGTCGCGGTTGCGATCGAGGGGCAAAGTCTCGAGCCAGATCTCGCCCGAGACCACGTGCACGCTGGTGTCCTCGCGCAGCTCGACGACCGTGTTGTCGCGCATGAAGATCCGGCTGCCGTCGGCCAAGCGGATCAGCGCGCGCGCGCCCGACTTGGTCTCGAGCGTCGCCCCGATCGGCAGCGGCGTGCCCGACAACATCCGCGTGCCCGGGCCACCCTCGCTGGTCAGCACGACCTCGCCCGCGGCCAGCTCGAGCTTGGCCCCGATCCCCGCCGCGGCCTCGGGCGGCGGCTGCTCGTGCATCTTCTGATAGGCGAACACCGCCCCGACCGAGAACAGACCGATCACCAAGAACCCGCCGACGATCCGGAGCAGCGAGCCGCCGCTCGCGTCGACTTTGGGTTCGACCTCCGGGACCTCTTTGGCGAGCTCGTCGAGCTCCTTGTCCAAATCGTCGCGGACGTCGGGCTTGGTGGGGCGGTCTTGTTCGCTCATGCGGTGCAGGTCCTCGAGTCAGCGGGGGAGACGCATGCTACCGCAGACGGCTCGCCGATTGCGCCGGCTCGCCGAACGGCGCCGAGGCGGGCGAGCTTGCGCCCTCACGTGGATTTGCGGCTCCGTCGCGGCGGCGACGGGCGAGGGCGAGGCCGTCGAAGGTCGAGCGTTCGCAGGGTCGGTGGTGTCGGAGCCACGTCGGTCGGGATCGGATGCACGAGTTCGAAGCGACCAGGCAGATCTCACCCGCATGCACACCTGAAGTGCTTGACGCCGCCCACCTGCGGTCACACGAGTCGGCGAGATCGGCCCGCAGCAATCTGACCGAACATCCTGGCGGTCCGAGCGCAGACCGTGGCATCCTTCGCGCGATGGCAAGTCTCGAGCCGCGCGTCGAAGCACAACCAATTCCATGGGACCAATTGACCGACGCGCAACGCACGGCTGCAACGCGGTTGTGCGAACTGCTTGCCCATCAGGCCAAGAACGGCGCGGTGGCTTCGCGTTTCGCCACACGCCGACGCAACGAGGAGCGGCGAGACCTCATCCATGTTTTACCGCCGATCGAGTCCGACAGGCGTGCTCGGGTCTTCTTGATCGAGGGGAATCGCGGCTCGGGAAAGACCGCGTTGCTGATCTCGCTCATCCATCACTGGAGCGAGCTGGCTCGCGCTCGAGATCCCCATTTTCCCGACGAGCTGCCTCTCGTTTCAGGCGTGCTCCCGATTGGGCTGCTCGACTTGCGAGCGCTCCCCAAGAAAGCCGCTTTGAAAGTGCATCTGGCGAGCATGCTTCGCCGACTCTACGAGCACGTGGCGGATCGCTCGCGGGGCCACATACCCTTGCCGACGTCGCCCTCGAACAAACCAGATCCGCTCGCTCGAGCCTGGGACCACTTCGTCGCAGCGACCGCTGCGGACGAGATGGAGATCCAGGGTAGGGATCAAATCGATCGAGAGACCTTTGCGGATGATATCCATTCGATCGAGCGCGAGCGTTTCGATCTCACGGCGATCTTCTGTGATGTCATCGACGCGTTGGTCGACCGATATTCGAAAGAGTCGAAGCAGGACAATCCGCTCTTTCTCATCGCTATTGATGAC
>JAMHUH010000246.1:0-11118 GCA_035904925.1 Nannocystaceae bacterium
CGGCTCGCCCGCCTTGATGTCGGCGAGCTCGTCGAGATCGATCGGGGTCGGATCGTGAAGATCGACGGGCGCCTCGCTGGCCAGACCGGGCGCGCCATAAACCGAGCGCGCGAGGGCCGAGAAGGGCAGCGCGTCGTGCAGCGCCCGGCGCAAGGGCAGATCGGCCTGGCTGCCGGCGGCGACGTTCCACAGCAACATGTCCCACTCGGGCGGGCTGACCAACCAGGCCTGAAAGCGGCTGGCCATGCCCGGCTTGCCGAGCTCGACCGGGATGTGAATCGGCGCGACCTCGACGAGCAGATGGATCTCGCCGCGACGCAGCGCGGTCAGGCCCTGGGCTCCGTCGGCGATCGCCCGCAGCACGACCTTGCCGGTCGTCGTCCTGCGGGCCTCGTCGTGATGCTCGGCGAAGCGCTCGGCGACGATGCGATCTTGGCCGATCGTGGTCAGCTTCATCGGCCCGGTCCCGATCGGCTGCAAGGCGAAGCGAGCCGGCGAGGCCCGGTGCAGCGCGTGCGGGACGATCTTCACCGCCGTCAGCGACTCGAGGGCCAAGGGCTCACGCTTGTCGAAGTCGATCTGAACCCAGCGACCCGGGTCGCGCTCGCTCGCCGCCGCGCCGCGGGGGCCATCGACGATCTCGACCTTCTGCAGGTTGGCGAGCCCGTGGCGCTGGCGGATCCAGCCGCGCCGAGGATCGACCCAATGGCCGAGCGAGTAGACCACGTCGTCGATCGTCAGCTCGCTGCCGTCGTGAAACAGGATGCCGGTCGGGATGTGGCAGTAGACCGTCGCGACCGCGTACTCGCGATCGACCTCGCAGCGATCGGCGATCGCCGGCTCGACCCAGGGGTAGCGCTCGCCACCGCGTCGGACCAAGCCTTCGAACACCAGGTCGTCGGCGATCCGCTGCGCCCAAGGCTCGAGGTCGTCGAGCGGATCGAACTTGCGAGGCAGCTGGGGCAGGCCGATCACCACGGCCTCGTTCAGCGCGGGGTCCGCAGCCTCGGCCCGTGCGCGCTCGTCCGGATCGCTCTCGTCGCGCTCGGCGATCGTCTCGCCCGCCGCGTCCGCGAGCTCGCCCGGCTCGCTCGAGCAGGCGAAGACCAGCCCGCCCGCGGCCAGCCACCCGATCGCGCGACGCCGCATCATCACGCAGGTGTTCGACCATCGCTGGGGCGCCGTCAAGCCAGCGCGCGAGCCCCCGAGCCCGGCTTTTGCGCTCTTCGGGCCGATCAGGATTGATGGACTTTTTGCTTCAGCCCGTGATAAACGAGCTCGCGGCATGCACGCCAGCACCCAGCCCCTGTCGGCCGAGAAGGCAACCTCGATGAAGTTCTCCACGATCCTTGGCACGCTCCTGGGCACGCTCGCCCTTCCCGTCGTCCTCGCGCTCCCCATCGCGCTGACTGGCTGCGACGACCCCGAGGCCGAGGCCGAGCAAGAAGAAGTGCTCCCCGACATCAAGGTCGAGCTGCCGGCCTCGCCCAACTTCGACGAGGCCCGCGCGCCCGAGAAGTGGGATGACGGCACCTACTCGATCTTCGGCCTGCGCCTGAACATCGACGAGCGGCTCAAGGAAGGCGAGTCCGGGACCGAGATCGAGATGAAGGGCTGGGTCCAGGAGATCTACGTGCCGCCCGTATGTGCCGAAGGCGAGCTGTGCCCGCCCGGCAAGCAGCCGCACTTCTGGATCACCGACGCCCAGAACGAGCAAGGCAAGAAGCGGGCGATGATGGTCGTCAACTACTCGTTCCCGATCCCCGAGTGGGACGAGGCAACCTTGGCGCTGTGGAAGGACATCCCGCAGGTCGTGGTCGAGGTTGGCAAGCAGTACAAGATCAAGGGCAAGTTCGTGCGCTTCTCGGCCAGCGGCTTCGCCTACGACAACGGTCTGCTCGAGTTCGTCTCCTACGAGGCGCCGGATCCGGTGACCAACGAGATGGTCTGGATCGCGCCGCCGAACTCGTCTTGGCACCCGAAGACGGTCGAGGCGCAGGAGGCGGAGAACGCCGAGATGCAGGCCAAGATGGCTGCGGATGCGGCGAAGGTTCAGGCGGTCAAGGACGGCGCGAAGAAGGGCGAGTGAGCCTGGTCGACTCTTTGGGCCGAATGGCCTGAGGTGTTTGTGAGAGCCGGTCTTTGGACCGGCTCTTTGCGTTTTCGGGATCCTTCGCGGGCGCTGACTCGGTGGATCCTTCGCGGACGATCGCGACTTCGACAAGCAGGCTCTGCGGTGGGAAAGAGGGTCGCCCGCTCGGGCTCAAACACGTCGCCCTTCGAATCGCGGGTGCTCTCTCCCTGGTTGGTAATCCTCGGATGATCGTGGCGCTCGTGCACGGCAGCCAGGGGCTCGACTCGCCTCGGAGCGACCCACTTTCCCCCCGCCCGCCTTTGCCTTCGCGGGTCCTCGCCGTTCTCGAGAGTTTGCGTGAGAGCTCGGATCGACTCTGACGATTTTGCGGTCCCTTCGGAGGACGGAGTCAGCAGCCGAGTTCGAAGGCTTCTTCCCACCGTGAAGCCCGCCCTTCGAGAACCCGATCGACTGCGAAGGATCCCTCGCGATCCATCGATGGATCAGCGCGCAGGGATCTCGATCGCCTGCGGATCGAACTCGACCGGCGCCTCCGGATCGAGTGGCGCGACCAACTTGGCCTCGCGCTCGACGTAGTACCAGTTGGCTCCGCGCAGCCGCACCCAACCGCGGCCGAGCTCGGCGTGCACGTCGGGCAAGAGGTTGCGCCGGATGTCGACGCTCCACTCGACGGGCGTCGGTGGCTCGCCGCCTTGCAGCCCGGCCGAGCGCCAGTCGATCCAGCTGGCCAAGCGCGCTTCGAGCTGCGCGTCGGCCAGCGGTCGCCCGTCGACGGTCTCGAAGCGATCGTTTTGGTGGCGCAGGAAGGTTCGCTCGGTCCGGCGATCGGGGCTCGGCACGCCCGCGACGATCTCGATCGTGCGCGCGCCGGTGATCCACAGCCGCAATGGATCGTCGTAGAGCAGGTCTTCACCGAGCACGGCGCAGTCGGCCTCGGCGACCAGGGCCGAGCGCTCGCCGACCACGACCACGCAGTCGGGGTGGAGCGCGAGCGTGATCGTGCGTCGCGGGCCTCGCTCGGGCACGACGGCGAGCGAGAAGCTGCGCAGCGAGCCGGAGCGCGGCGGGTCGCGCCAGGCCTCGGCGCGCAGGCTCGACAAGATCGCCAGCAGGGTCTCGAGTCGAACTTCGTCGAGCGCACCCGCGGCCTCGTCGACATGCTCGGGCGCCTCGAGCCGCCACACGCCCATGTCTTGCTCGACGCTCTGGCGCACGCCCTCGCCGGCCTCGCCGGCGAGGATCTCGAGCTCGCGGACCTCCCCCGCGCCGATGTCGATCAAGCGGCGCTCGGCGAAGGTCTCGGCTTCGAAGGCGAGGTTGCGAGGCAGGGCCCCGAGCACGCGCAGCCGCGGGCCCTCGTCGCGCATGCACTCGCTCTCGCCGATCGCGTCGCCGATCGCGTCGCCGATCGATCGACAGCGAATGCGCAGGACCTCGCCGGTGTCGGCGTGGATCGCCAGCTCGATGTCGGCGACGAACTCGTCGGACGGCGGCGCCTCGGGCGGAGCTTCGGGCGGCGAGCCCTCCGGCGGCGAGCCTTCCGGCGGCGAGCCTTCCGGCGGCGAGCCTTCCGGCGGCGAGCCTTCCGGCGGCGGCGCTTCGGTGGGTCGAACCTCGCCGGGGAGATCGAGCAAGGCCTGGACTTCGACCCGCGAGAGGTTGGCGTACCAGCGCGCGACCTCGTCCTCCGAGACCGGCTTGCTGCCCTCGCCTTCGCCCTCGTCGAGCAGCCACACGCCGCTGCGGCGGATCAGCGAGCGCTTGGCCGGACCGAGCTGATCGATCTGCACGATCCGACCGTAGCGATGCGGGACCAGCCGGCCCTCGACCATGCCGCCGTCGGCGTCGAAGAGCAGCCAAGGATCGAAGAGCTCGGCCGGCAAGCAGCCGCGCAGGCCCACGCCGCGATCGACTACTTGGCGATCGGGCTGGCCCGGGCACTCGCCCAAGAGCAGGAGCGCCCGCGACTCGCCCTCGAGGTTGGTCACGACCAAGGTCGGCCGCGGCGGCTCGCCCGGGTTGGGCTCGGGCTCGATCCAGGGATCGAGCTGCGCGCGCAGGAGTCGGCCGAGCTTGAACTCGACCGCGTCGGTCGAGAGCAGCGCCGGACGAGCGCCGGCCTCGACCCGCCAAAAACCATCTTGGCCGCGCGCGAGCACCAGCGCCTCGCG
This sequence comes from Nannocystaceae bacterium, assembly GCA_035904925.1. Classification (GTDB taxonomy): domain Bacteria; phylum Myxococcota_A; class Polyangia; order Nannocystales; family Nannocystaceae; genus Plesiocystis. The sequence continues at coordinate 4,267 of JAMHUH010000246.1, forward strand.
CTCGCCGGTCGCGTCGCGCTCGAAGGTCACGCTCGCGATCGCGTCGGGTTCGAAGGGCAAGAGCCGTCGCGCCAACCAAGTCTCGGCCGGCTGATCGAGCAACCACTCGAGCTCGCTCTCGATCACCCAAGCCTCGTCGGCGCCGTTGATCCGCCCGTACACGCCGATGCCCTGGAGCCGCTCGCCGAGCTCGAGGGTCAGGCTCGCGTGCGGCAGCGCGACCCGAACGAAGCCGCGGCTGTTGGTCCGGACCTTGACCCCGCGATCGACCGGACGCAGCGCCGTGCCCATCCGCAGCGACGACCACAGGCCCTCGAAGGCGTCGTCGTCGACCGGCCCGAGCAAGGTCTCGCCGCGCAGCAGCTGGTGACCGCCGTCGGGGCCGGGGACCATGCGGATCAGCGGCTGCCCTGCCGGCTGCAGCTCGATCGTCGCCTTGCTCGAGTCCTCGTCGCCGAGGGTCGGGAACACCCGGCGCGCGGGCGAATTGGTCGACACCATCGCGACCGGGTCGCCCTCGCCCGCGAAGGGATCGAGCCAGCTCAGCCCGAGCGCCGCGATCGCGAGCCCGAGCGCGACGAAGGTCCCGGGCCGGATCATTGGCACCCGACGGGTCACGACCTCGCTCGCCCCGCTCACTTGCGCCGCCTCCACAAGACCAGCAGGCCGACCCCGATCGCGAAGCCCGGCAAGCCGAGCAGACACATCCAGGTCATGCGGGCGAGCTGCTCTTCTTTGAGGACCAACTTGATGTGCTCGCGCTCGCGCTCGCGGATGCCGAGCAGGGCCTCGCGCTGGGTCAGCCAACCGACCAAGTTGAGGATCAAGTCGCGGCCGTGGTCGTAGGCGATGTCCTCGCGCAGCCAGGCGTTGAGCGCGAACTCGTCGGAGCCGACCACCGCCAGGCGCGAGCCGCCGAGCTCGCTCGCGACCACGACCGGGATCGGTCCGCGGCGATCGAGGGTCGGGTCGAAGCTCGGCACGCCGCCGGCTTGGATCCGAGCCAGATCGGTCTCGGCCCAGCCGCGCTCGGTGGTCGAGAGCAGGACCTGGGCCGGCTGCACGGTCGAGATCTCGCGCACGTGCATGAACGAGACCGGCATCATCAACAAGCTGCGCACGGCCGGATGATCGGCCCAGCCTTGGTCGAGCGTGAACGCGTAGTCGTCGGAGGCTCCGGCCATGCCGCTGGGATCGATGACCACGCGATCGCCGAAGCCGACCCCGTACTTGCTGGTCAGCGGCTCGAGCCCGTGGCTGGCCAGCGCCGGCTTGCTGCGCAAGAACACCGCGCCGGTCAGCAAGAGCAGGTCGCCACCGCGATCGGCGTAGGCCGTGATCACCTCGACCTCGCGGCGATCGATCGGCCCTTGCGGGCCCGCGACCAGCAGCAGGTCACAGTCGTGGAGCGGGTCGCTCTCGCCGAAGTCGACGACCTGGGTGTCGAGGTTGGCCGAGCGCAGCAGGTCGCGCAGGTGGGCGTAGCCGTTGAAGGGCTCGAGGTCGTCGAAGGCCGGCTCGCCGTGGCCCTGCGTGTAGCAGACCCGGATCTTGCGGTCCTCGGACACCTCGAGGAACTTGCCGAGCAGCGCCTCTTCGCCGCGGAAGGCCTTGACCCGCAGGCCGTTGGCTTGGACCTCGGGCCCGGTCGCGAAGGTGACCAGATCGCTCGGCAACAAGTAGGCCCGGCGCAGCGCGGTGCCCTGGCCAGCGCGGATCAACACCACGCCATCGGCCAGCTCGCGACCCGAGAGCCCGAAGTCGTCGAGCAGGCGCTCGGCGTCCTGGCGATCGCGGTCGGGGTCGAGCATGCGCACGCGCAAGCCGGGGCTGACCTTGCTCATCCGGGTCAGGACCTCGCGCAGCTCGCCACGAACCGGGTTGGGCCGGCCCTCGCCGATCGTGGTCGGCGCGACCACGGTCACGTCGACCGGCGTCGTCAGCCCCTCGAGCACCGCGCGGGCCCGATCCGAGAGCGTGTAGACCTTGCCCTCGGTCCAGTCCGAGCGCTCGGCGTGGCGGCCCGCGAACACGGCCAGGTGAGCGAGCGCGACGCAGTAGAGCGCGGCTTGGACCATCGACTGCCAGTCGCGGCGCGGATCGATCGCGACGATCGCGACCGCGAGCGCGCTGCTGACCACGCCCAGGTGCAGCCAGATCCAGTGGCCGTCGACGATGCCCTGCGCGAGCTCCTGCATCATCACCAACAGCGAGGTCCATTGCAGCGCCTCGGCCAGCCAGACCCGCTCGACTTGATCGGTCAGCAGGCCCGCGAGCAGCACGATCGTGCAGGTCACGAAGGTGCCGATCGCCGCGGCCAGCTGGCTGCGCGAGACCGCCGAGTAGAGCAGCCCGACCGCCAGGAAGCTCGCGCCACACAGCAAGGTGCCCAGATACCCCGACAGGATCGGCCCGAGCTCGGGCGCGTTGGCCGGGCCGGTCGCGCCACGCAAGAGCAGGTAGAAGGCGCCGGTCGGCAGCCAGAGCGTCACGTAGAACGCGAGCGCGCCGAAGTACTTGCCGAACACGACCTGCGAGGGCACCAGCGGCGCCGTCAGCAAGGCCTCGAGCGTGCCTTGGCGCCGCTCCTCGGCGATCGAGCGCATGCTGATCGCCGAGCAGATGAAGATCACCGGCAGCCAGAAGATGAAGAAGCTGCCGCCGAAGTAGTACTGCATCACCGGCCCAGGCGCGGCCAGCGGGTCGTTCAAGAACGAGAGCAGCAACGAGAAATTCCAGCCCTGCTCGAGCAAGAAGAGCATGCCGACCAAGTAGGCCAGCGGCGTGACGAAGAGCGAGAGCAGCTCGCGGCCAGCGACCGCCGCGCTGCCGCGCAACCAGTGGACGAGCTCGCTCATGGCGAGACCCCGCTGCGCAGCAGGTTGTTGTCTTCGTCGCGGAACCCGGTCACGGCCGCGAAGCGCTCCTCGAGCCGACGCCGACCCGACTCCAGCCGGACCACGGGCAGCTCGGCGGCCAGGCTGGCCCGACCGATCGCCGTCGCGAGATCGTCGATCGCCACGCCCTTGGTCGTGACCTCGGCGCGGATCCTCGACTCGCGGACCGGCTCCTCGCTCGAGGCCTCGAGCCCAGCCTCGCTCCCGCTCCCACTCGCGCGCGGCGAGATCATCGTCAGCTCGAAGTGCGCCGCTTGATCGGGCCGCAGCGTCGCCCAAGCTTGCTCGACGCAGGCGCGCGTGCGCTTGCTGTCGGGGCTCGCCCACTCGACCACCAGCGTGTCGGTCGCGAGCGCGGCCCCGACCGTCTCGTCGGCGACCACGCGGCCACGCGAGAGGATCAAGATCCGATCGCAGAGCGCCTCGACCTCGGCCAAGATGTGCGACGAGAAGATCAGCGTTTGCCCGCCGCCGAGCTCCTTGAGCATCGCGCGGATGCCCAGGACCTGGTTGGGGTCGAGCCCGACCGTGGGCTCGTCGAGGACCACCAGCGGGGGCGAGCCGAGCAGCGCGTCGGCGATCCCGACCCGCTGCCGATAGCCGCGGCTCAGCCGACCGATCGGCGTCTCGAGCATCCCCTCGAGCCCGGCTTGACCAGCCACGCGCACGACCTCGGCCGCCCGCTCGCGTCGGGGCACCCGCTTGATCCGAGCCCGAAACTCGAGCTGCTCGCGGACCCGAAGCTCGTGATAGAGCGGCACTTGCTCGGGCAGGTAGCCGACCTGTTGGCGGACGGCCAGCGCTTGATCGCGGACATCGAGCCCGGCCACGCGGGCGATGGTCCCACGCGATCGCGGCACTCGCAGGTAGCCGCAGAGCAGCCGCATCAGCGTGCTCTTGCCGGCGCCGTTGGGGCCGAGCAGACCGATCCGCTCGCCGGGCGCGACCTTGAACGAGACCTCGCGCAGGGCCATGACGTCGCTCCCGGGGTAGCGGAAGCCGAGGTTGGCGACCTCCAGCGACGCCGGAGGTCGTCCGGGGCCGGCTGCGGCGCCTCCGTCGTCGAGACGGAGAATGGAGCGGAGCGAACGGGCCATGTGTCGATGCTCGGTCGCGGGGCGCGTGCCATCCCACGCCCGCGCGGTCGCGTCAACCCGCCTTCGCGTCGCCTGGCTTCGCGTCTCCGGGCTTCGCGTCCTCGGGCTTCGCGTCTCCGGGCTTCGCGTCTCCGGGCTTCGCGTCCTCGGGCTTCGCATCGCCCGGCTTCGCATCGCCCGGCTTCGCGTCTCCAGGCTTCGCGTCTCCAGGCTCCCCCGGCTTCGCCTCCCCCGGCTCGCCCGGCTTCGCGGCCAGGCCGACGTCGACCTCGTCCTTGGCCGCCGCCTCCTCGACCGCCTTCGCGAGATCCGGCGGCACGGCGCCCGGGGCCGTCTCGACCCCGTCGCGGGCGATCTCGTCGAGCGCCCACTTCAGCGCCTCGAGCAGCTCCTTGTCGGTCTCGCTGGCGAGCTTGGTCTCGAGGATCTTCTGATAGCCGAGCAAGCGTTGCTCGCCCATCACGCCCGCGAGGGCCGTGCGGACCTGGACCGAAGGATCCGAGTCGAGCGCGTAGATCAACGCCAGCCCGGTCCCGTTGTCGGCCGCGGGCGTGAGCGCCTCGGCGCAGGCGGCTCGGTCGGCTTCTTCGAGCACGTACTCGCCCTCGCGCTTGAGCGTGAGCCCGTCGAGCAGGCCTTTGCGGCGCAGCTCGTAGGCGGTGTAGGTCAGCGTCGCCGCGTCCGTGTCGCCGCCCTTGATCTGCATCTCGCCGAGCAGCAACCAGGCCTCGAGATCGTCGGGAACACGCTCGACCACCTGCCACTGCGAGGCGATCGCGTCGGTCCATTGGCCATCGCTCGCGAGCGCGACCGCGAGCACCGCGTGGGTCGCCGCCTCGTCGGGCAAGAGCGTGGTCGCCTGGCGATAGAACGAGATCGCGGTCCGACGATCGCCGCGCTGCTCGGCGACCGATCCCAACAGCAAGCTCGCGTTCGCGCGCAGGGCCTGATCCTTCGACTTCTCGGCGACCAGGCGCAGGTCGTGATCGAGCGAGGCGTAGCTCTCGTCGCTGATCTGCGTGACCGCCTCGATCCGGGTCTTGGCCGAGTCGTAGAGATCGAGCAGCTGCTCCTGGGTCAACTCGGGCTCGGGCGCCTTCTCGACCGCCGGATCGCTCTTCTTGGCGCCACCGCCGGTCGTCGACCCGGACTCGGAGCCGCCACAAGCGAGCGTGCCCGAGACCGTCCCGAGCAGGAGCATGACCGAAAGCGCGGGGATCGAGGGCTTGGACGGCACGCGCGAAGGTTGCCACAGAACCCGCGTGCGGGTGTACCTTCGAAACCGTGGGGGGTTCGTGGATCGCCAAGCTGCCGCGGGCTCGCGCCTCGCTGGCCTTGGCGTTCGCGCTGAGCGGCTGCTCGCTCGACGAGCTCCCGCCCTGCGGCGCGATCGAGATCGCCGCAGCCCAGCCGCGCAGCGGGACTTTGCCCTCGCCCACCGTCATGGCGATCAGCCAGGGCAACGCCGAGCTGATCGTGCTGCGAGCCTGTGCCGAGGGCACCAGCTGCGACGCCGATCTGATCCAGCTGCCGCCCCTCGCGACCTCGAGCCCGCCCGAGCAGCTCTTGCTGACCGGCTCCGGCCGCTGGCTGACCTACGTCGCCGGCCAGAGCCTGCAACGCGTCGACCTCGACGCCCCGACCCTGACCCCGAGCACCGTCGCGGTCGAGTTCGATCGCATGGAGCTGGTCGGCTCGCTGCGCGGCGGCGACTGGATCCTGTATCGAACCTGGGCCGAGGCCACCCACCAAGCCGGCGACCCCGACTACGTGCCGCCGACCCGATCGAGCCAGCTCTTCGCCCGCTACGTCGGCGCCGACGGAGGCTTCCCCTTCGACCACGAGGCCAAGACCGTCCGCATCGACGCCGGCGAATTCCGCGTCGCCGCGCTCGGGCATCGCAACGTCGTCGTCCGCAAGGCGCTCGGCAACGGCCAAGAGGAGCTCTACCTGATCCGCATCGCGCCCTCGTTTCGCAGCGACGAGCACGGCTCGGCCCAGATCGGCGAGACCTTGTTGCTGGCCAAGGGTCGCAATTTCTCGCGCGTGATCGTGACCAGCGGCGAGACCCCCGAGGCGCTCGGCGATCGCGACGCCTTCCCCAAGCTGCCCAACGACACGCTGGTGATCGCGACCTCGGGCGAGGGTCGAGACGCCCGCACCGTCGTCTACGACATCCGCGACCTCGGCCTGGTCGGCAACTTCGAAGGCGCCGTCGCAACCTCGCTGCTGCCCTTGCACGACATCCCCGGCCTCTCGGCGGTCTCGCCCGACGAGCGCCAGCTCGCCTACGTCACCGCCCGCGGCGGCCTCGCCTTGCGCGACCTCGACAGCCAGACCTCCTGCCAGCTGCGCTCGGCCCAAAACGAGGGCGGCCACGTGATGGCCGGCTTCGCCAGCGACGGCACGCTCTACTTTCAGTCGCGCGAAGACGACATCTTCGAAAACCCCGAGCCGCGGATCCGCGAATTCGATCGCGTCTACGCCTACGACACCGCCGCGCAGACCTACGACCTGCTCAGCGAGTCGCCCTACCGCCGCCCGCTCCGGGCCGTGCCCGAGCTCCACGCGCAGGGCCTCGCCTGGGCCATCGTCGCCTCGGCCGGCGCCTACGCGACCTTGCCCCAAGGCGGCGTCGAGTCGATCGGCTTCGACGTCGCCAGCTACATCTCGCGCGGCGAGGCCAGCCTCTGGGTCCTCGGCGCCCAGCCGATCGACGACGAGACCAGCCCCTACTCGTTCGAGCTCGCCCTCCAGCGAATCCGCATGACCCGCCGCGGCGAGGGCCAGCACGAGCTCGAGTCGCTCGGCCCCAGCGTCCAAGCCCCCGGCGGCGGCGTGCGAGAATTCTTCCACCT
>JAMHUH010000247.1:0-5553 GCA_035904925.1 Nannocystaceae bacterium
ATGTTGGTCGAGCTGGCCTGGCGGACCAGCTCGCTCGGGCTCGAGCGCCGCGCGCGTGAGCTGCTCGAGCAAGCCCGCGAGGTCGTGCCCGACGACGCCCTGGTCGAGCTCGCGGCGATCGAGCAGCTCGCGGGTGACGGGCTCGCGCTCGCGGCCCTCGAGTGGACGGCCGACCTTCGCCGCCGCTACCCCGACTCGGCGCTGATCCTGCGCGAGCAGGCCAGCCGCCAGCTCGCGCTCGGTCGCATCCGCGAGGGCCTCGCGCTGCTCGAGGAGTTCGGCGCGCGCCACCACGGCGATCCGACCGTGCTCGAGCAGCGGATCGACGCCCACCTCCAGCTCGGCGAGATCGATCGCGCGCTCGATCTCGGCCGAACCCTGGTCGCGGCCAACCCGGGTCGGCCCGGGGCCTGGCGGCGCCTGGCCGGGCTCGAAGAGGCCGCCGGCGACTACCCGCGGGCCGTCCAGGCGCTCGATCAGGCGCTCGGCTTGGCGCCCCAAGATCCGGAGCTCTACGGCGCAATGGGCTACTTGCAGGCCCGCGCCGGCGACGAGCAGTCGAGCGTGTTGGCCTTGCAGCGCTCGCTCGAGCTCAACCCGCAGCAGCCCGAGATCCGCGACCTGCTGACCACGCTCGGGGCCAGCGACGACGACGTCTTCACCCGCCACGCCGCCGATCTCGAGACCGTCGTGGCCGAGGCCGAAGAAGCCGGCACGCCCGACGCCTGGCAAGGGCGCGACTCGGCGGTGCTGCTCCATCGCATGGCCACGCGCGTGTCCGCGAGCGGCCTCGGCGAGCGGCTCGACCAGCGGATCGTCAAGGTGCTCGACGAGCGAGGCATCCGCAGCCAGTCGCAGCACGCCTTCGCCTTCGATCCGGCCGAGAGCTACGTCGAGGTCCGCCGCGCTCGCGTGATGCGGGCCGACGGCCGGATCGAGGACATCGGCGTGACCCAGTACTACTCGTTGGCCGAGGCCGGCTACCGCATGTACTACGACCAGCGCCAGGCCTACGTCGAATTCCCCGGGCTGCGGGTCGGCGACGTGGTCGAGGTCGTGTTCGTCCGCCGCGACGTCGCGGCCCGCAACATGTTCGACGACTACTACGGCGACGTCGCGCCCTTGCAGGGCATCGAGCCGCGCCGCCGGGTCGAGTACGTGCTCGAGACCCCGGTCGACATGACCATCCACTCGAACCTGCCGCTCGAGCGCGAGGTCGCCAAAGACGGCGCCTTCGCCAGCCACACGCTCGCGCTCTCCGATGTGCCGGGTCTGCGGCCCGAGTCCGACATGCCCGGCTGGACCGAGGTCGCGCAATACCTCCACGTCAGCACCTACGGCAATTGGCACGATGTCGGCGTCTGGTATTGGGGCTTGGTCAAGGAGCAATTGGTGGTCGACGACGCGATCGAGCGCGGCGTCGCCACGGCGCTCGCCGATCTGCCCGCCAACGCCGACAATCGGGCCAAGATTCAGGCGATCTACGAGCACGTGATTCACTCGACCCGCTACGTCGGGCTCGAATTCGGCATTCACGGCTACAAGCCCTATCGCACGACCGATATTTACAATCGTCGATTCGGCGACTGCAAGGACAAGGCGAGCCTGCTCAAGGTCATGCTCGGCGTGGCCGGGATCGAGGCCAACCTGGTCCTGGTCCGCACCCGCGATCAGGGCCGGATCGGCGAGCTGCCGGCCAGCTTGTCGGCCTTCAACCACGCGATCGCCTACGTGCCCGAGTACGATCTCTTCCTCGACGGCACGGCCGAGCATTCGGGGGCCTTCGAATTGCCGGCCGGAGATCAGGGCGCGAGCGTGGTGATCATCGAGGACGGCAAGGGCGCCAGCTTCCGCACGATCCCCTATTCGACGCCCGATCAAAACACCGAGGCTTTCGACTACGACGTCGTGCTCGCGGCCAATGGCGACGCCAAGGTCGACTATGCGATGACCTTGACCGGGACCGGCACCGCGAGCTGGCGGGCCACGCTCGAGTCGCCCGATCACCGCAAAGAGCAGATCACCAAGCTCTTCGCCGGGATGTTCCCGGGCACGACCGTGCAGAACATCGCGCTGCCGGGCATCGAGAGCCTCCACGCGCCGGTTCGGCTCGAGGTCGAGCTCGCGGTCCCGGCCTGGGCGACCGCGCAAGCCGACGGCCTGCGCTGGCGGACGCTCGGCTACGAGGCCGAGCTGGTCCGCAGCCTCGCGGCCCAGCAGACCCGCGAGCATCCGCTCGAGATCGGCGTGCCCAACCGCGAGGAACGCAAGCTCCGCTACCAGCTCCCGCGTGGGTTCGACTTCACGACCCTGCCGACGGACGTGAAGCTCGAGACCAAGTTCGGTCGCTTCAATCTCGCCGTGAGCGTGTCGGGCCGCAGCGCCACCGTCGAGACCACATTCGAAATGCGACTCTCGCGGATCGAGCCGGCCGACTACGCGAAATTCCGCGAGTTCCTGGGCGAGGTCGATCGCGCGCTCGCCCAGGCCTTCGAGGCGTCGCCCGCCCACTGAGTCGCTCGCCTCCGCCCGCTGGCCTCGGCCTCCTTCGCACTCGCTCCGAGCCCCCGATCACGATGACCCGTCTCGTTCGTCCCTCTTCTCGCTTCTCGTCGCGCCTGCGCACGCTGCTGGCCTTGCTCGCGCTGGGCTCGGTGACGCCCACCTTGGTCGCCTGTCGGCCCAACGCGCGCGCCCAGGAGCCCTTCGATTCGAGCGCCGCCGAGGCCCACGCGGCCAAGCTCGAGAAGTGGCTGCGCAAGCACCCCGACGATCACGACGCCCGGCTCGAGCTCGGCATCGTGTACTGGACTCACCTCGCTTCGGTCGATCGGGCCCAGCCGCATCTGCAGCAGGTCGCGGACGCCAACGGGCATCCGCTCGCTCGCTTCGCGCTCGCGACCCTCGGCCAGACCCGGCTCGACATCGACTTGGTCTGGCAGCAAGCCAGCGCGCTGATCCGCGAGGCGCCGGGCCACGAAGACCGCAAGCATCGGGCCCTGGCGCTGGCCCTGAGCGCGCCCGCGGCTCGGCTGCTCGACGCGATCCAAGGCCAGCGGCCCGGCGATCAGCAAGCCTTCGTCGACCTCTTCGCCGCGATCGATCCGGCGATCGAGCAAGGCCGCTATCCGGCCGAGGCCGTCCACGAGCTGATCAGCACGCGGGCCGGCATCGCCCGAACCCGCGACGAAGACTTCAGGACCCTCTACCAGCGCCAAGGCTGCGTGCAGGACTGGCAAGTCGGCGTGCTCGAGGGTCATCGCGGCGCGCTCGAGCTCGAGCGCCTGGCGATCGACGGCGGCTTTCGGCCCGACCCCGACGCCGGCACCCCGGTCGCGCTCAGCTGCGCGGTCCGGCTGTGGAACCCCGAGCCCGAGGCGGCCATTCGGCGGATCCGCTCGGTCGTCACGGTCCCGGCGCGAGGCGAGGGGACGGCCAAGGGCCCCGACGCCAAGCTGCGGCTCGACTTCGCCGCGCAGTACCCCACGCGCGCGCTGGTCGACGGCAAGCAGGTCTGGGCCAGCGATCGCAGCGACCGCTTCCCGGTCGACAACCCCTCGCTGATCTTGTCGGTCGCGCCGGGCGAGCACCTGATCGAGCTGCGCACGACCATCCCGAGCGAGAAGGCCTGGGTGTTGGTCCGCGCCAGCGACCTCGAGGGCCGACCCTTGCCGAGCGTGGCCAAGTCCGAGCGTTCATCGAACGACGATGGTTCGCTCGATGGCGAGCCCGAGCTCGAGATCCAGCCCTGGCACGACGCCGCGGCCGACTACGGGATCAAGGGCGTCGTCTACGAGCCGCTGCGCGACTTCTTGGCCCTCGACGACGCGCTCGCCGACGGCGACAGCGATCGCGCCGAGATCCTGGCCAGCGCCATGCGGACCCCGCTCGAGGCCAGCGACTACGACGTGCTGCCCGAGCCGGGCAGCGCCGAGCGCTTCCCCGAGGCCCACATGCTCTTGGCCGAGTTCGAGCTGCGCGATCCTTCGCGCGGCCGCACGACCAGCTCGGCCCGGCAACAAGCCGAGCTCGAGCAGGCGCTCAGCCTCGACCCCAGCCTCGATCGCGCGCGCCTGGCCCTACTCTCGGTCATGCTCGAGCGCGGCGACACGGCCGACGTGGTCGGCAAGCTCGAGGCGCTGCCGGCCAATCAGCTCGAGGGCCTGGCCGGCGCGATGCTGACCTACGAGGCCTATCGCGCCCGCGGCAGCGATCTGCAGGCCGAGCGTGCGTTGGCCAAGGCCGCCGCGATCAACCCCGACAACTGCGACGTGCTGATGGCCCAGCGCGACCTCGCCCGCGAGCGCAACCAGGTCGCCCGCGAGGACGCGCTGAGCGAGGCCTTGGTCGCGTGCCCGGGCACCTTGGGCCTGCGCGCCAACCTGGCCCAGCGACGCGATCGCCAAGCCGAGGCGCTCTCGCTCTACACCAAGTCGCTCGAGCGCACGCCCGACGAGCTCTCGAGCATGGTTCTGCTCGCCGACGTCGCGATCGCTGCGGGCAACTGGGCCGACGCGATCGCATGGAACGAGAAGATGCTGGTGCTCGCGCCTTACCGGGCCGTCTCGCGCATCACCTTGGCCGACCTCTACGCGCGCGCCAACCAGCCCGAGCGCGCGCGCGAACAGATCGGCATCGCGCTCGCGCAGCTGCCCGAGAACCCGCGCCTGCACGAGATCGCCGAGCACCTCGGGATCCCCGACGAGCTGATGCAGTGGCGGATCGCCGGCACCGACGCGGTCGTCAGCTACCGCGAGGCGCTGGCCAACGCCGAGGTCCCCGAGGGCGTCAGCGAGGTCATGCTCCTCGATCGCCAGGTCAGCATGCTCTACCCGACCGGCGGGCATCGGCACATCGTCCATCAGATGTTCCACGTGCTCAGCGATCAGGCCATCGACGCGCACGGCGAATTCAACCAGCCCGGCGTGCGGCTCTTGACCCTGCACTCGATCAAGCCCGATGGCCGCGTGATCGAGCCCGAGGTCGTGAGCGGCAAAGAGGGCGTGATCCTGCGCGACCTCGAGATCGGCGACATCGTCGAGGTCGAGTTTTCCTACGCGCAGAGCCCTGACCCCGCGCTGCCCGGCTTCTTCGATCTCGGCCGCTTTCGCTTTCAGTCGCCCGACATTCCCTTTCATCGATCCGAGCTGCTCGTGCTGATGCCGGCCGCGATGGAGAACAAGGTCACGGTCGAGCGCCGCAACGCCGCGCCGGTCGCCCAGCGTCGCGCCGTCGAGCTGCGCGAGGGCAAGTTCACCGAGCTGACCTTCCGAGCCGAGCGGGTGCCCCGACTCGGCACCGAGCCCTACAGCCGCTCGATGCTCGACGAGCTGCCGATGGTCCAGGTCCACTCGACCCTCGACGTCCGCGAGTGGCTCGATGGCCTCGCCGGCCAGATTCGTCCGGCCCAGCGTTCGAACCCCGAGCTGCGGGCCAAGGCGATCGAGCTGGCCGAGCCCTACGACACCACCCACGACAAGGTCGACGCGATCTGACGCTGGGTGATGGCCGAGGTCGAAGAAGGCGGCGACATCACCACGCCGGCCACGATCA
>JAMHUH010000248.1:0-21992 GCA_035904925.1 Nannocystaceae bacterium
ACCACCGCCCAAGCGCGCGCGGGCAGTCCGGACCACCGCCCAAGTATGGGTGCTTGGACTCCGTCCAAGCGGGGGGAGGAACCGGCGGGTTCCTCCTCAAAAACAGAGTTCGCCGCCCGAGTCGAGCGCGGAGCAGACCATCCCGCCCGGACAGGTCAGGCCGCCTTCGCAATCGAGCGCGCAGTAGGTGCTCTGCAGGCCCATGCGGCAGACCGGGACCGCGCCGCCGCCGGTCGGGATCCAGCACTCGTCGTCGGTCATGCAGAAGTTGGTGCAGAAGCCATCGATGACCATCTGCGCCTCGTCGACCAGCGTCAGGCAACCATCGAGCCCTGGGCAGCCGGCGTTGTCGGTGCAGTGCGAGTAGAGCTGGCCGAGGCCGGGCTGGGGATCGTTGCTGCAATCGTCGAGCGCGAACTGACAGTCGACGTCGCAGGCCAGCGTGCCGTGATCCCAGCCGAGCGAGGTACAGCTCGCGCCCGCCAGCGCTGCGCCGTCGCAGGCTTCGCTGGCGTCGATCTGGTCGTTGCCGCAGTCCGAGGGGCCCGGCAGGTCGGGCGTCGTCGAGTCTTGTCCGCTGGTCCCGGTGTCGTCGTAGTCGGTCAGGCAGTAGCCGATCACGCAGATGAGGCCGGCGTCGCAAAAGAGCCCCTCGGCGCAGCCCTCGGTCTCCTTGCCGGTCCCCGAGCCCGTGCCCGCCGTGTTCGCCACACAGGCGAGCGCGACCAGAGCGACGCTGCCGAGCGTGAGACCGAGCATCCGCAAGGACGAGCCTGCCGTCACGCGCCGATTCTTACACGATCCCCGCGGAGCCGACGAGGTCCAATCGGCCTCGCACGCGCGAGCAGCGAGCCTACCCGAAGGGCAGGGACCTGACTAAAATCCGACCCATGCCAGGGCTGTTGGAGCGTCTGCTCGAACGTCGCAAGCACAGCATCAACATCTCGCGCGAGAGCGCCGAGCAGGCCTCCGATCACCTGCTCGACATGGACGCGCGGCTCGAGGAGCTCGCCAACCTGCCTGGGCTCGAAGCCTTCGCGCAGACCCAGCGGCTTCCCCCGCGCTTCTTCGAGCTCTGGGACGCGGCGCTGGCCGCCTACGATCACTACCTCGACGTGATGACGGGCCCGGGCGCGCTGCAGATCCGCTGCACGTCGGGCTGCGCGGCGTGCTGCCACGAGGTTCCGACCGGCGTGCAAGCGGTCGAGCTGCTGGCGATCTACGAGCGCTTTCGAGAATTCCCGGACTTCGTCGAGCTGCACAATCGCGCCTGCGACCTCGCCGACCAATTCACCAGGCTGCTCGCCGAGCAGGCGCCGGGGCAGACCGCGATCGCGTCGGACAGCCCGAGCGCCGCGCGGGCGCTGCTCGCCTATCGCCGCGCGCGGCTGCCCTGCGTGTTCCTCGGTGAGGATCAGCGCTGTCGAATCTACGAGCGGCGACCGATCCCTTGTCGGATGCACTTCTCGCTCAGCAACCCGCAGTGGTGCATGAGCGATCATCCCAAGGCCGAGCGGGCGATCACGCCCAACCTCGAACCGCCCAAGGACATGCTCGAGCACATGAAGACCATCGCCCGGCGGCTCGGGCTCGAGCACCTGCCGCCGACCCTCTTTCAAGGTCTGGGCCTGGTCGGCGGCCAAATCATGGGCACCAAGCCGCTGCGGCCGAGCAAGCGGGCGAGCCCCAAACACCCGCGCGGCTGAGCATCGGCGATCGAATCCGATCAATGCGGAATCACGCCGAGGACCCAAGCCGCCCCGACTCCGCCGACCACCAGAATCAGGACCAGCGCGATCCAGATGCCACCGCCGCCTTGCTTCTTGGGCGCGGGGCTCGGGAGCCGAGTGTGGGCGATCGAGTGCTCGCCGACGGGATCGGGCGGTGGCAGATCGTCGAGCTCGGCCGAGCTCGATCCCGGGCTCGCCGGGGGCGGGCTGGTCGGCGCGCCCCCGGTCCGGGCCGGGGTCGACGAAGCGCTCGGCTTGGTCGACGCCGGTGGCGGCGGATTGCTCGGGCCGATCAAGTCCTCGAGCCCTTCGACCAAGGGCGCCGAAGAGTCGAAGTCGCCCAGCTCGTCGCCGATCAGCGAGTGAGCCCCGGTCGCGCCGGTCTCGGTCGGGCTCTCGTCGTCGATCGAGCGGAAGTGGGCCAGCTCTTCGGCGAGCAGCTGCGAGATCAGGTTGGTCCCGCCGCTGTCGGCCTCTTGCGCCTCTTGGGCCTCGCGCGCCGCCTTGAGCTCGGCGAGCACGCTCGAGAGGTCGCGGGCCGAGACCTTGAGCCGATGCGAGAACAAGAACGCGAGCAGGTCGTCGGCGAACTCGGCCGCGGTCGTGTAGCGCTGATCGGGATCGCGAGCGAGCGAGCGCAGGATGATCTGCTCGAGCTCGTCGGGGACATCGGGGTTCTGGGCCCGAATGCTCGGGACCTCGGCCTTGCGGATCAGCTCGACGGTTTGATAGTCGGTCTCGCCCAAGAAGAGCCGACGCATGGTCAGCATCTCGTAGGCGAGGATGCCGACCGCGAACACGTCGGTCCGGCCGTCGACCTGCTTGCCGAACGCCGCCTCGGGCGAGAGATAGGCGAACTTGCCTTTGACCACGCCGGGGTCGGTCGACTCGAGCTGCGTGGTCGCCTTGGCCAGACCGAAGTCGGTCAGCTTGACCTCGCCGTTCCACGAGATCAGGATGTTCGGCGGCGAGATGTCGCGGTGGACGATGCCGAGGTGAACGCCGGTCTCGGGATCGGGCAGACGGTGCGCGTACTCGAGACCCTTGAGGATCTCGTTGAGCATCCAGATGACGAGCGGGACCGAGAGCCGACGGTTGTGCTGCTGGCTGTACTCGAGCAGCTTCTTGACCGTCGTGCCCTCGACGTACTCCATCACGATGAAGTAGGTCTCGTCGGACTTGCCGAGATCGAAGACCGAGACGACGTTGGCGTGGTTGAAGTGCAGGCTCAGCCGCGCTTCGTCCAAGAACATCCGGACGAAGCGCTCGTCCTTCAGCAGGCCCGGAAGGATGCGTTTGATCGCAACCTTCTTCTTGAACCCGGCCACCGACACGGCCTCGGCGACCCAGACCTCCGCCATGCCGCCAGCGTCGATCCTGAATATTGGTTTGTAGTTCTGCGCCATGGGGCGGTCGGCGGCATTGTATCTTCGATTTGCGACCAGCGCGGACGACGAGCACAAGAAAGTTTTCGGTCCAGGCCCGGCGCCTGAACCGATGAGCCGGTCGCTCGGCGGGTCAGGGCGCGGCGATGGCTTCGTTCGAGCTTGGCGGATCGTAGCGGTTGAGGACCAGCTTGAGCACGCCGAGCCACATGTCGGTCTCGATGGCGAGCAGGAGTCGGCGCTCGTCTTGGGTCGTGTAGGCGCGAAATTGGTAGGTTCGCTGGTCCGTACGGATCACCCCGTGGCGGTCGACCCAGCTGAGCGTGCCCTCGACCATGCGCACGTCCTCGGGCTTCACGCCCAGCCCGACCGCCACGCTCGGCAGGGGATCGAGCTTGGCTGCCCCCCGACCGACCACGTCGAGACGCAGCAAGACCTTGCCGTCGAGCACGTGGGCGCTGACGCGCTCGCCATCGGCGAGATCCAGCGCGCGGACCCACGCCATCGCCGACATCGGGTCGAGCGTGTCGCGGGGGACCTGGCGGGTCATCTTGGTCGTCTTGGTCTCGTCCTTGGTGTCGATCACGCGGATGTAGCCGCGACCCTCGAACTCGGTCGTGGTCGTGCGCTTCTTGTACTTGCTCGTACCCATGCCGCTGCGATCGATCGTGTTGACGCTCGACACCGGCGCCCCGGTCCCGGCGTCGACCCAGGTCGACATCGTGTCTTCCATGCTGCTGAGCAGCGAGACCACGCCCGAGGTGACCGCCCGCGCGTCGATGCGGATCATCCCGCTGCCCTGCGGCGGCTCGCCGCGCGGATCGGGCAGGTACTCGACCACGCCAGCCTCGGCCAAGCCCGCCGGGTTGCCCGCGATCGACACGTCGAACACGAAGCGCTCGCCGATTCGAAGCGAGTGGACATACGAGGGCGGCACCGCGTTGGCCGGCATCCGGCGGCGACGATCGGAGAACTCGGGCTCGTCCAGCGCCGCCGCCCAACCGACCACGGGATCGAGGTTGGGTTGCTCGCGCAGCTGCACGGTCGGGCTGGACATGCGCGGGATCCTGCTCGCGTCGCGCTGCTTGGGCTGGCGAGCCCGCGGTGCCTGCTCGCTGACCTCGCCCGTCGATCGCTCGCGCGCCTCGGCGGTCGTCTGCACGGTGATCTGGGTTTGATCGGCCTCGGGCGAGGGAGCCGCGTCCGCGCGAAATCCCGCTCCAACGAGGGCGAGGGTCAGCGCGACGAGGGTGATCGAAGAGCGTCCGCCCATGCGCCAGCATCGTACCCGGACTCGCTCGCTCGGACCACGAATCGCTCAGGGCAGGCGCAACTCGACGCCCAGCAGCGCCCGAGCGCCCACGGACGCGAGCCTCTGAACCTCGCGCTCGGCGATCGAGAAGCTGCCGCGCGTGAGCGGGACCAAGATCGCGAACTCGACCCCGATCGCGAGTCGATCGAGCGGCGACCAGACCAAGCCCTGACCGATCAGCGGCGCAACCCAGGCGAAGGTGGCGCTGCGTGGGTTGGCCGTCGGCGCGATCCCTCGACCGCGGACCTGGCCGAGCTCGACGCCGGGACAGAGCGGAAACTCGAGCGCGCCCAGCTCGGGGACGAAGCATCCGCGCGTGCCGACCCACCAACCATCGACGCTGGCCCTGCGCGCGTCGTCGAGGCCAACGACGCGAGGGATCGACCAGCCCGCGGACAGCTCCCAACGCCAGCGCGGACCGAAGAGCGCCACGCTGCCTCCGATCCCGCCGTAGCCCGTGCGCGTCGGGCCCCAAGCGCCCGTGCCAAACACGCGCAGCCCGACCCGCGGTGCGGAGCGGCGAGCGGCGTCGAGCAGCAGAGCTGCTTCGCTCGCGGCCGGCTCGCTCGGAGTCGGCTCGCTCGGAGTCGGCTCGCTCGGAGTCGGCTCGCTCGCAGCCAACTCGGCCGGACCCAGCTCGGCCGGACCCAGCTCGCTCGGAGTCGGCTCGCTCGGAGTCGGCGCGGGCTCGAAGCTCTCGTGCAGCCCCTCCGCGACCTGGACCGGATCGAGCGCGATCGCGATGACCAACACCGCGGCTGCGGCCGCGTCCTCGCACGCGCTCGCGCTGAACCTGCGCGTGCTGGTCCCATCGGGCGTCGTCATCGTGAGCTCGACCCGCCAGGGATCCGCGCCGGCGTCGTCGAGCTCGACCTTGGCGACAACGCGAAGCCGCGTCGTCCCGCGCGTCGGCACCTCGTCGGGCAGCGTCGGCAGCAGGGCCTGGAGTCGATCGAGCAGCACCTCGCGCGTCGGGCAAGCCAGCGAAGCCTGCCAATCGAAGACCAGCTCGACCGGCTCGGCGGGCCGCTGAACCGGCAGCTCCGACGGCTCTGGGCTCCCGCTCGTCAGCAGCGCCAACAACAACGCTCGCATGCCCTGCTCCCCTCGCCCGCGCCCATCGGCCTCGAACCTAACCCATCTGCGACGTACACTCTGAGCGCGGATCGATCATGCCAAGCCTCGTCATCACGCAAGGAGATCCCGAAGGCATCGGTCTCGAGCTCCTGCTCCGCGTGGCCGACGCTGGGCTGATCCACGCCGAGGATCTCGTCGTCGCGGGCCGAGACGATCTGCGCGACGCCGCGATCACGCTCGACCAAGCTTGGGCGACCCGCGGCCTCGCGCGGCTCGAGCCCTGCTTGGTCGGCGCGCCCCGCCTCGGTCAGTTCGCCGCGCTCGAGCAGGGCGTCGACCTGATCCTGAGCGCCCCACACGAGCTCGCGCTGGTCACCGCACCGATCGACAAGGCCCGCGCCAACCAAGAGGGCCTTCGCCACCCCGGCCACACCGAGTACCTGGCCGAGCGGGCCGGCACCGACGAATTCGCGATGTTGATGGCCGGGCCGATCTTGCGGGTCGTGCTCGCGACCATCCATGTCCCGCTGCGCCGCGTCGCCGAGCTGCTCACGCCCGAAGCGATCGCTCGCGCCGCTCGGCTCTTGGCCCGCGCGCTGGTCGAGGACTTCGGCATCGCGGCCCCGCGGATCGGCGTGCTCGGGCTCAACCCCCACGCGGGCGAGCAAGGCCTGCTCGGCGACGAAGAGCTGCGCGTGATCGGCCCGACGATCGAGAGCCTGCGTGGCTGGGCGCGCGCGCAGGGCCTGCCGGTCGAGTTCATCGGGCCGCTGCCGGCCGACGCGGGCTTTCCTCGCCATCGCACGGGCGACCTCCACGGCTTGGTCGCGATGTATCACGACCAGGGCCTCGCGCCCTTCAAGCTGCTCCACTTCCAAGACGGCGTGAACGTGACGCTCGGGCTGCCCTTCGTCCGGACCTCGCCCGATCACGGCACCGCCCGCGACATCGCCGGTCGCGGCATCGCCGACGCTTCGAGCATGAGCGCCGCCATCACGCTCGCGCGCCGGCTGGCGGCCGCCCGCGCGAGGACGACGTGAGCGGATCGATTCGAATCCGCGGCGCACGAACCCACAACCTGCGCGACCTCGACCTCGACCTGCCCCGCGACGCGCTGATCGTCATGACCGGGCCCTCGGGCTCGGGCAAGAGCAGCCTCGCCTTCGACACGATCTTCGCCGAGGGCCAGCGCCGCTACGTCGAGAGCCTCAGCGCCTCGGCCCGCCAGTTCCTCGCCCAGCTGCCCAAACCCGACGTCGATCTGATCGAGGGCTTGAGCCCGACCGTCGCCCTTCAACAAGAGAACCGCGGCCGCAACCCGAGGTCGACGGTCGGGACCTCGACCGAGGTCTACGACTTCTTGCGCTTGCTCTTCGCTCGGGTCGGCGAGGTCTACTCGTGGATCAGCGGCGCGCCGCTGCGCCGGCACACGATCCAAGAGATGGTCGACGCGGTCACGCAGCTGCCCGAGCGCAGCAAGTTCTCGGTCGTCGCCCCGGTCGCCCGCAACGCCCCGGGCGATCACGCCGAGCTGCTCGCCGACCTGCGCCGGCAAGGCTTCGTTCGAGTCGCGATCGACGACCAGCTGCGCGACCTCGACGACGACATCGCGCTCGCGCCCGACCAGCGGCACAGCATCGAGGTCTTCGTCGATCGCCTGGTGCTCAAGCCCGGGATCGACGCCCGCCTCGCCGACTCGATCGAGGTCGCGCTCGGCCTCGCGGGCGGGCTGGTCACGATCCTCCCGGTCGAGGGTGATCCGCTCGAGTTCGCCGATCGCTTCACCGACTTCGAACACGGCATCAGCTACCCCGAGCTGAGCCCGAGCCTGTTCTCGTTCAACAGCCCCGAGGGCGCGTGTCCGGCCTGCGATGGGCTCGGCAAGCGCCGCGTCTTCGACCCGCGCCGGCTGATCCCCGACCCCCGCCTGAGCCTCAAGGAAGGCGCCATCGCGCCGCTCGGCAAGCGCACGCCCGCGCTCGAGCGCCAGCTCGCCGCGCTCGCCGAGCACCTCGGCTTCGATCTCTACATGCCCTGGGAGCAGCTCGACGAGCGGGCCCAGATCGCGATCTTGCAGGGCACCGGCGACGAAGCGGTGCCCGAGATCGACGATGGCGAGCCACGCAAGCCCGGGGCCGCCCGCAAGAAGCCGAGCAAGCGACCCGGCCAGCCCTTCGTCGGGATCATCCCGCTGCTCGAAGACAAGGTCCGCGAGCTCGAGCAGCGCAACGCCGACGAGAGCGAGGGCGAGCTCGGCTCCGAGATCGACGCGTGCATGACCGAGGTCGTCTGCCACGAGTGCGGCGGCCAGCGGCTCCGGATCGAGGCCCGCCACGTCAAGATCCTCGGCCACACCATCCACGAGCTCGCCTGCCTCCCGGTCGAACAATTGGTCGAGCGCCTCGCCGCGCTCGCCGGGCCTGCGCTCGACGTCGAGCGAGGCGAGGTCGCCAAGGCGATCCTCGCCCAAGCGATCGCTCGGCTGCGCGCGATGGTCGAGCTCGGGCTCGGCTACCTCGACCTCGATCGCGCGACCATGAGCCTCTCGGGTGGCGAGTCGCAGCGGATTCGCCTCGCGACCCAGGTCGGCTCGGCCTTGGTCGGGGTCACCTACGTGCTCGACGAGCCGAGCATCGGCCTGCATCAACGCGACAACGCCCGCTTGATCGCCCTGCTCGAGCGCCTGCGCGACGTCGGCAACACCGTGATCGTGGTCGAGCACGACGCCGACACCATCCGCGCCGCCGATCACATCGTCGACATCGGACCGGGCGCGGGTGTGCTCGGCGGTCAGATCGTGTTCAGCGGCGCCCTGCCCGACCTGCTCGACGAGCGGCGCTCGACCACCGCCGCGTACCTGTCGGGCCGACGCAGGATCGAGCGACCGACCCGCCGCAAACCAGCCGATCGCTTCATCGAGATCCGGGGCGCGCGAGGCCACAACCTGCGCGACGTCTCGGTCGCGATCCCGATCGCGCAGCTGACCTGCGTGACCGGGGTCAGCGGCTCGGGCAAGTCGAGCTTGATCGTCGACACCTTGCTGCCCGAGGCCCAGCGCCGGCTCAACCGCATGTGGTCGAGCGCCTGGCCGCTCGAGCACGCCGCGATCACCGGGCTCGAGCACTGCGATCGCGTCGTCGCCGTCGACCAGTCGCCGATCGGTCGCTCGCCGCGATCGAACCCCGCGACCTACACCGGCATCTTCGCCGACCTGCGCAACCTCTATGCCCAGACCCAAGAGGCCAAGCTGCGGGGCTTCGCGCCCTCGCGCTTCTCGTTCAACGTCAAGGGCGGCCGCTGCGAGCACTGCCAGGGCGAGGGCCTGCGGCGGATCGAGATGCACTTCTTGGCCGACGTCTGGGTGACCTGCCGAGTCTGCGAGGGCCGGCGCTACAACCGAGAGACGCTCGCGATCGACTTTCGCGGCAAGAACATCGCCGAGGCGCTCGCGCTCCCGATCGAGGACGCCTGCGAGTTCTTCGCCAACCACGCCAACCTTCGCCACAAGCTCGAGGTCCTGCGCGACGTCGGGCTCGGCTACATGACGCTCGGCCAGAGCGCGACCACGCTCTCGGGCGGCGAGGCCCAGCGGATCAAGCTGGCCAAGGAGCTGGCCCGCAAGCGCAGCAGCAGCGGCTTGTTCGTGCTCGACGAGCCGACCACCGGCCTCCACTTCGACGACGTCCGCAAGCTGCTCGAGGTGCTCGAGCGCCTCGTCGACGAGGGCAACACGGTGATCGTGATCGAGCACGACCTCGAGGTCATCAAGTGCGCCGACTGGGTGATCGACGTCGGGCCCGAGGGCGGCGACGCGGGCGGCACGATCGTCGCGTGCGGACGGCCCGAGCAGGTCGCGAGCTCGGCCGCCAGCATCACCGGGCAGTGGCTGGCGCGCGTGCTCTGATGCTTGCTATACGCCGGCCATGCGGCGACTCCTGGTCGGCATCCTCGATCTCTACCGACGCGGCTCGCGGGCTTGGCTGCGCCTGCGCGGCAAGACCCCCGACGACGTCGCCGCCGCGCGGGTGGTGAGCGGCCAGAGCTGGGCCGAATTCTGCGACACGCTCAAGGCCGCCGGCGCCACGCTGAGCTTCCCTGGGACCCCGCAGACGGCCTTCGATCAGGCCGAGGGCTACCGCTACCTGAGCCGGCTGACCCGCGCGGGGCTCGAGGCCTTCGTCGAGTACGCCGACCCGATGCGGCCGGTCCTGCACCGCGTCGTGCACGAGACGGTCAAGATGGGCTCCGACAACCCCGACAACTATTACGAGACCGCGCAGCTGAGCGGCGCGCTCGAGTATCGGATTCGAGGCCAGCGCAACACCATCCCCTACCTCAGCTTCGGCACGCTGATCGGCCACTACGGCAAGAGCGGCGGCATGCCCCCGACCGGCTACCTCGAGGCCTCGCAGATGCACTTCGAGCCGGACGGAAGCTTCGAGGTTCTGCTCAGCCGCGAGCCCAAGCCGGGCAACTGGCTGCCGATGACGCTCGAGACCGGGACCTTGGTCGTGCGCCAGACCTTCCTCGATCGCGCCCACGAGACCCCCGCCGAGCTGGTGATCGAGTGCCTGAGCGCCGACGCCAGGCCGCAGCCGCTGACGCCCGCGCAGCTCGACGAAGGCCTCCGCTCGGCCAGCACCCTGGTCGCCGGCGCCTCGCTGCTCTTCGCCAAGTGGGCCCGCGACTTCCAGCAGCACTCCAATCGATTGCCGCTCTTCGATCCGGCCCGCTCCGACGCCGCGGGCGGCGATCCGAACATCCGCTACTACCACTCGCACTGGGCGCTCGGCCCCGATCAGGCGCTCGTCATCGAGGTCACGCCGCCCGAGTGCGAGCACTGGAATTTCCAGCTCAACAACTATTGGATGGAGTCGCTCGACTATCGCTACTTCCCGATCCACGTGAACAAGCACAGCGCCAAGTACGAGCTCGATGGCTCGCTGCGGATCGTCGTCGCCCACCGCGATCCGGGCGGCACCAACTGGATCGACACGACCGGGCACGAGAGCGGGACGATGTGCTTTCGCTGGGTCCGCGCGAAGGACCACCCGCAGCCGCGCACGCGCGTGGTCCCGCTCGCCGAGCTGCTCGCTCACGCGGACGGATGAGCGGCGGACGGATGAGCGGCGGACGGATGAGCGGCGGCCCGCGTGCTCACTTCGGCGGCGTGCGCTTGCCGTGGATCTTCGCGTGCGCGTGCTTGCACGAGTCCTCGTCTTCGATGTTCGGCGAGGGCGTCGAGAACTCGGCCTTGCCGCTGACCTTGGCGCCCTCGACCTGGAGCGCGAGGTCCTGCTGCGCGATGTGATCCGCGGCTGGGGAGAGCTTGGTCCGCTGGGTGATGTAGAAGTTGGACCCCTCGGCGTTGACGTCGTCCTCGCCGATGTCCCAGAGGCCCGCGATGACCAAGCGATCACCCCGTGTACGATCGATCGTCACTTCGAATCGCTGGGTCTTCGGGGGTTGGACCGCGCAGTCGATCTTGGGCCACTCGAGCTCGAGCTCGTAGGTCCCCGCCAGCGCCAGCCGCTCGTTCGAGATCGGCGGCAACCCGCCGGCATCGGGGGTGAAGGTCGCGTCGACCTGAATCCCACTGCCCATGCAGTGTTCGCCCTCGGGCTGCAAGTCGATCCGCGCGCGAGCCTGATCTCCGTGATTGCGTTCGAGCATCAGCCAGAGCACGACATCCTGGTTCTCGAACCAGATGTTGGCGTTGCACTTGCCATCGCCCGCGTCGTCCCACGACATGTCGAGCTTCTCGAGCACGAAGCCGGCCGGCTTCGCCAGCGTCGCGGTCCAGCCTTGCTCGATCGCGGCGAGCGTGACGTCGACTTCGAGGTAGGGCGCGAGCTGGGCGTCACTGCAGGTCTTGGAGTTGTCGTAGTCGAGCTTCGCGGACCATCGGCCGCTGCATTGCGCGTGCGAGGGCGACTTCGGGCCGCGAGCAGGCCGCTCGAGCGCGTCGCCGGAGCGACCGATAGGCGCATCGCCACCGACCGGCTCGATCGAGCCCGCAGGGCCACTCGTGGCGAGGGTCGGCTCTCGGGTCTCTGGCTTGGCGCAAGCGAACATGCCCGCCATGAACACGCCCAAGTAGGCCCCGCGTATCCGGGCGGCAACCCGAATCATCCCGATCCGCCTCAGGTCGCGGCCTTGAGGCCCTCGTGATCGAGCAGGATCACCGCCCGCCCGTTCATGTCCAGCAGCCCGCGCTTCTTGAATTGGGCCAGCGTCAGCGAGATGGTCTCGCGGGTCGAGCCGATCAGGTTGGCCATCTCCTGATGGGTGATCTTCAGCCCGATCAACACGCCCTCTTCGTTCTCTTGCCCGTACTCCTCGCCGAGCTCGAGCAGCAGCGCGGCGAGCTTGGCTTGGACGTCCTTGAACACGAGGTGCTCGAGCTTGGTCTCGAGCTGGCGACGGCGACGGCCGATCTCGCACATGAACTGAAAGCCGAGCTTGGCGTCGGCGAGCAAGAGATCCTTGAAGACCTCGATCGGCAGCTCGGTGATGATCGCGTTCTTCATCGCCTCGGCCATCTCTTCGCGCGGGCTGCCGTCGATGACCGCGAGCTCGCCGAAGACCTGGCCGGCGCCGCGATAGGCCAAGGTCAATTCCTTGCCATCGCGGGTGACCTTGCTGGTCTTGACCCGGCCGCCGTTGATGAAGAAGATCTTGTCGCCGGGGTCGCCGGGCAGATAGATGACCTGGCGGCGGGGAATCTCGCGCAGCTCGACGACCGGGACGAGCTCCTGCAGCTTGGTCGGCGAGACCGCCGCAAACAGCGGGATCTTGCGCAGATGCCACAAAATTCGCTTGTCATCCTGCCCGCGGTCTAGGCCCTTCTTCCGGACGTTCATGGCGGCCCACCGTACCGGAGATTACGAAACGCTTCAAGATTGTTAGTTCGCTGACGTTGAGAGGCGAGTCTCGTTGCTGCGATGAGCGCCGGAAATCCAGGAAAATCGAGATGTTCCACGCGGCATGATGGTTGCAACGTCGGCTGGAAGAAGCGTCTGCGGAATTACAGTCCAGCGCGTCGATTCTGAGATTTTCACAATGATTTCGAGTGCCTACGGAACTTCCACCGACGGGGCGCCGCGCGGGATCGCTCTCGCCGGTCCGCAGTTTAGTTCGGCGCTACGAAAGCATTTCATAGCGGGCTCCCTCGAGCGATCGCGCGCGTTCACGCTGATCGAGCTGATGGTGGTGCTCTTGGTGATGACCATCGTCGCGACGGTCTCGTTCATCGGCATCCGCAGCAACCAGTGGGAAGGCGCCTACCTTCGCTTCACCGACGACTTGGCCGGCTCGATCACGCAGGCCCGCAACCGAGCGATCGACGATCAGACCACCGTGCGGGTGCAAGTTGGATCCGATCGCCTCGAGGTGTTCTGGACCGATCCCAACACCAAGCAAGAGCTCTTCTTGTGGGGCAACTATCGCGAGCGAATCGATGGTGGCTTGCTCGGGACCCAAGCCTGCATCACCGGCATGTCGCCCGGCATCACGCCGCCGAGCCAGCCCAACAACGCTCAGCTCCCGACCGGCTGCCTCGGCGGAGTCGAGAGCATCATCTTCGAGCCCGATGGGACCTTCACGCTGCCCAACGATCCCTGGCCCGACGCCGGCATGACGCTGGTCGTCGTCGACCAGAGCTCGAACGCGAAGACCTACTCGATCATCGAGATGTTTCCCGGCGGCCTGGTCCGCAAGTTCGACGAGATCCCCGAACCATGATTGGCAACATCATTGGCACGAAGACTGGCACGAACCAGACCACGAGCACACGCGCGGGCACGCGGCAGCGCCCGCGCGCCCAAGCTGGCTTCACGATGGGCGAGATCATGGTCTCGCTGGTCGTGTTCGTGATCGCCGTGGTCGGCTTGGTCGCGATGGAGAGCCGTGGGATCGAGGCCCAACGAGCCTCGATGGAGACCCGCGAAGGCGAGCGGATCGCTCAAGACGTGATGGCCGAGCTGATGGCGACCAGCTACAGCGAGCTGGTCGAATACGACTTCGCTGGCAACCCCAACCCGAGCATCCCTTACGACGACGCCACGCTCGGGACTTGGACGCTGCGCGACTACGGAGCGGTGCCCAACGCGACCGGCGATCGAGCGCCGGGCGTCCGCGCCGACTTCTATTGGATCGGCCGCACGATCGATCGCTGGCCCTCCAACGGCGCCGGCACGCCGGTTGCGATCGCCATCGACGTGGTCGTGCTCTGGATCGACTTCACCAACCCAGCCTTGCCACCGCCGGCCGACATCGACGTCGACGACCTCAACCCCGGCTACCTCGACCCAGCCTCGCCCAACTATCAGCCTTGGGTTCGCGGCGTTCGTCTGCGAACGGTGCGGGTCAACGACAGCCGCGGAGAGGTGCCCGCGCCATGAATCGCAAGCCTCGCAAGCCTCGCATGCCTCACGAGCCAGCCCAGACCCCGCGAAGCCGCGGCTTCACGCTGATCGAGCTGATGGTCGCGATCATCGTGTCGGGCATCATGATGATGGGCGTGTTCGCGTTCGCGTCGATCCAGCGCGACACCGCCAACCTCCATGCCCGCCAGGTCGTGGTCCAGCAGGCGCTCGAGGGCTCGATGTTCTCGATGAGCGAGGACCTTCGCTTGGCCGGGCTCGGGTTCTCGCGCACCTGCAGCGAGATCCGGATCTGGTCCAACAGCGAGAATCGCCTGATCAACCCCGGCGCCGTCGATGGCAACCAGCTCGGCAACGTGTTCGTCGACGGGATCACGCAAGAGCCCTACTGGGTCTTGCGTGACGGACTCCAGGCGCATTGGCGAAGCGCCAACGTCAGCACCATCGAAGGCACGCTCGCGACCTCGGCCTCGCCCGACGCGGCCGCCGACAGCTTCGACGTGTTCCGTGGCGACCCCAACGTCGCGACCGGCTCGGGCGTGTTCACGATCCCGACCCTCGCAGGCGTGACCACCGGCAACAGCGCGAAGCTGAGCTTCAAGAGCAGCGCGCTGATCGAGAACGATCAGCCGCTCCAGCTCTCGGCCTTGCAGCAGCTCTTCGCGCCCGGCTCCTTCGTGTTGATCGTGCCGGTGCTCGGCAACACCAGCTTCGACGCCAGCATGCAGTCGCAGTGCGCGTTGCTGCAGGTCACCGACGAGATCGAGGTCGGCGCGAGCTCGCAAGATTGGTTCCTGCCCGTCGGCAGCAACTCGCAGTTCAACACCAACCTCGAGCAGCTGCTGGCGAGCAACGGCGTGCTGGTCCCGAGCGACGCGGGCGACGGTGGCGCGGGCGAAGATTGGGCGACGAGCCCCTTGCGCATCGATCTGGTCCCGCTCGGCCGCGCTCGCTGGGCTCGCTACGAGATCGACTACACCGTGCCCAGCCGACCGATGCTGGTCCGCTCCGACATCATCGGCTGGCGCGAGGGTGATCCGAGCGCGGCGATCACCAACGACTATCCCGGGTGCACGGGCGGCAACTGCCGAATGCCGACGCTCTATCTGCCGAGCGCCGACACCCAGCCGCCGCGAATCGCGATCGGCCCGATGATCGAAGACATGCAGGTCGCGGTCGGCTGTGACGGCTGGTCGCCCTTCTCCGACGGCGTCGGCACTCAAGCGGGCCAGCGCCCGCCACCCGACCTCGGGTTCGAAGAGCGAGGCCCCGGCTCGGGACCCTTCGCCAACCAAGCCAATCGCAAGGTCGACGAGCGCGTCGACACCAACGATCGCGGCAACGACGAGTGGGTCGGCAACGCGACGCAAGAGAGCTGGGCACCCGACTGCGTGTTCTGGGGCACCGGCGAGCGCAACGCGGACCAGTGGGCGTTCTCGGGCCCGCCCTCGGAGTCGCTCGACGCCCCAGGCTTCCGGCTCAGCCCCCAAGTGATCCGAGTGACCTTGCTGGCCAAGCCCGACACCTTGGCGGGCGGCGCCGATGCGACGAACGACGTCTTCTATACCCAGCTGGTTGCGATCGAAGACCGCGCGACGATCGACTCGATCGTCGGCAACCGCGAGTACCGAACCCTGACCGAGCGCTTCATGCCTCACAACGCGCACTGGCGCGACCCCGACATCCGCTGATGCCGACCGACCGGAGCGACACGATGACGACGATGATGATGATGACGACGAATGAAAGTCCGCGAGCGCGGGCCAGCCGGGCTCGCGGCGCGACCAGCCGGGCTCGCCGGGGCGCGACCAGCCGGGCTCGCGGCGCGACCAGCCGGGCTCGCGGCGCGACGATGGTCAGCGTCATGCTGCTGACGGTCTCGCTGCTGACGGTCGCGGTCTTGGTCGTGCGCTCGTCCAACCGCGAGATCCAGCAGGCCAACGCCATGGTCGCGCGCGAGCGGGCCTTGCTCGCCGCCCAGGCGACCATCGAGCTGGGCGCGGCGCAGTTTCGCCTCGCGATGATCCAAGACGACGAGGGCGTGCTCGATGCGGCGCTGGCTGGCTACAACCCGGCCGGCGATCCGACCGTGTGCAGCTCGGTCCATCAAGACTGCATCCCCGGTGGCGGTGGCGATCCCAACGTGCCCGCGACTGGGCAGCGCAACCGCTACGTGACCGGCAAGTCCGACTGCGCAGGCCGACCCTGCATGCGTCAAGGCGCGCTGGTCCGCATGAGCGACAGCCAAGGCGGCCTCGTCGACTGGTCGCAGGTGCCCTTGCGCGACCTGATCGAAGGCGGCGATCCAGAGGTCCGGGTCAGCTTGTGGATCCGCAACAACACCTCCGACGTGCTCGATGGCGGCGGCGGGGGCTCGTGGATCGACGACGACGACGGCCGCGTGGTCCTGACCGCGATGGCGACCCTGCGCAACACGACGGTCGCGGTCGAGCAAGAGTTCGTGATCGGTCCGCCGACCAGCGCGCAGCCCTGGTCGATGACCACGCCCGACACCGGCTATGGCGCGGGCCACAACAACGACAACGTGATCGCCGAGGTCTGTGCGCAGAACTACCTCGGCTATCAGGAGGCGCCGTGATCACCATGAACACCTCGACCACCTCGACGAACACGACCATGTCCAAGCCCCAAAAGGCGCTCGTCCAGCTGCTCGGCATCGCGGTGCTCTTGTTCGGGCTCTTCGGCCAAGTCCGAACCAGCGAGGCCCGCCTCGATCCCTTCTTCGTCTTGCGCGCGCAGAGCTTCGCCCAGTTTCGCCCACGCATCCTGTTCGTCATCGACACCTCGGGCTCGATGACCTGGAAGCCGAGCCTGCCCGATCAAGGCTGCTTCTGGGCCGAGTGCGAGCAGCCGGGCCCGGGCCACAGCCGGATCTACGCCGCTCGCAAGGCGGTCCGCGAGGTCATCCAGCAGACCGGCGATCAGGCCAGCTTCTCGCTGATGAGCTTCGGGCACGTCAAGGCGCCGCTCTCGAACGCTCAGATCCCGACCAAGTGCTTCCACCAGGCCTTCAACCAGAACAACCGCTTCACCTGGGTCACGGCCAACAGCGCGCCCAACTCGGGCTACGTCTGGACCGGCTGGAGCTGGCAGTACCAGTGGAATTGGTCGGCCATCTACAACTCCTTCGGCACCCAGGGCACGTGGATGCTCTGCGGCGACAATCGGCCCTTCCCTTATCTGCGCTACGACGATCTCGGCGGCTTCAACATGCCGAAGACCTCGAACGCGGCCTTGGCCGACATGCCGCTCTACAAGAGCCAGTCCAACGTCAACGCGTTCTACAGCGGCAACAATTTCAATCGCAAGGTCCAATGGTTCACGCGCTACCTCGGTCGGCGCATGCACATGGATTGTGGTGACCCGCTGCAGAGCGCGATCGTCCAGGCCTCGCGCGGTGACTGGGGTTCGACGGTCAACACCAAGAACACCAACATCTGCGACAAGGACTTCTACTACTGGCCCTACGTCGACGGCTTCCCCGGCTACTCGTACAACTGGGCGCGCGGTCCCTACTCGAGCACCGAGACCGAGTGCTACGACGACGGCAGCTGCTACACCGGCGTCGACGACTGGTACCAGCCTGGCGTCGCGCGGCGTGACACCTACGCGGCCAGCCTCTGGTCGCCCTTCTACTCGGAGGCGGTGCTCGCCGATCCCAACATCGCGGCCGATCAAAAGGGTCCGCTGACCGCGGCCGACTCGTCGCTGACGATCGACGGCTTGGTCTCGGACATGTACGCCGGCGGCATCGACTCGAGCAGCGGCACGCCCTGGCGCAGCGCGGTCGGCAACGTCGACTTCTACGTGTCGATCGACAACAACCAGCAGATCGTCCCGACCGCCAACTTCGTCAACACCAACGCGGCCTTCCAGCACTACTCGGTCGCGTCGTACCTGACCTTCATTCAGTCGGTCGGCGACGCCGACCTGTGCCGACCGACCGCGGTCGTCTACATCACCGACGGTCAGCCCGACCCCTGGGACTCGCAGGGTGGCAGCGACCTCTACGCCCGACTCAGCAAGATCCGCCGGATCCTCGGGGTCAAGAGCTACATCGTCGGCTTCAGCCAGGGCTTCGAGAACAACCAGACCGCGTGGGATCGGCTGCAAGGCATGGCCTGCGCGGCCAATGGCTCGACCAACTATTTCGGGCACCCCTGCGACTTCAACAATCAGGATTACGAGTGGGACACCTGCTACGACAAGAATGATCCGCATGACGGCTGCGCGTGGCTGGCCGACGACAGCGAGACGCTCTCGAAGGCGCTCGTGCAGATCATCGCGGGCGTGATCCAGACCGACGTGCCCGGCGGTCCGGGCATGGCGACCAGCGAGTTCATCCCCAACCCCAACCCCAACCTGAACTCGACGGCGGTCCAGACCTTCTTGGCCAGCTACACCGACACCTCGGGCTTCCAAGGCCACCTGACCCGCTCGGCCTGCGACACCGAGGATCCCGAGAACCCCGGCCAGCTCGCCTCGTGGTGTCAGGACGCCGCGTTGCTGCCGGTCGAGACCGAAGAGCAAGAGAGCTTTGGTCCTTGCCCGATCGGTCGGGTCTGGGACGCGGGCGAATGCTTGGCGCTGACCGACTGGACCGATCGTCGGATCTACAGCCACGACGCCAACAAGAACGTGTTCCGGATCGCCGACAGCAGCGGTGACGCGAGCGCGGAATTCGAGGCCGTGGTCAAGAGCCTCAACGCGCAAGGCAAGCTGACGCCGCCGCTGAGCAACAACCTCGCCACGCAGAACGCCGAGATCCAGACCCTCGCCGAATTCCTGCTCGGCAAGAACATGCCCGAGGGTTGGAAGCTGGCCGGCGTGCCCAACTCGTCGCCGATCTTGGTTCGCCGGATCCCCAAGGCCAACGAGAACTTCATGCCGACGGTCGGGATCCGCGACCCGCACTGCGCGGGCCGAGCCCCGGGCGCGGGTGAGACCGACGTGCCTTCGAGCCTCAAGACCTTCGCCAACAACAGCTGGAACCTCACCCAGGGCGGCGGCCTCGGCAAGCACTACGAGTCGACCGAGGCCGTGCTGGTTGGCGACGACCTCGGCTTGATGCACGCCTTCCACTACGACAGCGGCAACGAGATCTTCGCGCTGCTGCCGATGGACATGATCAGCCACGCTCGTCAGCTCTCGGTCAACGGCACCTCGAACTTCGGCCAGTCGACCGACATCGACGAGCACACCTTCGGCGTCGCGGCCACGGCCAACGTCAGCTGGGTGTTCGACCATCAAGCCAACATCTGGCGGCAGCTGGTCGTGTGGGGCTTGGGCGCGGGCGGCAACGAGCTGCTGGTCTTCGACGCCTCGCACATGGGTCGCTTGGCCCAAGACGAGCCGATCGATCTGCTCTGGACGACCGAGACCTCGTCGCTCGCCGACGACTTCGACGACGGCCTCGGCGAGACCTGGTCGCGACCTGCGATCACCTACATGGTCCCGGGCGACAGCATCGCCAACGAGCCCTACGCCTACCTGGTGTTCGGCAGCGGCTATCGCGAAGGCCAAGGCCCGGTCCACCGCGGCCGCACGGTCTGGTTGGTCGACGCGCTGACCGGCCAGACCTATCACGACACGGCCTTCTTCCAGGCCCCGCCCGACCAGCGCTACTACGACACGCCCGACGACTTCGCGGCGATCAACGATCCCGCGGTCGGGACCCACTGCCTCTCGCGCTTCTGGGCCGAGATGCAGGAGGCGTACATCGCCGATCCGGCCGGTCGCCTGTTCCGCTGGGACATCGCGCCCGACACCAACAACCCCTACGTCTTCCCGCAGACCTCGACCAGCGGCGGCAAGTGGGCCGCTGGCGGCAACGGCCTGAGCATCGGCGAAGAGCTGTTCCGCTTCCCGGCCTGCGAGGGCGTCGACGACTTCAACTGCAACGTCGCGGCGGTCAAGCAGAACGGCAACCGTGGCGACCTCTTCGTGTTCTCGCCCGCGGTCGCGGCCAACAACAAGATCGATCCGCCCAACGACGACGGCGGCGTGCTGACGATGGGCGAGCGCGACCAATTCCTGATCGCGCTGATCAGCGGCTCGCCCAACGACAACGTGACCGACGGCGGCGATCCGGCCAACGACTTCCACTCGAGCCTCTACCTGATCGCCGACGATCACCGCTCGCCCAACAGCGAGGCCGGGATCACGATCCCGGGCTTCGGTGGGATCACCCCGCCCGGGGCCAACGCCAAGTTCATGCGCCTGGCCCTCTCGGACATCGAGCGGACCCGAACCATCAACTACCCGGACGGCACCACCGAGCTCGAGACCCGCAACTTCTCGAAGGCCGCCAAGCCGCTGCGCTCGCCCCTGGTCAAGGTCACCGGCGCAGCCCAAGGCAGCACGATCCTCGACGTCGAGGTCTTCTACATCACCTTCACCGTCTACGAGCCCGGCAATCAGACCTGCGACCCGCGCTGGTACGACGAGGACGAGAAGCAGTGGACCTACGACTTCGGCGAGACCTACGACATCACCTTCCGCTTGGTCGTCGAGGACGGCAACCCCTTCAACTTCCAGAACAACTACCAGCTGCCGGGTGACGGCGGCGACGGGTTCGGGACCAGCGGCAACCTGAGCGGCCCGGTCGTCCAACAGATCGGCAGCGGCATCACTCAAAAGGCGCCGGGCACCTCGCCCTGCGACCCCAACACCGGTGGCGCGGGCGTGGCCGCTGGGCCGACGGCCGTGCAGATCGGCTGGTCGGAGCTGCAAGGGTTCTCGCCGCTCGAGATCGACCTGTGAGGCCGGACGCGCGACTCAGTGCTGAAGGTGCCGGGCGGCGCCGCAGTGGGCCCGCAGCGCCTCGACGGCGTCGAGCAGCTCGCGGATCTCCTGCGCGGCCCGGCACTCGGGATCGTCGAGGCTCGCGGTGCTGCCGTGGGCCATCGCCTCGGCGTGGATGATCCGGCGGGCGATCGAGAGGTCGAGCACCGGCAGGCCCATCGACGAGAGATCGTTGCGCAGCGTGCCGGCCAGGGTGGTGCGCGGCTCGACGGCGTTCTGGACGACGGCGAACTGCAGCCGCGGGTTGCAGGCTCGCGCGCGCACGCAGGCCTTGGCCGCGTCCACGCAGGCCCAGGCGTCGAGCGGGGAGGGCCGGCAGGGCAGCAAGGCCAGCTCCGCGACCTCGAGCACCATCGCCAGCGACTCGGGATCCGAGCTGGTGTCGACGACGGTCAGATCGTGGCCGAAGGAGAGCGCGCGGAGGCGTTCGGCTTGGCCGGGACCGGCCCCAGGCAGGCTCAGCGTCGGCGGAGCGTCGAGATCGGCGGCCAACGACCAGGCATGGGCGTCGGCGCGGGGATCGAGATCCACCAGCAGGGTTCGGCGACCGCGAGCGTGGGCCTCGACGGCGAGCGCCACGGCCAAGGTCGTTCGTCCGGTCCCGCCCTTGAGTCCTGTGAGCGCGAGCAGCATGGGAGCACCACGGTATCGGTGTGATCGGCTTCGTCCAGTTTCTGGCGTATTCGGAGCGAGCCCGCAACCACGATCCCAGCGCCGCGCCGAACGATGATCTACGATCGTCATCGTGCCCGCAGACCCCCCCGAGTCGACGCAGACGAGCGAAGCGCTCGGGCCCGAGGCCGCAGGAGATCACCAACAAAGTGATCGCGATCTGGATCTCGATCGAGATCGTGGCAGCGATCTCGATGATGATCACCAGATCGTCTGGTTCGATCCCGAAGCGTTGGCAGCCGCGTCGGCGATCGAGATCGGCTCGCATGCGCTGGAGATCGACTCGCTGCGATCTGCACCCGATCTCGATCGCTTCGCGCTCGGGCTCGCGAGCCCGGGGCTCTCGCTCGGATCCTTGCCGGGCTGGCCGGGATCGGGCCCGAGCGGGCAGGGTTGGGGCCGGCGCCTCGACGCTTGGATCGGCCCGATCCGGCCGGGCTTCGTCAGCTTGATCGGGGCTGGGCAGCGCGGCGCGGGCCGGACGAGCTGGTTGGCGCAGCTCGCCGATGGCTTGGCCCTGCGCGAGTCCGAGTCGCTGCTGACCCCGGTCGTGTGCGTGATCGAGGAGCAGCCGGCGATCTGGCGGGCGCGCTCGTTGGGCCGCTGG
>JAMHUH010000249.1:0-8096 GCA_035904925.1 Nannocystaceae bacterium
AACAGGGCTCGTGAGTGTTTTAAATTCTACTTCCTCAAATTTTAATTGGATCGGCGGGGTCGTCCAGCGCTCGAGCGTCGCGAGCACGCGCTCGACGATCGCGTCGTGATCGGGCGCGCTGGGTGGCTCGCGGCCGGCCGAGATCGCGGCGCGGATGCTCGTGCGCTGGTCTTCGATCACGGCTTGGGCGGCTCGGCGCACGACCACGCGGCGCAGCGCCTGGCCAGCCACGCGGGGGTCCGCGAGCAGGCGATCGATCTTGGGCAGGCGCGCGAATGCAGCGTTGCCGAATGCAGAGGTGTTTGGGTCAGCCATACAGCAAGAGCGCGGCCAGCAGCAGCGCGAACACGCCAGCGGCCAGCAAAGGGACGAGCAAGGAGGGGCGCGGGGGCGGTGGTGCTGGGCTGGCCTGGCGCGGTCGGGTCACGGTCAGCTCGCCGTGCTCGACGAGCAGACGATCGAGCCGAATGCCGGGGTGCTCGAAGGCGACGACGAGCTCGCCGAACTCGAGCTCGACGCCGTGCTCGAGCGGCTCGCGCTCGACCCTTCGACCGGCGATCCGGATCCCGTTCTTGCTGCCGAGATCCTCGATCTCGGCCTGGTGATCGTCGACACGCAGGCGCGCGTGCGCACGCGAGACGTCGGCGTGATCGAGGACGAGGTCGGCGTCGCCCGTGCGACCGATCGTCCAGGTCCCGGCGTGCAGCGGGTGGCGGCGGCCCGAGCTTGGACCGCTGCGCTCGATCAGCGTGGCGATCGGCTCGTGCGTCACGGGTCGATGATATCCGCTTCGGGGTCGAGTTCGGGCAGCGCGATCCAACGATCGTCGAGCCAGCAGCGGGTCCCGGTCGGCCCGGCGCGCACGACCACGCGGCCGCGGCCACCATGCCGGGCCTGGCAGGCCCGCAGCGCGTCGCGCAGGGCCGGCTTGGCGGGACTCGGGCAGTGATCGAGCCCGAGCTCACCGAACTCGCCGAGCTCGCCGACCTCGATGCCGCGCTGCTCGAGCTCGCGGGCCAGCGCCTCGGACCGGGGTTCGCGGGTCGCCGCGCGCTCGGGCGACTCGACGATGGTCACGAGCGAGCGAACGCCGAGCTGATCGAGCAGCGCCTCGGTGTCGCCCGGCCCGAGCAGCGGACGGATCAGGCAGGCTCGCGGCGCGAAGCGAGGGCTCGTTCGATCGCGGATCAGCAAGCTGCGCGAGCTCGCGGAGCCCACGGCCACCCAATCGAAAGGGGCGCGGAGCAAGAGCGAGCGCGAGTCATGCGAGGTGATCGGCAGCGCGACTGCCAAGGAAGCGACCAACGCGAGCCGAGGCGGCATCCACCGGGCGAGGCCCGACTCGCTCGGCGCTCGTCCGGCCCTGCGCGCCCATGCTCGCCGCGCGAGATCGACGAGCAAGAGCGAGCCCGCGAGGCCGGCGAGCGTCCCTGCGTCGGCGCCTGGGACCCGAGCGAGCAAGGCCGAGAGATCGAGGATCGGCTCGGCCAGCAGCCGCGCGGGCGCCAAGATCGGATCGCCCAGCCAGCCATGCAGCGCCCAACCGAGCAGGGACGCGGGCATCAGCAACGAGAAGAGCGGCAGCGCGACGAGGTTGCCGAGCAGCGCGTGCATGGGCGCGACGTCGAAGTGGATCACGCACAGCGGCGCGGTCGCCCAGGTGATCCGCCAGCTCGAGCGCAGCACGCCTTGGTCGGCCGGGGCCGTGACGATCGCCGCCATCGCGACCACCGACAATTGAAAGCCGGGATCGAACACCCAGGTCGGCGCGATCGCTGCCATCGCGGCCGCGACCAGCGCGAGCAGCGTGGGCCCGTGCGTCGGTCGGCCGAGCAGCGTGCCGATGTCGAGCGCGATCAACATCGCGGCCGCGCGCACGGCCGGGGCCGCGCCGCCGGTCAGGCCGACGTAGGCGAGCAGCGGCAGCCAGGCGAGCGCGCAGGTCGAGCGAGCCGAGCAGGCCAAGATCACCGCCAGGCGTCGAGCCAGCACTTGCAGCCACAGACCCGCGACCGCGACGTGGAGTCCGCTGACGGCGATCAGGTGACCCAGGCCCGCGCCGCGCAAGGCCTCGCGATCGTCGGGGTCGAGGCTCGCGCGCAGACCCAAGCCGACCGCGGCGCTCAAGCTCGCGGCCCGATCCCCGCGCGTCGCCGCCCAGGCTCGCTGCCGGAGCTGCGCGACCCAGCGCCAATAGAGATCCAAGGAGCTCGGCGCGGGTCGAGGTCGGGACCATGGGGATCGCTCGCCGCTCAGCGACCAGCCCTCGCGCCGGCTCGGCAGCCGCCTCGAGGCCGGCTCGAGCTCTCGCGCCACGACCGCGATGCGATCCCCTCGAGCGCGTGGACAGGCCTCGGCCGCGAGCGCGAGTTCGAAGCTGTCCGCGTCGGGTCGCTCGGGATCGCGGACCCTCAGGGTGCAGCGCGCCCCAGGTTCACTCGCGCCTTCGACCTCGAACTCCCGCAGCTCCGAGGGCCCCGCGAGCGCCCACTCCCGCTCGCCCCGGACCAGGCTCCGCTCTCGCTCGACCACCCCGACGCTCGCCCCTCGCAGCAGGCCCCCCGCGAGCACGAGCGCGACGATCAAGCCGCCAGCCCACCGATCTGCGCTCGCATCGGGGACCACGAAGAGGCCCAACCAGGCCATCAGCGCCGCCGCGATCGCGCTGCTCGTCAGCGCCACCACGAGCGGCTCGGCCCCCTCGATCCGGCCCAGCCAGGCC
Organism: Nannocystaceae bacterium; assembly: GCA_035904925.1. Classification (GTDB taxonomy): domain Bacteria; phylum Myxococcota_A; class Polyangia; order Nannocystales; family Nannocystaceae; genus Plesiocystis. Next base: position 2,723 of record JAMHUH010000249.1, read on the forward strand.
CCCGCGATCAGTCCGGCGAGGCAGGCGAGCGCAGCGAGGATCGTCCGCATGCCTCGCTTGTCGGCCCCGCCCCGGCCGGCTTGCAGGATTTCTCGCGGGGCCACCACGTGGCCCTCGGGTCACGTGAATCGCATTGCTGCCAGGCAGTTTCACTTTGCTCCCGGAACCCCTACACTCGTTTCGGTCGTGCTCTTCACGAAGATTTGGACTGCCGTTCTCGCCATCCTGGCCACTGTGTGCCTGGCGGGCATGTACCTGTTGTCCACCGGCTCGTCGGGCGGCTTCACCGAGGCGGACATCACCGCGGTTCGTGCGGTGACCGAAGCTGGGATGGCTGCGTTGGCTTCGGACGTGAACGGCTCGCCCGTCACGCTCGGGCCCTCGCTCTTGACCGACAGCCGGCTCAAGGAGGCCCTCGATCCGCAGCCGCCCGATCCCAAGAAGCCCGAAGAAGACGGGTTCGAACCGCAGCCGCTCGAAGACGTGTTCGAACAGGTCGCCAACGAGTCGCTGCTCGACGAGCACCCGCTCATGAGCGTCGCCCTGGTCGACAAGTCGGGCAGCGTCGTGGCCAAGACCGGGCTCGCGCCCGAGCTCTTCGACGAGCTCGCCAAGCTGCCGGTGATGACCTCCGCGCTCGCCAACGAGGACGCGCAGCTGATCTCGGCCACGCTCGGCGGCAAGCTGCACGCGATCAAGCTCTCGCGTCCGGTCGCCGAGACCCAGGCTCGTCGCCTCGTCGCCATCGAGGTGGTCGAGCTCGGCGGTGGCTCGTTCTTCCGCCGCGTGGTCGGGACCGGCAACCCCGCGGGCCTCGTCCGGGGCAAGGAGATCATCGGCGAGACCATCGGCGGGGCGAAGTCCGACGAGCTGATCGGCTGGGTCGCCGAGCACCTCGACGAGATCCCGCCGGAGGGCGCCAGCGCGACCTTCGAATTCGGTGAGGGCGGCGAGAAGCGGATCGGCGCCGCGGCCCGAGTGCCGGGCCCCGCGGGCAAGGGCAAGGAGGCGACCGTGTTCGTCGTGCTCTCGGCCCACAACCTGGCCTCGACCCAGCAGGACATGGCGACGGCGCTCTCGGCCGCGCTCAACGAAGGCGGCCTGGCCAAGCTCAACTGGCCGCTGGTCGCCGGGCTCTTGGTGATCAGTCTGGTCCTGACCTTCTATCTGCCCCACATCGAGTTCAACGCGCCGATGAAGCGGTTGCTGGACGAGCTCAAGGCGCTGATGGAAGGCCGCAAGCACCAGATCGATCACGACACCTACGGCGGCATGTTCGGGGCGCTCGGTCGGAGCATCTCGGCCCTGCTCGAGGCCCAGCGAGTCTCGCTCGATGCGGCGCTGATCGACAGCGACGTCGAGCCAGGCGGCGCTCGCCGAACCCGCAGCACCCGCGCCGTCCGAGCGACCCGCAGCACGCCCGCGCGCCGGTCCAAGAGTCGCGAGCACAAGGTCGTCGGCGGCGACGAGACCTCGGGCGACGACCTGCGCAGCGACGCGGATCTGCGCAGCGACGAGCACGACGACGACGAGGCAATCGAGCTGCCGAGCGCCGGTGGGGGCCATGTCGAGCGCCACGCAGCCGCCGACCGCCCGCCCCTGCCCCGCTCCTCGGCCGCGACCCCGCTCGCGCCCGCGCCCGCCTTCGACGAAGCGGCCGAGCCGGACCTCGACGACGACAGCGACGCGATCAGCTTGGCCGCCGCGACCGCGGGCGACCGCGAGTCCTACTACCAGCGGATCTACACCGAGTTCGTCGAGACCAAGACCGCCTGCGGCGAGTCGGTCGAGGGCTTCACCTACGAGAAGTTCGCCAAGAAGCTGCGCAAGCAGAGCGACGATCTGCTCGGCCGCGCCGACGTCAAGGACGTCGAGTTCAGCGTCTACGTCAAGGACGGCAAGGCCGCCTTGCGAGCCAAGGTGATCAAGGCCTGAGCCAGGGCGCGCATGAGCGAGACCACCACGCTCCCACTCGAGCCCCCCCGCGAGCCCCCCCGCGAGCCCCTCCCGATCGCGCAGATCGGTGAGCCCGTGCTGCGCGTGCGCGCCCGCGAGGTCACGCTCGACGAGCTGCGCAGCCCCGAGTTTCAGCGCTTCATCGACCAGCTGATCGCGACCATGCACCACGCCAAGGGGGCGGGCCTGGCCGCCAACCAGGTGTTCCAGCCGGTGCAGGCCTGCGCGATCGAGGTCCGCGACAACCCGCGCTACCCCTACAAGCCCAACATCCCGCTGACGGTGCTGATCAACCCCGTGCTCGAGCCGCTCTCCGCCGAGCGCTTCGACAACTTCGAAGGTTGCCTCTCGGTCCCCAACCTGCGCGGCGTGGTCCCGCGCTACGCCGAGCTGCGCGTGCGCGCGCTCGACCGCCACGGCGCGCCGCTCGATTTCGAAGTCCGGGGCATCACGGCCGGCACCTTCCAGCACGAGGTCGATCACCTCGAGGGCAAGCTCTTCCTCGATCGCGTCGAGGACCGAACCAGCCTCTGCACCTGGGACGCGTTCCACCGCTACCAAGAGCCGGCGTTTCGGGCCCGCGTCGAGGCCTTGGTCGCGCGCTGGGGGAGCTGAGCCGTGCGCGTCGATCTGCTCGATCGCTTCGCCGCCCTGGTCGGCGCCGCCGACACCCCCGTGCCGCTCTTCGACGCCGCGCTGGCCTACTCGGCCGCGCTGCAAGACGGCGACGTCTGGCCAGGCGCCGCGGCGCTGCGGGCCGAGCTCGAAGAGGCCGCGCTCGAGCACTGCGCCGACGCCCGAGGCGAGCTCGCCGTCGCCGAGGGTGTGCTCGAGTTCCTCGCCCTGCAGGGCTTCCTCGGCGATCAGGCCCACTACGAGCAGGTCGAGAACAGCCTGATGGACCGCGTGCTCGAGCGCCGCCGCGGCCTCCCGATCAGCCTGAGCGTCCTGGCCATGGAGCTCGCGGGTCGCTGCGGGATCAAGCTCGAGGGCATCGCCTTTCCCGGTCACTTTTTGGTCGGGCTTCAGCTCGAGAGCGACGACCCCCACGTCTGGGATCCTTTCTTCGGCGGCGTGCGAGTCGGCCCCGAACAGCTCGCGCGGATCTACTCGGGCGTGATCGGCCAGCCGGTCGAGCCCGACTCACCGCAGTTGCGCGCCCACCTTCAGCCGGCCCACTCGCGGCTGATCTTGACCCGCATGCTCGAGAACCTGCGCCGCCACTACGCCAGCGCGGGCCAGCGCCGCCGCGTCGCCGACGTGCTCGAGCTGCTCGCGGTGCTGCATCCCGAGGTCGCGGGGATCCGCGACTTGCTCGACGACCAGCCTCGCCGCCGCGATCTCTTGAATTGATTTTATTGAGGAACCCGCCGGTCCCGCCGGTTCCTCCCCCTCCTCCTTGCCCGCCCAACCTTGGGCGGTGGTTCGGACTGCCCGCGCGCACTTCATCTTCGAGGCGAAGCTCCTGCTCGCGCGCAGTCGATCCGAGCTCTCACAGTCTCTCTTGGCGAGGGCGGGGACCGTCGAAGTCAAAGGCGGGCGGGGGGAAAGAGGGTCGCTCCGAGGCGAGTCGAGCCCCTGGCTGTGACGCACGAGCCCCACGATCGCGAGGGGTGGTCCACCCAAGGAGAGAGCATCCGCGATTCGAAGGGCGACGTGTTTGAGACCGAGCGGGCGACCCTCTTTCCCACCGCAGAGCCTGGTTGTCGAAGCCACCAGCGTCCGCGAAGGACGAACCGAGTCAGCGCCCGCGAAGGATCCCGAGCCCTCAGCGACGGCGCGAGCCAAGCAACTCCCGCTCGGCCCCCACCAACGCGGCGACGAAGCGCTCCAACACCGGCCGCGCCCCGCTGCCCTCGTCTCGTTGCCCACGCTCGCGGTACGCGACGTTGAAGAAGCGCGACTGGGCGAAGTGCGGCACGTCGTCGACGCGCTGGAACACGAAGATCTCCAGCTGCTGATCACCCGGCCCGAGCAGCTTGATCTGAACGTAGCGGCGCAGCTCGAGCACGACCCGATCGAAGCGCCAACCATCCGGCCACGCCATGCTCGCCAAGTCCAGCGCGCGCAAGGCCAGGTAGGCGAAGTTCCACAGCTTGCGGGCCATCTCGGGCGCCTGCACGGCCTCGTTGCGGCGCTTGGCCCATTGCCCCGGGCTCAGCTGCTCGAACCCGGCCGCGGCGGCGATGGCTTCCATCTGGGCGAAGTCTTCGCGGCTGTAGCTCGAGGTGCTCAGGATCCGATTGTCGTGTTCGAAGTCGATCTCGAGCTCGTAGCGGTCGCGCTGCTCGTAGTAGAGCGTGTTGGGCAGGACCATGAAGCGGAAGATCATCACGTCCGCTTCGAGCGAGCTGGCGAAGTCCAGGGTCTTGGCGAAGCCCTCGGGCGTGTCGCCGGGCAGGCCCATGATCAGCGAGACCTCGGGCCGCAAGAAGCCGCCGAGCAGGCCGATCTGCTTGGCGAACTGCTCGAGCCGGATCACCCGACGGACCGACTTGAAGGTCTCGGGGTTGGTCGAGTTGAGCCCAAAGAGCGCCGACTTCAGGTTGAGCCGGCTCAGAAGATCGGCCTGCCGCTCGTCGACGTAGGTGCTGTAGAGCGCGCCCGAGAAGGTCAGCGTGCCGCCGGGATCGAGGCGCTCGACCAGCTCGACGAAGGCCGCCAACCACTCGGTGTCGCGGTTGAAGATCGCCGAGCACATCTCGATGTGCTCCATCTTGCGCTCGAGCGCCCAGCGAAGCTCGGCCTCGACCCGGGCCATCGAGAAGGCGGTGACCTTGGGCGAGGCCGTGCTCTCGATACAAAACGCGCAGCTATAAGGACAGCCGCGATCGGTCTCGACGTAGAGGGTCTTGGTCGCGAGCTCGACGAGGCCCATGAGGTAGGGCGAGGGCAGATCGTCGAGGCTGGCTTGGGCCTCGAGCGGCGCGCTGCGCTGGACGCCGGGGCCGGTCTTGCCGGGGTAGTGGACGACGTTGCCGAGCTGGTCGATCCGCTGCTCGAGCTCGCCGGCCTCGACCGCTCGGACGATGTTGGCGAAGGCCAGCTCGCCAAAGCCCACGACCAGGAGATCGGGCCGCGTGTCATCGATCGCTAGATCGTCGAAGCCCTTGGCGCTCGGGCCCCCGATCACGATCAAGAGCTCCGGTCGACGCTGGCGCAGCGCGCTGACCAAGCGGACCACGCGAGGCAAATTCCACAGGTAAGCGCTGAGCCCGACGATGTCGGGTTGCTCGGCCAAGAGCAGCTCGAGGTCCTGGGCTTCGTCGTCGGACGACTTGCGATCGAAGACGCGGTAGCTGTGCTGGTCGAGCCCCGCGGCCAGACAGTAGGCCTGGATCCGGTAGAGCCCGAACGCGTAGGTGAAGTCCTCGTGCGTGCTGGCGTGGCCGAGCAGGGCGATGTTGAGGCGAACGGA
>JAMHUH010000250.1:0-2516 GCA_035904925.1 Nannocystaceae bacterium
CTCCGAGAGCCCCGTCATCGGGTCGAGCGCCTGAACCTCGACGTCCCGCTCGCCGTCCTTGCCTCCGGCTTCGATCGCGACCAGCACTCGGCCTTGATCGTCCAGGGTCAGCGCGTGGACGTTGTCGAGCGCGCCGACGATGTCGCGCTCGAAGGTCCACACGATGCTGCCGTCGGCCCCCGACAAGCGCAGGACCGTGGCGACCCCGTCGGTGCCGACGTTGGCCCCGCCGCCGACGAAGATGTCGCCGCTGGCGTCGGCGAGCACGTCGCCCATGCTGTCGCGCAGCGCTCCGATCTCGTGGACGACCGACCAGGCCAGGTCGCCCTCGGGCGTCCAGACCTGGACGCGGATGTCGATGCCCGAGGCGCCGTCGAGCGTGTTGCCGACCACGATGTTTCCGTTCGGCAGCTCGGCCAGGGGCGTGTTGTCGAGCTTCGTGGTCGTCAGCGTCACGGGCTCGTCGATCCGCTCCCAGGTGAGCGGACAGGGCCGCGGCTCGCAGGCGTTGGAGCAGCCGTCGTCGTCGATCGCGTTGCCGTCGTCGCAGAGCTCGGCGCCGGTGACGAGGCCGTCGCCGCAGACCGCCGGCTCGGGCTCACCCGTCTCGCTGGTCGTGTCGCTCTCGCTGCCGGTCGTGTCGCTGCTGGTGTCGGTGGCCTCGCTCGTGCTCTCGCTGCCGACTTCGTCGTTGGTCTCGCCCGGGCTGGTCGTGGTCGAGCTCTCGTCGGTCGATGCGTCGGTGCATGCCGCGAGTGCGCAGACCAGGGCGATCAAGGTGGATGCGTGGAGTGTCTTCATGGCCCTCTTCGAACGTCTCGGACATGGTTCGATCCCCGCTTGGCCACTTCGACCGGAAAGCACCGCGATTCGCTGGCGGATCCTCACGAAGCGCCGATCGTCCCGCTTCGGGACGCGCCGCCCTGCCCTTCATGGCTCGGCCTGATAGACTCCGCGTCCCGTGGCCCTGACCGTCTACAACACTCGTACGAAGCGCAAAGAGGAGTTCGTCCCCGCGCATCCCAAGGTCGTCCGCATCTACACCTGCGGCCTGACGGTCTACGCCGACATGCACATCGGCCACGCGCGGACCTACTGCTTTTGGGACATGTTCCGGCGCTGGCTCGAGTACCGCGGCCACCACGTCATCAGCATCATCAACTACACCGACATCGACGATCGCATCATCGTCGAGGCGGCCAAGGCCGGGGTCGGCGAGCTCGATCATGTCGAGCGGGTGATCGCCGGGTTCCGCCGCGACTGCCGGGCGCTGAAGATCAAGGACTACTCGGCCTACACGCGCGCGACCGACTTCGTGCCCGAGCAGGCCGAGGCCGTTCAGGCCTTGCTCGACAAGGGTCACGCCTACGTCGTCGACGGCGAGGTGCTCTACGACGTGCACAGCTTCCCGCGCTACGGCGAGCTCTCGGGTCGCAACCCCGACGACATGCAGGCCGGCGCGAGCGGGCGGACCGACGAGGCCGAGACGGCCCGCAAGCGCTCGCACGTCGACTTCACCTTGTGGAAGCCGAGCAAGGCCGGCGAGCCGAGCTGGCCGACCGGGGCCGGCGAGTGGCCGCAGGGTCGGCCGGGCTGGCACATCGAGTGCTCGGTCATGTCGACCGTGATGCTCGGCCAGCACTTCGACGTCCACGGCGGCGGGATCGACAACCTCTTCCCGCACCACGAGAACGAGGTCGCCCAGGCCGAGCCGCTCTGTGGCCACCCTTGGGTCGGCTATTGGATGCACCCCGCCCACCTGCAGCTGCTCGACGACGAGGGCAACCAGGTCAAGATGAGCAAGTCGCTCGGCAACGTGATCAGCATCCCGGGCCTGCTCGATCGCCACGGCGCCGACGAGGTCCGCTGGTTCTATGGCGTGACCCACTACCGAACGCCGCTGGCCTTCTCGTGGACGCTGCTGGCCGAGACCAGCGAGGGCTTCAAGAAGATCAAGCGCGCCGTCACCAGCCTCGCGACGCGGCTGCTCGCCGCGCTCGCGGCCGGGCAGACGATCACGATCCCGGTCGTCAGCGCCTACGCCAGCTTGCGCGCGCCCGACCAGGCGATCCCGCGCGAGCGACCGAGCTTCGAATATGGGGTGTTCGGCGAGCGCTCGAAGGTGTTCATCGATCGCTTCATCGCCGCGCTCGACGAGGACATGGGCACGCCCAAGGCCAGCGCGGCGCTCTTCGACTACGTCAACGAGCTCTTCGCGGGTGGGCTCGAGAGCGTCGAGGATCTGCCCAGCTTGCTCGCCGCCTATCGCTGCCTGACTCGCCACCTGTGGGTGCTCGGCGTCGAGCTGGCCGACGAGCGGCTCTACCCGGAGCTCATCAGCGAGTGCCTGCCGGTCAGCGGCGGCGACCAAGCCCGCGAGCAGGCGCTCGGTGGAGTCATCGATCGCCTGCTCGAGCTGCGCCAAGAAGCTCGCAAGGCCAAGGACTTCGCCAAGTCCGACCTGATCCGCGACCTGCTCAAGGAGGCCGGGGTTCAGGTCGAGGACACGCCCAAGG
>JAMHUH010000251.1:0-9882 GCA_035904925.1 Nannocystaceae bacterium
AGGGCGTGGCCCAGCTGGTCGGGCTCCAATCACTGCGCGAGCTGAGGCTCGACCACACGCTGATCACCGACGCGGCCCTGGTCGACGTGGCCAAGCTGACCAAGCTCGAGCGACTCAACCTCGCCGACACGGTCGTCACGGCCAAGGGCGTCGAGCTGCTCTCAGCGCGCTGCTCGTGCGCGAGACTCGAGGCCATGTCGCGGTCGAGGTTCGACTCGCGGCGAGCGAAACGATCCTCGAGCCCCCGCCCTCCGCCCGCGAGGTGTTCTGGCGGACCACGCTGCGCGACCGCGAGCTCTCGAGCGTCACCCAGGCCGGCTTGGTCAACAACCTCAACGACGGCATGGCCTGGGGCCTCTTCCCCATGCTCTTCGCCGCCGCCGCGATGAACCTCGAGCAGATCGGCGCGCTCGCGGCCATCTATCCGGCCACCTGGGGGCTCGCCCAGCTCTTCACGGGCGCGTGGTCGGATCGCGTCGGTCGCAAGTGGCTGATCGCCAGCGGGATGTTCTTGCAGGCGATCGCGATCGTGTTGGTCGTGGTCGCGCAGGGCTTCGCGACCTTCGCGGGCGCGGCGGTCTTGCTCGGCCTCGGCACGGCGATGGTCTACCCGACCTTGCTCGCGGCGATCGCCGACGTCGCCCACGCGAGCTGGCGGGCCTCGGCGGTCGGCGTCTATCGGCTCTGGCGCGACCTCGGCTACGCGATCGGGGCCCTGCTCGCGGGCCTCGTCGCCGACTGGCTCGGGCTCCGGCCTGCGATGCTCGTGGTCGCGGCGATCACCTTCGGCTCGGGCACGATCGTCGCGCTGCGCATGCGCGAGACCAAGCGCTGAGCGTCAGGGTGGCCACGCGAGCGAGTCGAATTCATCGCCCGCGCGAAGGTGGCTGACCCACTTCGAATCGCGGACGGCGAACGCGATCGAAGCCCGAGGGCGGCGCCTGGCCAGGGCCTCGAAGTGCGCGTCGACCAACTCGTGGACGAGGTCCGCGAGCGTCGCCGCGGCGTACATCGAAGGGTCGGACTCGAACTCGAGCTGGGCCCCGAGCTCGTGGATGCGCTGTCGAATCACGTGCAAGGTCGGGTCTCGATCGCTCTGCCATGACGCCGCGAATTCGGCGGTGTATTGCGCGACCAAGCGCGACTCGGACCCGTGCTCGTTCGGATAGTCCGCTTCGTCGTGGATTCGAATCGAGCGCTCGTCGATCAGGGCGTCGGCGTGCGCGGTCAGCCAATCCCAGGCCCGCTCGCTCGCGTCGGACTCGACGCCACCGAGGAGCTCGACGACCCTCGGCTCGGGCAGCGACTCGGCGATCACGCGCGCGAGGAAGCCTGGCTCGGCGTAGACGTGGCTGTGATCGCCGACGAGGCGAAGTTCCAAGTCGACCTGCGAGCCCTCGCAGGAGATCACGAGCACTCGGTACTGCGTCGAGCTCATCTTGCTTCGATGGGAGCTCGAGCCTCAGGCGTGGGTCAGGGCGCGAACACCTGCTCGAGCGAGTCGACGAAGAGCAAGCGCTCCGCCCAGACATCGAGCTCGGGGATGCTCGCGCTCGCCAGCCGGGCCCGGTAGAGCTCCGGCAGCTCACCGAACTTGAGCGTCAGCTGCTTGGTCAAGACCTTGGCCTCGCCCTTGGCCTCGCCCTCGGCGCGGCCCTTGGCCTCCCCCCTCGCCTCTCCCTTGGCTTCCCACTGCTCAGCAAGCGTCATGACGTCCCCCTCGGCCCTTGGGGCCAGCTCGTGTAGGTTGGCACGAAATTCCTCCCAGATCATGGGGTCGTTGGTGACCCGCGCGAAGTAGCGAACGATCGTCGCCAGCGCCGGAAAAGGCAGCTCATCGAGCAAGCCCACCCACTTGCGCATGGTCTCGCGCAGGCGTGCGTCGACCCGGCCGTCGCGCAGCAACCAGAGCGCCACCTTGGCGAAGTTGGCCAGCGCGCGACTGCTCAGCTCGTCGTCGCCCGTCCGCGCGAGGTCGTCGACGAGGATCTCGAAGTCGGGCAAGTGCCGACCGAGCTCCGGCCGTGCCGCGAGCGTAGCGAGGGGAAAGAGCTCGCGCAGCCGCGTCGGCGAGCGCCAGCCCTCGGGCACGTTCGACACGACCAGCGGGATCACGAAGGGCAGCGGCTCGCCTGGATGTTCTTGCACCCAGCGCATCCACAAGCGCCCGAGGTAAACCAGGACCCGCAGGCTCATGTGGCGATCGTTGGTCGACTGGTGCTCGAGCAGCACGTACACGACGACCGGCCCGGCGAGCGAAGCGACGCGAAACACGAGATCGCAGTGGCGCGAGCGCAGCTCGTCGTCGACGAAGGAGCCGGGCATGAGCTCCATGGTCGACCAATCGATCGTCGCCGCGAGCTCGTCGGACAGGCAGCGGCGGACCAGCGCGGCGGCGTTGTCCGGCTGCTCGAAGGCAGCCTTGAAGAGGGCGTCGTGAGGTCCAGCCATCGCGCGAGCCCAAGCAACGTGGCTGCGGCCCGACTCCGCTCAGGGCGGCGGCGCGCCGCCGCCTTGGCCACCGAGCATCATCGAGAGCCGCAGCAAGCCGCCGCCGTCGCCGACCCGCGAGCAGACTTCGTAGGGCTTGAGCGTCGGCTTGCCCTCTTCGTCCTTGGGCGCCAGATCGCCGTAGTTCATCAGCCGCTTGATCTGGCCCTCGTTGACGCGGATGTCGACGGTCGCCTTGGCGAGGTAGCACTGCCGCTTGGTGAAGGCGCTGATGGCCCCGCTCGCGCGCATCTCGGCCAACTGGCTGTAGAGGGCGGCGCGCTCGGTTGCGAAGCCCTCGCGCGTGGCCTTTTGCTTCTCGTCGACTTGGGCGATCACGAACCCACCCGGGACATCCCAGGTCTGCTCGAGCAGGGTCTTGGGCTCGGCGGCCCAGGCCGCGTCGGCGAGATCGGACTGTGAACCAACGCCGGGGATCGCCTTGCCGTAGGTGAACAGGCCGGTCTCCTCGACCCGTGGCTGTCCGAGCGCCTCGTCCGGGGCGCCGCCGAGCGGCAGCTCTTCGATCGGGTTGATCGTGGGCAGGCCACCGAGCGGCTTGCTGCCACCGAAGAGATCGTCGAGCGACTTGCCCTCACGCAGAGCGAGCAGCGCCTCGTCGGCGGCCTGCTTGGCCAGCTCGCGGCCTCGCGCCTTGCGGACCGCTTCCTCGGCCAGCTCGCGCTTGGCGTCGGCCTCGGGCACGTCGCCCTCGCGGTGGCCCTCGACGCTGACCAACCAGAAGCTCTCGGCCGTCTCGATCACGCCCGAGACCTCGCCGTCGGCCAGCTTCTGGGCGGCTTCGTCGAGCGCCGGCTCGAGCCCGCTGCCGGTGTCGGTGACCTGCGTCCAGCCGAAGTAGCCGCCCGAGCGCGCGGTGTCGGAGTGCTTGGACAATTCGCGCGCGAGCGAGGGGAAGCTCTCGCCACCTTCGACGATCCGCTTGCGCGCCGCCTCGACGCTGGCCTTGGCTGCGTCGAAGCGGACCTGCCACTCGGCCTTCAGCGCCTCGTCGACGTCGGCCGGCGGCGCGACTGGCTTGGCCACCTCGATCAGGCGCAGATCGACCTGCGCGGGCAGCTTCACGAACTGGTACTGGTCGCGCTCGTAGGACTCGATCAGCTCGTCGGCGTGGTCGGCCATGTAGAGGTCGACCTCGGCCGGGGTCGGATCGATCAGCTCGGCGTAGTCCTGCGAAGGGAAGCGGACGTAGCGAAGCGAGAGCTGGTTGTTGTCCTTCTCGTACGCGGCCCACAGCTCGGGCTCGGGGATCACGACCGAAGCGGTGATCAAGTCGCGGACCTGCAGGGCGAGCAACTCTTGCCGTTGGATCTCGAGGTAGCGCGGCTCGGGCACGCCGAACTGCACGAGCACGTCCTTGAACAGCTTGTGGTCGTACTTGCCGGTCTGGGCCCAAGGCCAGAGCGGGACCTCGTTGCCGAGCACCACGAAGTAGCCGGCCTTGGTCATCAGCTCGGCGTCGCGGATCTCGGACGCGAGCCCGAGTCGATCGGCGACCTCGAGCAGCACGAGCCGCTCGATCGCGGCCTCGAGCACCTCCTCGCGCACACCCATCACGGCCGAGCGCTCGCCCTCGGGCAGCGGCAGCACGCGCGAGACGGCCTGGGTCTGATAGGCGAAGTCCTCGTTCGCGATGCTCTGGTCGTGGACCTTGATGAGTCCAGCGTCGCCGAAGCTGAGCTGATCGGAGGGCAGACCGAAGGTCAGGCCGAAGGCGAGCGCGAGCACACCCAAGATCAGCCAGATGATCAGGTTGCCGCTTTTTCCGCGGTTGGGTCCGAACATGAGCGGGCAGACCTTACCCATCCACGAGCGCCGCGAACAGAGCCCGCCGGCGCCGAAGCGAGGTCATCGAAGATTCCCGATCGCGGTGAACTTCTGGTCCCGAGCCTGTGAGGAAACCATGACACGGGCCGGCGGATCCGCGCTGGGTACCTGCTCACCCGTCGAGCGCCCGCTCGCGCTTGCCCGCGGTGGTCGAACCCGTGTATCTCAGTCCAGTTCGAAGCCAGACCGCCTCGAATCCGCTTTCGCATGCTCTTCGACTGGGTATACGGCCTGTTCTCCAACGACATGGCCATCGACCTCGGCACTGCCACGACGCTGATCTACGTCAAGGGCAAGGGCATCGTCGCGCACGAGCCCAGCGTCGTCGCGGTTCAAAAGCAGGGCGGCACGATCAAGCGGGTGCTCGCGGTCGGCAAGGAAGCCAAGGAGATGCTCGGCCGAACGCCTGGCAACATCGTGGCGATCCGACCGATGAAGGACGGCGTCATCGCCGACTTCGAGGTCACCGAAGCGATGATGCGCCACTTCATCAACCGGGCGCACAACCGGCAGACCCTGGTCAAGCCGCGGATCATCATCTGCGTGCCCTCGGGCATCACCGAGGTCGAGAAGCGAGCCGTCCGCGACTCGGCCCTGGCCGCGGGCGCGCGCGAGGTGTTCTTGATCGAAGAGCCGATGGCCGCCGCGATCGGGGCCGGCCTGCCGATCACCGAGCCCGGCGGCAACATGGTCGTCGACATCGGCGGCGGCACGGCCGAGGTCGCCGTGATCTCGCTGGCCGGCATCGTCGCCTGCAAGAGCGTGCGGGTCGGCGGCGACAAGATGGACGAAGCGATCGTCCAGCACATCAAGCGCAAGTACAACTTGCTGATCGGCGAACGGACGGCCGAGAAGGTCAAGATCGAGATCGGGACCGCGGCGCCGACCGACGTCGTCATGACCATGGAGGTCAAAGGCCGCGATCTCGTGGCCGGGATCCCCAAGACCGTGGTCATCGACTCCGAAGAGATCCGCGAGGCGCTGAGCGAGCCGGTCTCGGCGATCGTCGACGCCGTCCGCGTGGTGCTCGAGCGGGCGCCGCCCGAGCTCTGCGCCGACATCGTCGACAAGGGCATCGTCCTGACCGGCGGCGCCGCCCAGCTGCGCAACCTCGACGTGCTGCTCTCGCAAGAGACCGGGCTGCCGGTGTTCTTGTGCGACGAGCCCGACTTCGCGGTCGTGCTCGGCTCCGGCGCCGCCCTCGATCAGATCGACATTCTGCGCGAAGTGGCGCTGGAGTAGTTCGCGGTGGCCGTCTCCCTCCGAGACATCCGCAGCGGCGCGGTGATCGTGGTGCTGCTCGGCATCCCGCTGCTGCTGCTGCGCTCGACCGTGCAAGATCCCCAGCACATGAGCGGCTTCGATCGCGCCGTGCATCGGATCGGCGCGCCGCTCGAGGCCGGCATGAGCTACTCGGCCGCGTGGGTCGGCTCCTTCTTCGAGCGCTGGGTCTTCCAGGCCCAGATGCTCGACGAGAAGCAGGAGCTCGAAGAACAAAACCGGATGCACAAGCGCGAGCTGGTCGAGCTCGCCCAGCTGCGCGAGGAGAACCGCCAGCTGCGTCGCGCCTTGCAGATGCGCGACCAGGTGCCCGAAGACCTGCTCTCGGCCGCGGTCACTGGCGTCGAGCAGTCGCCCTTCTTTCGCGTGGTCAAGATCTCGGTCGACCGCGGGACCGACTACGTCCGCCCGGGCATGGCCGTGCTCGCGCCCGACGGCGTGGTCGGTCGGATCAACCGCACGGGCCCGGCCCACTCCGACGTCATGTTGATCACCGATCCCGAGAGCAAGATCGCCGTCGAGGTCGCGCGGACTCGCTGCCCCGGGATCCTCGAGGGCCTCGGCGAGGATCAATGCCGAGTTCGGATCATCTCGTGCGACGAGCCCGTGGTCGAAGGCGACATGATCCAGACCAGCGGCGTCGACGACCTCTTTCCCAAGGGCCACCCGGTCGGGCGCGTGGTCGTGGTCGATCGCAAGGTCGATTCGCAGCTGGTCGACGTCGTGCCCTCGGTCCGCTTCGATCGCCTCGACATGGTCTGGGTCGTGCTGGCCAACGCGCCCGAGCCCGACCCTCTGGCTGGCACGCCGCGCACCCGCCAGCCCGCGCGCGGGCTCTCGCCGCTGCACTGATCGCGTGGCTGGTCGCTCGCAGACTGCGAGTCTTCGTAGTCGCGCCCACGCGCTCGACGAGGCCTCGCGTGGGGCTGCGAGACCCCGCGCCAAGCCGAGCCAACCATGCTTGGATCCCGGCATGCGACGCGCTCTGGTCCTGACGCTGCCCCTCGTGGGCACCATGCTCGGGTGTCCCTCCGAGGGCGCGAGCGATGACGAGCTCGCCGACACCAGCGGCGACGATTCGACCAGCGAGGCGTCGACCGGCACCGACGCCTCGAGCTCGTCGAGCGCCGACAGCTCGAGCGCTGACAGCTCGAGCACCAACGCCTCGAGCACCGACAGCTCGAGCACCGACAGCTCGAGCGACACTGGCCCCGATCCCGATCAAGGCCCGCCCGCGGGCAACCCCGAGGGCAATTGCGCGGTCCCGGCCGAGGCGCAATTCGCCGACGTCTCGAACCCGACCACGGTCGTCGGCAGCGGCACGCCCGAGAGCTGCACCAGCCAAGCCTTCGTCGACGCGGTCGCGGCCGGCGGCGTGATCACCTTCGACTGCGGCCCCGAGCCGGTCACGATCACGCTCGACCAGACCGCCAAGATCTTCAACGACAAGGGGCCCGAGATCGTGATCGACGGCGGCAACCTGGTCACGCTCAGCGGCGCCGGCCAGCGCCGGATCCTCTACATGAACACCTGCGATCCCGATCAGGTCTGGACCACGCCCAACTGCGACGACCAAGATCATCCGCGCCTGACCCTCCAGAACCTGACCTTCGTCGGCGGCAACTCGACCGGCGAGACCTTCGATGGCGGCGGCGGTGGTGCGATCTTCGTGCGCGGCGGTCGAGTCAAAGTCCTGCACTCGCGCTTCTTCGCCAACAGCTGCGACGAGACCGGCCCCGACCTCGGCGGCGCCTCGCTCCGGGTCCTCGACCAATCGCAAGACCTGCCCGTCTACGTGGTCGACAGCACCTTTGGCGGCGGGCCCGAGTATGGCAACCGCTGCTCGAACGGCGCCGCGCTCAGCAGCATCGGCGTGTCCTACACCGTCATCAACAGCCTCTTTTCGCACAACGAGGCGGTCGGCAACGGGGCCAACCCCGCCCAGCAAGGCACGCCGGGTGGCGGCAGCGGAGCCGCCATCTACAACGACGGCAACACCTTCACGCTGACCTTGTGCGGGACCAAGATCACCGACAACCACGCCAACGAAGGCGGCGGAGCGATCTTCTTCGTCAGCAACGATCTCAGCGGCTCGCTGGTCATCGAAGACTCGCAGCTGTGCAACAACCCCAGCGACGGGTTCGAGACTCAGGGCTACCCGGGCATCTTCGTGCTCGCCAGCGGCGACCCCCAGGTCACGAACTCGACGCTCAGCGAAGGACCCTGTTGAACCCCATGAAGCGCCTCGCTCTCGCCCTCACCCCTGCCCTCGCCCTGCTCTCCCCTGTCCTCGCCTGCACGAGCGGCGACGACGAGGGCGGCCCGATCGACAACCCGCTGACCGACCCCGAGTCGGGTCCGCCCGCGGGCAACCTCGAGGGCAGCTGCTCGATCCCCGACGACGCCCGCCCAGCCGACGTCACCAACCCGACCACGATCGTCGGCAGCGGCACGCCCGAGAGCTGCACGAGTCAGGCCTTCGTCGACGCGGTCGCGGCCGGCGGCGTGATCACCTTCGACTGCGGCCCCAAGCCGGTCACGATCACGCTCGATCAGACCGCCAAGATCTTCAACGACAAGGGCCCCGAGATCGTGATCGACGGCGCCGGCCTGGTCACGCTCAGCGGCGCCGGGGCGCGGCGCATCCTCTACATGAACACCTGCGACGCCGACCAGGTCTGGACCACCGATCATTGCCAAGACCAAGACCACCCGCGCCTGACCATCCAGAACCTCACCTTCGTCGACGGCAACTCGACCGGCGAGACGCTCGAGGGTGGCGGCGGTGGGGCGATCTTCGTGCGTGGCGGTCGAGTCAAGATCATCAACTCGCGCTTCTTCAACAACGTCTGCGACGAGACCGGCCCGGACCTCGGCGGCGGGGCCGTGCGCGTGCTCAGCCAGTCCCAAGGCCTCCCGGTCTACGTGGTCAACTCCACCTTCGGCGGCGACCCTGCGCTCGGCAACCGCTGCTCGAACGGCGCCGGGCTCAGCAGCATCGGCGTGTCCTACACCATCATCAACAGCCTCTTTTCGCACAATCAAGCGATCGGCAACGGAGCCAACCCTGCGCAAGGCGGCACGCCTGGGGGCGGCAGCGGAGGCGCCATCTACAACGACGGCAACACCTTCACGCTGAGCCTGTGCGGGACCAAGATGACCGACAACCACGCCAACGAAGGCGGCGGGGCGATCTTCTTCGTCAGCAACGATCTGAGTGGCTCGCTGGTGATTCAGGACTCGCAGCTGTGCAGCAACCCGAGTGATGGGTTCGAGACTCAGGACTTTCCGGGCATCTTCGTGCTGGCCAATGGGGATCCCCAGGTCAGCGGGTCGACGATCAGCCGCGATCCTTGCTAGCGGCCTCGCGCTCGCGCTCGAGCGCGGCGAGCAAGGCGTCTGCGCGGGCTTGGTCATCCAACGCATCGACCTTAGCTAGCGTCGGGATCGCCGTTTCACGCAAGAGACTCTTGGCTTGGTCCGCCTCACCGAGCCGAGCGAGGATCGCCGCGATGAACAGCGCAGTTCGACCATGTTCGAGTTCGTCACCAAGCTCCGCAAAAACTGGGAGAATCCCACGCAAGATTTCGAGTGCCGCCTCGAAATCTTGCATGCTGACGAGCACCGCTGCGATGGATTTCGAGTTGCGTGCGCCGTCCCAGGCATCGCCAGCCAGCGCTTCGATGCTCGATATCTTTTCATAGACGGCCAATGCGCTCGCCGGGTCGCCCGCAGCCAACATCACAGATGCCATTTGCGTGAGTGCCCGTGCGCGGAGCTTGGGGGCCGCCCGATTCGCCACATCACGCAGCAGATGAATGGCCTCGTCGTAGTGCCCCTGCTGCTGTTTGACTTCGGCGACGGCCAGCTGTGCTGAAATTTTGCTGGTTGGGTCGGTGGCCTCGGCGAGGGCCAGCGCCGCGGAGCTTTCCGCTCGAGCGAGCTCGAATTGCTGCGCGCGCAGAAGCAGGCTCGTACGCCAGCGACGAACATCGACCGCGCGAGGACGGTCTCCAGTCTCGACATAGTCGAGCGCCGCGCGGTCGAACCACTCCAAGGCCGCGTCGACGTGCCCGAGCGAAGACTCGATCTTCCCCAAGCTCACCGCCAGCTCCGCCGCACCTGCGCTTCCCGGCGTGGCGTCGGCGTAGAGCGACTCGAGCAAGCGCGCCCGGTCCTCGAGCTCGGGCACACGCGCGAGCGGTGCTCGCGTGGCCCACTCGGGCAAGCTGTCCATCGACACGAACTCGCGCCCGAACTCGG
>JAMHUH010000252.1:0-6020 GCA_035904925.1 Nannocystaceae bacterium
CGCGAGCTCGCGCTCGTCGACGAGCTCCTGAGCGTGTACGCCTCGTATCTCGAGCAGAGCAACGCGGGCAAGGCGGTGTTGATCGACGAGATGCAGCGCGACGTCGAAGTCCGGCGAAGGATGTTTCGCGAGGGCGACGCCTTCACCAAGCTCATGTTCGATCTGGTCCAGGAGCTCGGCGGCGGCCGACCCCTGCATCGACACATGGTCGTGTAGCCTGCGATCCGCACTGCGAAGGTGATCGGCGATCCGAGCTCTCACGCTGCCTGTGGGTGAGGGCGAGGACCCTCGAAGTCAAAGGCGGGCGGGGGGAAAGAGGGTCGCTCCGAGGCGAGTCGAGCCCCTGGCTTCCGTGCACGAACGCCACAACTGCCAGAGATCGCCAACCAAGGAGAGGGCACCCGCGATTCGAAGGGCGACGTGTTTGAGCCCGAGCGGGCGACCCTCTTTCCCACCGCAGAGCCTGGTTGTCGAGAACCCGATCATCCGCGAAGGATCCACCGAGTCAGCGTCCCTTTGTCATCCGCATCAACCCATCAGCCCATTCGCCACTGCGGCGTGTCGAGCCCGGCGACGAAAGCCCGCCATTGCCCGCGCTGGGTCAGCGCGCCTTGGATCGCCCACGCGAACACCCCATGCGGCTTGCAGACGAGTTCGAACACCGCCGCGTTGAGGGCATCGAGCACGTAGATCGTCTCGCGCCACAGGTCCTTGCTGCACCGCGGCGCGCCGTGGCGAAAGTAGTCGAGCGCCATTGCTCGCTCGCGCGCGGCGTGGCGGTGCAGCTCGGGCAGGCGAAAGAGCTCGGCCGCGAAGCTCGAGTAGCTGAATTGCTGAACCTCGTTGAGCGCGACGGCGAGCTGCCAGCGCGCGCGCGAGTCGTCGAGGTCGCCCCACTCGAGGAATTCGCGAAACACGACTGGGAATTCGAAGCGGGGCGTGAAGCCCTCGGGCACGTGCTCGTGGCGATGCTCGAGCCAGGGAAATTCGGTTCGAATCGCCTGCTGGACCGCGGGCGCGAGCGTGTCGCGGAAGCGCTCGCCGGCCCGCAGCACCGCGCGCAGCGTGACCAGGAAGACCAGCGCGTTGACCATCCGCGGGCCCTTGCCGGCCTGCGCGTAGCCCCACTCGAGCGCGCCGGGCATGCGCGCGCGCGTCGGCGAGGCCACGCGCTGCCAGGTCGTCAGCAAGCCCTCGATGTCGCCCGCCTCGTAGGCGGCGAAAGATTCGTCGATCTCGGCCTGGGTCGCGACCCGAAAGTAGGGCTGCTCGGCCAGCGCGGCGAGGCGAGCGTCGAGCTGCGGCGTGGCCTGATGCACGCGTGAATCGAACCCGGCCACGGCTCAGGGGTCCGTGGCCATCGGCATCGGCATCGGCTCGGGCTTGCGTCGACGACCCGCCATCAGGCTCAAGAAGTCGGGCCAGAGCTTGAAGCGCTGGGTCATCCGCTCCATGTAGCCCCACAGCCGCGTGAGGATGAAGAAGTAGGGCCGAGTCTTGGGCAGGTGCCAGAGCGGCCAGGTGACCGTGTAGATCAGCCGACCGGGCAGCAGGGCCTTGGCCAAGAGCTTGGTGTCGCGGTCGCGCGCGGCGTCGGTCTTGGCGCTGGCTTGGAAGCGGAGCAGCGCGTCGCGGCGCTTCATCGAGCCCCACTGGAGTCGATAGTTGCGATCGAGGTTGGCCTGCGTCCAGTGCTCGGGATCCTGCATGTGATAGAGCTCGGCGATCTCGGCCAGATCGTAGAGCGCCGTCTGCATCAACACGTGCGGCTGGTGCCAGGCGTGCTCGTACTTGAAGCGATTGAGCTCGAGCACGGACTCTTGCAAGTAGCGATGCTCTTGGTTGAGCAGATCGACCGTCGCGGGCTCGGGCGCGCGGCCGGCCACGGCGGCCTCGATCATCGGGGCGACCGCGACCAGCTGCCGACAGGCCATCTCGATCCCGATCGAGTAGAGCGCGTCGAAGAAGGCCGAGGCGTCGCCGATCAGCGCGTAGCCCTGGGTCGAGATCCAGTGCTCGCAGCCGTGCGAGAGCTGGGCGTAGTAGCTGAAGGGCTCGACCGGGACCGCGCCCTTCAACGCCTCGCCCAGGGCCGGGAACTTGGCCACGAATTCGCCGAAGCCGCGGTCCTCGGCCTTGATGTCGGGCTGGTGCTGGCGCTTGTCGAACGAGACCCCGACCGAGGTCGTCTGCTCGTCGATGTGGATCCACCAGAACCAAAACCCCGGGCCGCTCCAATGGATGGTTTGCTTGCGCCGGTCGATGCCGTGGAAGGTCTGCCAGAACTCGCTGTCGGTGCGGACGTGGGTGAAGCGGGTCCAGATCGCCGCGGTCTCGAGCTGGTCCTTGTTGGAGTGGCTGATGCCGAGCTGCTTGCCGAGCAAGCGACGGCGGCCGCTGACGTCGAGCACCCACTTGCAGCGCAGCGTCTGCTCGACGCCCTCGCGCTGATAGACGACGCGATGATCGAGCTGCCCGAGCTCGACCCGCTCGACCGCCGCGCCGTGCATGTAGTCGGCCCCGCTGGCCTTGGCCCGGCGCACGACCTCGGCGTCGAGCGCCGGACGATGGACGTGGTAGGTCGGGATCAGCTTGCTGAAGGCGCCCGGGATCGCTTCGAGCGGCTTGAGCGAGAGCAGCAGCTCGTGGCAGCCCTCGAGCGTGCGCGGCCGCTCGCCCGTGCGCGGCTGCATGAGGAAGTCGAACCCGAACTTGCGGTAGGCGTGCTCGCTCAGCCAGTCGCCCAGGCCGATCTCGTGCCGGACGAACACGCTGGTGCCCTCGGTCAACGCCTCGCCGACCGAAGCCTTGAGCGGCTGGCCCTCGGCCCGCGACTCGAGCACGGCCACCCGCAGGCCTCGCTTGCGCAGCATGATCGCGGCCATGCTGCCGATCAGGCTGCCGCCGAGGATCGCGACGTCGAAGTCGGGGGTGGAGCTGGGCTCGGCGGTCACGTTCCCCTGCATATAGGCGAGCCGAGCGACGCGAGAAAGCAGGCCGCGTGGAGCGAGCCAAAGCGGCGCTGCGGCAGGCCCCTGGGCCCCTAGGCGCGAACGCGTCGCGCGCGTCGGTGCCCGCTCCAGCGACCTTGCCAGGGAGCATTGGCGGACTCGAGTGCTGCGAGGTAGACCGAGCGAGTGCGCCTCGCCGCGGCGTTGCATGCCCTCCTCATGGGCAACCCCGGATCCGACGACGCGCAGCCGCTCGAGCTCGAGTGGACGGCCGACGCGGCGTGCCCGAGTCAGGCCGAGGTCGAGGAGTCGCTCGCGCTGATGCTGGTCGGGAGCTCGAGCGCGGGGCTCTCGGCCTCGGCCTGGGTCCGCGATCTCGGCTCGGGCTACGAGCTGGATCTGCGCTGGCGGCTGGGACCTTGGCAGGAGCATCGGATCCTCCGCAGCCACGACTGCGACGAGCTGGCCGAGGTCGCGCTGATGCTGCTCGCGAGCACGCTCGATCCCTTCGCTTGGACTGCCCCTCCGCAGGCGCCTCGCCGTCCCACGTCCTCGCGCTTGGCAGGCGCGCCGGAGCGGGTCGAGCCGCCGATTCCAAGCGAGCCTCGCCCGGTCGAGCCCACGCCTGATTCGCCACCGGAGCCGGAGCCCGAGCCCGAGCTTCAGGTCTGGCTCTCGCCCGAGCCCGAGCCGCCCGCGAGTCCGCGAGCGGGTCGCGTTCGCGGGCTCGTGCTCGCGCAGGGGCTCGGCTTCGTCAACGTGCTCCCGCGCGTCGGCGGTGGTGGCCGACTCGGGCTGGGTCTCGAGGTCGATCGCTTTCGGGCGCTCGCGCAGGCCAGCGCTTGGTTCGGGCCGGGCTTTCGCTCGACCACCAACCCCGAGCTCGGCGGCGACCTGTGGGCTTGGTCGACCGAGCTGGACGGCTGCGGCGTGTTGCGGCGGCGAAGGCTGGAGTCTCCGCTCTGTGCTCAGCTCGGCGGCGGCCAGCTGCTCGCTCGCGGGGTCGGTGTGACCAACCCCCGCTCGACCGGCCAGCCCTGGGTGTGGCTGGGCGCCGACGCCTCGCTGGAGTGGTGGATCCGACCTGGCATCGCGCTCTTTGGTGGCGTCGGTCTGGGCTTCTCGGTGGTCCGCCCGCACTTCGGCTTGGCGGGCAGCGACGCCGAGTACACGACCCCGGTCGTGTTTGGCCGGCTCCACGCTGGCCTGGCGCTTCGCTTCGGATCGCGAAATTCTCGGAGCGCCCCGCAACCAGATCGCCGCGACCCGGACAGGCAGGCGCGTCCATGAGCGTCCGCCTCCTAACGCTGCGCGAGCCGACGCCGCGCGAGCCGGTCAGCCCGCGCCGCGCCCCGCCGCCGCGCTTCGCCTCGCTCTATCGGACCCACTACGACTTCGTCTGGCGCTGCGCGCTGCGCTTGGGCGTCGAGCCGGCCGAGGTCGACGACGTCGTGCAAGAGACCTTCTTGATCGCGCTGCGTCGGCTCGACGAGTTCACCGACGAGGGCGCGGCCCGACCCTCGACCTGGTTGTTCGCGATCTTGCGCAACGTGCTGCGCAACCACGCCCGGGGGCAGCGACGACGCAGCCGCAAGCAGCAGGCCTTCGGCGAGCTGCGTGCGGGCTGGGTGCACGAGCGCGAGGCCGAGCGTGGGTTGGGCATCGGTCTGCTCGATCAATTCCTGGCCTCGCTCGACCCGGAGCGGCGCAGCGTGTTCGTGCTCGCCGAGCTCGAGGGCCACGACAGTCGGGCGATCAGCGAGGCGCTGGGCATCAACCACAACACCGCGCGGACCCGGCTGCGAGCCGCCCGCAAGGCGTTCGCGGCCGCCTTCGAGCGTGACGACGAGGCCCGCGAGCAGCTCGAGCGAGCCGTGGCGCGCAGCCGCAGCGATCCTCCGCACGCCGACGAAGGCGGACGCGAGCGGGTGCTGCAGGCGATCCTGGTCGGCGCGCCGCTCGAGCTGGTTGGGGGTGCGAGCTCGGGGCTCGGCGTCGCGACTTGGCTGGGCAAGCTGACGATCGCCGTCGCTTCGCTCGGCATGATCACCAGCGTGGCGACGGTGGTCGAGATGAAGCAGCGCGAGCGAGCGCCGGCTCGAGTCGCGGCCGAGCGGGTTCGCGTCCAACGACCGCGCTCGGACTCGTCGCCGACCTCGACGGGGTTGGGCTCGACCGAGCTCGAGGTCGCCTTGGCCGCGCAACCCGAGCCCCCAGCCCTCGAGCCCCCAGCCCGGTCCAAGGTCCCGACGAAGAAGGACGCGCCCACGGACGAGCCCTCGCCGCAGCTCGAGGCCCTGCGAACCCTCACCGAGGCTCGCGCTGCGCTGCTCCGTGGCGAGGCCCAGGACGTGCTGCGCTTGGTCCAGGCCCGAACTTGGCCCGACGCCGCGTTGGCCGATCGCGCCGCCGCGCTGGAGATCGGGGCTCTATGTGCGCTCGATCGCAGCGCCGACGCCAAGGCGATCGCCGACGCCCACCCCGATCGCTGGTTGCTCGATCGCGCCGCGTGTTGGTGATTTCCTCGAACCACTTCGCTCGATCCCGGACAGTCGAGAGCATGAAGCGACAAGCCTTCCTTTTCCTGGCGCTGCTCTCCCTCACCCCGGGTTGTGTGCTCGACATCGTTGTCCTCGACGGGGCCGCCGTCGAGCTTGGCGAGACCGACAACTCGGACGCGGAGTCGAGCACGTCGACGACGGACGCAGAGTCGAGCACGTCGACGACGGACGCAGAGTCGAGCACGTCGACGACGGACGCGGAGTCGAGCACGTCGACGACGGACGCGGAGTCGAGCACGTCGACGACGGAAGCGGAGACCAGCGAATCGACCACCGAATCGACCACCGACTGGACCAGCGAATCGACCACCGTCAGCGACACACCGGCTGATTGCTTCGAGCTCGAGGCCGAATACGAGGCGCTGGTCGGGATGACCGAGTGCATCACCGACGCCGACTGCAAGATCATCGCCGGTCACTGCGGCGTCGGGCTCGGCGGCTGCTACTACGCCGTCAACGCCAGCGTCGACGAGGCCTCCCTCGACGTGCTCGCGCAGATCTGGTCGGA
>JAMHUH010000253.1:0-1767 GCA_035904925.1 Nannocystaceae bacterium
CTACATCTCGCGCGGCGAGGCCAGCCTCTGGGTCCTCGGCGCCCAGCCGATCGACGACGAGACCAGCCCCTACTCGTTCGAACTCGCCCTCCAGCGAATCCGCATGACCCGCCGCGGCGAGGGCCAGCACGAGCTCGAGTCGCTCGGCCCCAGCGTCCAAGCCCCCGGCGGCGGCGTGCGAGAATTCTTCCACCTGCCCTACGGCCCGACCGATCGCATCTGCGTCTCGCTGGCCCAGAGCAGCCACGCCGCGCCCTGGGCGACGCAGTGCTCCGATGGCGAGAGCCATCCGACTCGGTATTTGTCGGACACGCTGCCCTTCACCGAGCGCGACTGAGTTCACGTTTTCCACGCCCTCGGTACACCAACCGGGGCCGATGGATGCCGAGCCCTTTTTCACGGCATCCCGACGACGCTCCATTGCGCGAGCTCTCGTCGGGCCGAACGCAGGCGCGCCACCGCGGTATTTTGGTTGATCTCGAGCCGCTCGCCGATCTCCCGCCCGGTGCAGCCGAGAGCGGCGAGCGCGAACACGTCGCGCCGGGGCTGATCGAGATGGGCGAGAAAGGCTTGCAACGCTCGGCTGGCCAACAGTTGTTCGCTCGGACAAGGCATGGTGTCCTCGACGAGAGTCGAATAGATGGACAACTTCCGTTCGTAGCGACGCCAACCGCGGCGACGGTTTCGCACGACGTTGCGAAGGATCGAGTAGAGCCAAGTCCCGATACCCGATCGTTGCTCGAAACAAGACATTCGTCGATGCGCAATCAAAAAGGTGTCCTGAATCAAGTCATCGACTTCCTGGTCTGGAACGCCCATTTGACGAGCCGCGCGACGAAGAAACTCTCGATGCTTCTGACAGATCGATTCAAAGCTGTCCGACATGGGGGGATTCATCGAAAACTCCCGGCAAGAGGCGCGATCGAAGCGCAGCCATGGCGACACTAGCAGCACGCATGGTAACCGCGCAATGCCAAAATCGCCGATCTCGCGATCACGACGAAAAGCGCTCTTGTTCTTGGAAACGATCGATCGTTTGCCGCAACGATTTTTACCATCCAGTCGCGGAGCCCCGTTCGTCTCATTCCCAAAAATTCGCGGCTTGCTCGACGGTCTCGCGTTCGCGCAGGAGCTCGAATTGCTCGCCTTCGTCAGTGTAGCCGACGACCTTGGGCACCTGCCTGCTGTTGTACCGCGACCACATGCTCAGCGTGTAGGCGCCGGTGTCTCGAATCAGAACATAGTCGCCTTCGTTCACGACGGGCAGCCGGATCCCTCGGGCGAGAATGTCCCCGGCGAAGCACAGTGGACCGGCCACCGTATAGGGCGAATCATCGATTCCCGCCTTGGGGTTCCCGCGCGAATCCACGACCATGATCTCGTGATGCCAATCGGCGGGGGAATAGCACTTGCGAAGCAGGAGATCGGCGCCAACATGAACAATCAAGGTCTTGCCGGCTTGGCCCTCTTTGACATACTCGACCCGGCTGGCGACCCAGCCCGAATTTGCATGTACATAGCGGCCGAATTCGGTGATCAACCTGAACCGGCCCGAGAAAAGATCACCAAATCGGCGACCAATTGCCTCGGCATAGCTCTGCATCGAGTCGGGAGTCGCGTCAGGATAATACGCGACCGGCAGCCCCCCGCCGATGTCGAAGATCCGGACCCGCCGACGCTCGCCCTTCGCCGCGAGCGTGGCGTCGATGGTGTTGGCCAGCTCGAGCACGCGCTCGATGCCGCCCAGCAGCATCGCCAGCGAGCAGC
>JAMHUH010000254.1:0-5521 GCA_035904925.1 Nannocystaceae bacterium
AGCAAGATCAGGCCGCCTTGGGTGAAGGGCCCGAACACGCGCTCGTTGGCGGCGAAGAGCGCCCCGATCACCAGCGAGTAGACCGGCAAGCGAGCGCTGCAGCTCATGAAGGGGATCATCAAGATCGTGACCAGGCGATCCTTGAAGCCCGAGATCGTCCGTGTGCCCATGATCGCCGGGATCGCGCAGGCGTAGCCCGACAAGAGCGGCACGAAGGCCTTGCCGTTGAGCCCGACCCGGGCCATCAGGCGATCGACGATGAACGCGGCGCGAGCCATGTAGCCCGAGTCCTCGAGCAGGCCGACGAACAAGAAGAGCAGGGCGATCTGCGGGACGAACACGACGACGTTGCCGACGCCCGCGATCACGCCTTCGGTCAGTAGATCGGTGAAGGCACCCTCGCCCAGCGCGTTGCGGGTGACGTCGCCGAGCCAGCCGATCGCGCCCTCGATCAGCCCGATCAAGGGATCGGCCCACGAGAAGAGCGACTGAAACACCAGCGCCATCACGCCCAAGAAGATCAGCGGGCCGAACACGCGGTGGGTCAGCACGCGATCGATCTGGGCCGAGCGGACCATCGCCGGCGCGGCCAGCTGCGCCCGCTCGGGCTCGGCCGGGATCACGCCCGCGAGCAGGCGATCGACCTTGGCGTAGCGCGCTTCGATCTGGGTTCGAACGGCCGTGCGGATCTGCTCGGGGTCGAGCGCGGCGAGGGCCTCGCGCTCGCTGGTGGTCGCGCCGGTCAGCTCGAGCGCGTCCGCGAGCGCGGCCGAGAGCAGCCAGCGGGCGCGGGCCGGATCCTTCGACACGCGGGCCTCGAGCGCGTTGGGCAGCGGGGTCGCGAGCGCGGGGCCGAGCGAGCGCAGCATCGCGGCGGTCGTCTCGATGCCCTCGCCGCTGCGGGCGACCGTCGGCACGACCGGCAGCTCGAGCGCGGCCGCGAGAGCGTCGACGTCGACCGGCACGCCGGCTCGATCGGCGAGGTCGACCATGTTGAGCGCGATGACGCAGGGCAGCCCGAGCTCGACCACCTGCAGGGCCAAGTAGAGGTTGCGCGCGAGGTTGCTGGCGTCGAGCACCAGCAAGACCGCGTCGGGTCGCGGATGCCCGTCGGCGCCGGTCAGCACTCGAAACGCGACCGCTTCATCCTCGGCCGTCGGCGTCAGCGAATAGGTGCCCGGCAGATCGATCAGCGTGATCGGCTTGTCGGGATCCTCGTGGACACGCAGCCGACCCTCGCGGGTCTCGACCGTGATGCCCGGATAATTGCCGACCTTGTAGCGGCTGTGCGTGAGCAGGTTGAAGAGGCTGGTCTTGCCGACGTTGGGGTTGCCGGCGACCGCGATCCGAAGCTCGCTCATGCGCGCGCCTCGTCGACTCGGGCCTCGACCAGCACGGCCCCCGCTTCGGCTCGCCGCAGCGACACGTGATAGCCACGCAGCCGCAGCTCGAGCGGATCACCCAGCGGCGCCCGCTTGACCAGCGCGACGCTGACCCCGGGGACGAAGCCCATCTCGAGCAGCCGCACCATCATCCGACCCTCACCCACGACGTCCTTCACGATCGCTCGCTGGCCGATCTCCAGCTCGGCGAGGGTCTTGCCGGATTGAAAAGCCATTTCAATCCGAGTCGATAGCACCCGCAAAGCCGAGTTACCACACGGGTAGACTCACGCTCTCACTGAATTTTGTTTTCGTTTAGACCAGCGGAGATTGCGCTGACCGGCAAGACAGTCGGGAGCCAAGCCTCGCGGCCTGACCCCCGACCTTCGAGCTGCGCAGCTTCGCAGCTCAGCCGCCCATGCGGTGCGCGGTCGCGGCCCAGGCCGGGACCTCTTCCATCCGGCGCATCCACGCGACGACGTTGGGGAACTGCGCGACCGGAACCTTGGCCGCGCCCGCGTAGCCGAGCGGCGCGCAGACGGAGAAGTCGGCGATCGTCGGCTTGTCGCCGAGCAAGAAGGAGCGACCCGCGAGCGCCTCGTCGAGCACCTTGCCGTAGCGCTCGAAGTCCTTGCTGGCCTGCTCGAGCTTGGCCGCGTCGGGATCGCCCGCGCCCATCATGTTCTTGAGCAGGTTCTCGAACAAGAACACGCCGACGACCGGGTTGAAGTGGGCGGCCTCCCAGTTCATCCAGCGCATCGCGTCGTAGCGGGCCTGGCCGCTCGGCCAGAACTCGGTGTTGCCGGCCTTCTCCCCGAGGTAGGCCATGATCACGTTGCTCTCCCACAGCTTGAAGTCACCGTCGACCAACGCGGGGATCTTGGCGTTGGGGTTGATGCCGAGGAACTCGGGCGTTCGGGTCTCGCCTTGGAAGGGCTGGACGATCTTCGACTCGACCTGGTCGCCGAGTCCGAGATGCACGATCGCGGCGTTGACCTTGCGACCGTTGGGCGAAAGCGGGTTGTGGTAGAGCTGCATGGCTGGCGATCTACCACCGACGCGACTTGCTCGCGACGTGGTGGTTTCGCCAGCTGCGCTTTCGGGCGCACGAACTCAGGCCGCTTCGTGGACCATCGCGGCGATGCGATCGAGCCCGCGCTCGACCTGCTCGCGCTCGGGTCCAAAGCTCAAGCGCACGAAGCCCGACAAGCGCGAAGGAATGTGTCCACGCCGCTTACCCGGATCGACGTCGAAGAACACACCGGGCACGCAGATCACCTGGCGCTCGAGCGCTCGCTTGAAGAAGCTCATGCCCTCCGCGAGCGAGGGCGCGAGACCGCGAAGATCGGCGAAGCAATAGAACGCGCCCTCGGGCCCGCCTCGCTCGCCGCCGACCACTCGAATGCCCAGCTCGCCGAGCCGGCCGAGCATCAGCTCGCGCTTGATCGCGAAGGCCTGCTGGATCGCCAGCGCCTCGCGATCGGCGAGCCCCGCGTCGACCAGCGGCAGCGCGGCCTTTTGCAGGCAGTGCGGCGCGCCGCCGTCGAGGAAGCTGCCGGCCGAGGCGACCCGCTCGATCACCGCCTTGGGCCCGACCGTCCACGACAAGCGCAGACCCGGATAGCGCCAGTTCTTGGTCAGGCCGTCGACGACCACGACCGGATCCCGATCGACGTCCTCGACGTAGGCGCACGCGCTGACGCTGCGTGGGCTGCCCTCGCCGTAGAGGTAGTGGGCGTAGAACTCGTCGAGGATCAGCGCGCAGCCGAACTCGCGCGCCGTCGCGACCCAAGCGGCCAGGTCGTCGCCCGCGATCAAGCGACCCGTCGGGTTGCAGGGGTTCGAGAGCAGCAGCGCCCCGAGCCCACTGCCGACGATCTCGTCGCGCAGCGAGGCCGGATCGAGATAGAAGCCGTCGGCCTCGCGCAGCACGATCGGGATCGGCACGAAGGCCCGAAACACCTCGAGTAGCTCTTCGTACGCGGTGTAGTCCGGCAGCACGTGGCCGAGGTTGACGTTGCCCAGCGCCGTCGCCAGCCGCGTCAGCCCGGTTCGACCGCCCGCCGCGATCGCGACGTTCTCGGCCGAGTAGCGGGTCGGCATGCCTCGCCGATAGCGTTGGTTGTAGAGCTCGGCGACCGCCTCGCGCAGCTCGCCGAGCCCGGCCACCGGCGCGTACTCGGAGCTGACATCGTCGAGATCGACGTGGCTCAGCCGCGGCGCGCAGCCAGGCAGCATCCCGGTCTCGGGCGCGCCTTGGCCGAGGTTGCACCACGCCGGATGCCCATAGTGAAAGCCGCGCTCGGCGGCCTCGGTCATCACATAGATGACGCCGGTCCGGGGCACCGACCGAAACATGGTGGCCGGTCCGACCGACTGCATGCTGGTCGAGCTCAGGGCGGGGTGGGATTCCCGAAGTGCAGCTGAAGGAAGATCGTCAGGCCGAGGAAGGTGACGGCCAAGAACACCGCGAACCAAGCCATCGACGAGGTTCCGGGGATCTGCGGGTGATTGTCGGAGGACGGATGCTCAGCCATGGTCGCGGACACTCGCTGGCGGACTCTATCACCAAGCCGAGCGACCTCGCCAGGGCCGCAGCCGGCAAAGCTGGCCGCGCGCCGACACAGAGCCTTGCGTAGCGCGCGGTCGAGCCAACCGCCCCGACTCGTGCGAGTCGGGGCGGTGAGCGAACTCAGGCCGCGAACTCAGGCCGCGACTTCTTCGGCCTCGAGCTCCTCGATCGCGTCATCGCCACCCCCGGCCAAGGGCCGTGCGCCGAAGCTGGCCCGCACCGCCGCGAGCAGGCGATCGCGCTCGACCACGTTCTCGCGCAGCCAGATCAGCGCCGCGTTGCGACCCTGGCCGATCCGCGTCTCGCCGCACGAGAACCAGCTGCCCGAGCGCTCGATCAGCCCGAGCTCGAGCGAGCGGTCGAGCACCTCCGCCTCGCGGTCGATGCCCTGACCAAAGCCGATCTCGAACTCCGCCCGAGCGAAGGGCGGCGCGCACTTGTTCTTGACCACCTTCACCCGCGTGCGCGACCCGATCGGCTTCTCGCCGTCCTTGAGCGTCGCGATCCGGCGGATGTCGAGCCGCACGCTCGCGTAGTACTTGAGCGCGTTGCCGCCGGTCGTGACCTCCGGGCTGCCGAAGGTCACCCCGATCTTGTGCCGCAGCTGGTTGATGAACACCATCATGGTGTTGGTCTGCGCCGCCACGCCCGACAGCTTGCGCATCGCCTGGCTCATCAAGCGCGCGTGCAGCCCGACGTGGTGATCGCCCATGTCGCCCTCGAGCTCCGCCTTGGGGATCAACGCCGCGACCGAGTCGATCACGATCAGCCCGACCGCCCCCGTCCGCGCCAGCGAGTCCGCGATGTCGAGCGCCTGCTCGCCATGATCCGGCTGGCTGACCAGCAGCTCGTCGAGCTCGACCCCGAGCGAGCGAGCATAGATCACATCGAGCGCATGCTCGGCGTCGATGAACGCACAGACCAGCCCACGCTTTTGCGCCTCCGCGATCAAGTGCAGCGTCAACGTGGTCTTGCCCGAAGACTCGGGCCCATAGATCTCGACGATCCGCCCGAGCGGCAACCCGCCGATCCCGAGCGCCTCATCGAGCCCGAGCGACCCCGTCGGGACCGCATCATAGCGAGGCAAATCGCCCGGATCCCCGCCCAGCGCCATGATGGCGCCCTTGCCAAAGCGTTCGCAGATCGACGTGATCGTCTTGCGAACCGCCTCGCGCACCGGCGTGTCGAGCTTGTCGTCGTTGATGGTGATGGACTTGTTGGGCTTGCGTGCCATGGCCTGCCGCATAGCGAGATGCGGGCCAGGTTGGGATGCTTGGGATTTCGCGGGGTTAGGCGGGAGCGTGCCAATCGGGGTGGTCCGTGGGCTGGACGCTGGCCCGCGGGTCGGACGGTTCTCGTAACCTTGAGCGCGCTCAATTTTTGATTGTCTTGATCCCTTGCAGTGAGTGCGTGCCGTCTGTTAGTGGTCTCTGAGATCTCCGCCAACACGGACCCGCGTGCGGTTCGACGCGAGCAACTCGAACCAACTCCACTCGATCGACCAGCAAGCGACAGGCTGGGAGAGTACCAACTGGCCTCCCGACGGAGGCTGGACGAGCTTCGGGCA